>NZ_JBYIQW010000038.1:0-76590 GCF_057707815.1 Actinacidiphila sp. bgisy160
GTTGCAACCTCCACCTGCCAGGTGCCCTTGAGCGGATCCAGTTCCTCTGGGGTGTCCGCGTCCTCGGGAGCACCCAGCAACACCGGCAGGGAACCGGCCTGCACCAGACCACCCGCGACCGGATCGGTCAGCGTCACCTCGCCCTGGCCACCCGCCGGCGCGGTGGTGTTGACCGGCTCGTATTCCACCGGTGGCACGGTCGCTTCGCCGGTCAGGTCGTCCAGGACCCCGGTGTCGGCGTCGGTGGCCTTCTCCTCGGGAGGAATGTCGATGAGGTCCACGCCCGACCGGTCCCCGCCCGGTGGCGGCGCCGCCATCGCCTGCGCCGGCAGCAGCCCCACCACCAAGGCGGCCATAATCGCCGCCCCCATGCCCAGCCGGACCCGGCGCGTACGCGAGCGAGCTTTGGAGGTACGGGGCAGCGCACCTCGGCCGGACCACGACAGCGAACCAAACACCGAACAGCCCCCCATGGCGGCCGGCAGGAAACCCGCGCCCAAAAAGCGCGCGCCCCACCCCGAAGACAACACAAGAATCCGCCGAATCCTCTGCCCTCATTTCATCCGCCGTCAAACACGAAACAGCCAATGTGATGCCCGTCACACAGGGAATTCGCGACCAAGACATGTCGACCCGGAGAAGATTCAGGATTGCGGCATTTCGACAGCGTAAACACTTTCCTTTACAAGGTGCTCACATGCGAAAATAAGCGGCAAGATTATTCCAAAACACCCAGCTGCACGTCCCGACCCGTACGGCGACGAGACACCATCCGCACACGATGGTTACGGTGAATTGCCGGGAATCACAGGTCCTGCACATCACGCAAACGGTTCCCACGCGTTCGGATCGCTTGACGGAATACGCGAGAACACTGGCATTTACTCGCCCGGTCGTGCATGATCTGCTGGCACCTCTGTGCCCCAACCTGAAATTCAGGCGGCGGGGCGCGGGCGGGCACGTATTGCGCCCGAAGAGGTGCGCAAAAGCAGTACCCGGCGAAGCCGGGTTTCGGGGAGGGAAGACGTTTCGTGGACAGACCATGGCTGCGCACGCCTCGTAGTCAGGGGCGGGTCGGTGCGGTGCTGGCAACCGCGGTGGCCGCCGCTCTCGGCCTGACCCAGTTGCCCGCCCTCCACCACGCCCCCTCCCCCGCGCGCGGAAAAGAGCAGGTGGCCGCGCCAAGGCTGCTGGACGAGGCTGCCGCCGTTTCCAAGGCCCGCGCTGCGGGCAAGCGGGTGGAGGTCACCGCGCTGCGCGACGCAAACAGCACCACCTGGGCCCGCCCGGACGGCAGCTTCGAACTGGAAACCCGTGCCCTGCCGTTCCGGGCCAAGGTCGACGGGACCTGGCGGCCGATCGACACCGATCTGCGCCGTGTCAAGGGTGGCGGCTGGGCCCCCAAGGCCGTGAACAGCCCCGTGGTCTTCTCCGGCGGCAGCCGCGCGGCGAGCCGCGCCGACCGGTCCCATCGCGGTCAGATCCGGCCAGCCACTGTCACCGCCCCTCAGGACGCGGCCTCATCCACGGATCTGGTGACCTTCACCACCGACGGGCACCAGCTCACCATGACCTGGCCCGGCCTACTGCCCGCCCCGGTCATCGACGGGCCACGGGCCCTGTACCAGGAGGTCCTGCCCGGGGTCGACCTGCTGCTGACGGCGCGCGACGCCGGGTTCTCCAACCTGCTGATCGTCAAAACCCCGCAGGCCGCCGACGATCCGGCCCTCGCCGAAGTCTCCTACGGCCTGACCTCGCCCGACCTGGCCTTCACCCTCGACCCGGTCACCCACGTCGTCCACGCCAAGGACACCACCGGCCGAGAGATAGCCGTCTCCCCCACCCCCTACATGTGGGACTCCGCCGGAAAGCCCGCCACCACCGAAGGCGACGACCCCCAGCCGCAACGGCCCACCGAGGACCCGCTTCCCTCGGCCGGCCCGGACGTCGACCCGCCAGAAGACCCGGCCGACACCTCCGACCCCAACGCCACCCACACCCCCGACGACAGCGACGACACCGCCGCCACCACCGACGACCCCAGCGCCAGCCCGGCCGCCTACCAGCAGCGCACCACCACCAGCGGAGCGCGGCCTGCGGCCTTCACCACCGGCGCCGGAGCGGAGTCAGTCCTTTCCCTGGCCGGACTGGCCGGCCCTCAGCCGGGCAGCCACGACGCCCTGGCACAGATCACCCTCACCGACCGCTCCCTGCACATCAAGCCCAACCCGAAGCTGCTGACAGGCGATTCCACCGTCTACCCGGTCTTCATCGACCCGTCCATGACCGGGCACACCAACAACTGGACTACCGCCTACCGGACCTATCCGACCTCGAGCTTCTGGAACGGCACCAACTTCAACGACGGCACCGACACCGCCCGCGTCGGCTACGAGTCCACCACCGGCGGCCTGTCCCGCTCCTTCTTCCAGCTCTCCCTGGACAGCAAGCTCAAGGGCGCAGCCGTCTCGTCGGCCTCCTTCTACGCCCTGGAGACCTACTCCTGGTCCTGCTCCGCCCGCAGCGTCCAACTGTGGCGTACCGGCGGCATCAGCTCCTCCACCACCTGGAACAACCAGCCCTCGTGGATCGAGCAGGTCGACGCTCAGAGCGTCGCGCATGGGTACAGCAGCAGCTGCCCGGACAACTGGGTGAAGTTCACCGCCACCTCACTGGCCCAGGACGCCGCGGACAACGGCTGGACCAAGATCACCCTCGGGTTGCAAGCCGCCACCGAAGACTCTGCCTACGCGTGGAAGAAGTTCGAGGCCAGCAGCAGCAACTCGCCCTACCTGAAGATCACCTACAACCACAAGCCCAACGAGCCCACCAAACTCACCATGACCCCGGGGCCCGACTGCGACGTCGAAGCCGCCTCATCAGTCGGCAAGTCCGACCTCACCTTCGCCGCCACCTCGAGCGACACCGACGGCGACCTGAAGTACCTCGACTTCGAGCTCTGGCCGAGCGGAGACAGCGCCAACAAGATCATCGACGGCAACCGGACCGTCGACGCCAACGGCCACGCCAGCGTCACCGTGGCCTCATCCAACTTCGTCAACGGCTCCAAATACTGGTGGCGGGTACGAGCCATAGATTCCACAGGCACCGCCTCCACCTACGCCCCCCACAACAACAACTGCGGCTTCGTCTTCGACGCCTCCAAACCAAACTCGCCAGACATCACCTCCACCGACTTCCCCGAAGAGAACAGCACCGGCACCAGTTGGAGCGCCAAGCCCTTCGGCACCGACGGATACGTCACCTTCAGCCCCAGCGGCTCAACTGACACGGTGACGTACAAGTACTCGATCAACAGCGGCGCCTACGACATGGTCAAGTCGGTCTCCCCCGGAGGCAGCGTCACCGTCGCCATCCGGCCAAAAGTCGCCGGCCCCAACGTCCTGTACGCCGTTGCCGTCGATGCCTCAGGCAACACCTCCGAACGGACCGCCTACGTCTTCTACGTCACCCCCAAGAACACCGCCGACTCCCCAGGCGATGTCACCGGTGACAAGAGCGCCGACCTCTACGTCATCGACGAAAAGGGGAACCTGCGGCTCTACCCCGCAGACCAAACCGGCGACATCCACCGCTCCCTGCCAGGCGCACACAACAACGGCAAGCCACTCGCCGACGGCTACTGGACCAACACTGCAGGCACCCCCGCACTCATAACGCACAACGGCGACTTTCTGCCGGGCGACGGCATTCAAGACCTCATCGCCCGTATGCCCGACGGAAACCTCTACGCATACCGGGGCGACGGCTACGGCAGCGTCGACATCAGCCAACGCACCCAGCTACTCCTCCCCAGCAACGCGCCCGACCCAGCCACACTCACCCAGATCCTCGCCACCGGCGACATCACCGGCGACAAACGCCCCGACCTGTTCGCCACCGCCGGCAGCACGCTGTGGGCCTTCACCGGCTACACCGGCGCGGCTTTCACCACCGCCACCCCACTCCTCACCAGCGGCTGGGACACCCGTGACCTGGTCAACGTCGGAGACGTCAACGGCGACGGATGGGCCGACCTGACCTACCGCACCTTCAACACCGACCGACTCCTCCTCCGCCTCGGCAGTTCCAGCGGAAATGGCGGCACCAGCCTCACCTCCCTCGCCACCGCAGCCGGATCCCTCACCGGAGTCGACACCGAGTACGGCACAGGTTGGACGCTGACCGGCCTTCCCCTTGTCCTAGGCACCCCCGACGTCAACGGCGACCGCATCCCGGACATCTGGGCCCTCCTCTCCGACGGCAGAGTACGCGTCTACATCCCCACCGCCACCTGGGCCAGCTCCTCCGCCACCAAGATCGTCATCGACGGCGGCTGGGCCGACAAAAAGGCCTTCGGCTGACCACAATCGCGCGGGGAATGCCGGAGAACCGCAGGTAGGGGCGGGAACCCGACCGAACGCCGTGTGGCCCCGACCAGGACAAACGCCCTGGTCGGGGCCACGATGGCAGACGAGTCAAGCTGTACGCCGGGGGCTGTCCCCGGTCGGCCTCGGCGCGCAAGGGAGGGTCAGTGGACGCCCCGGTCGTGGCCCGCCCAGTACGGCTCCCGCAACTTGAACTTCTGGATCTTCCCCGTCGCCGTCCGCGGGATCGCGTCCCGGAATTCGACCGAAGTGGGAGCCTTGTACCCTGCCATGCGCTGCTTGCAATACGCGATGATCTCCGCCTCGGATACTTCGGCGCCCTCGGCCAGCACCACCAATGCCTTGATCGTCTCTCCCCACTTCGCATCCGGCACCCCGATGACCGCCGCCTCCGCCACCGCCGGATGACTGAAGATCGTGTCCTCCACCTCGATCGACGAGACGTTCTCACCCCCGGTGATGATCACGTCCTTCTTCCGGTCGGAGATCGTCAGATGCCCGTCCGCCTCGTCGATCGACCCGCCGTCCCCAGTGTGGAACCAGCCGCCCTCCAGCACCGCCTCCGTCGCCTCCGGCTTCTCCCAGTAGCCGTCCAGGACCACATTCGACCGCGCCAGCACCTCACCTGAATCCGCGATGTGAAGTTTCACCCCCAGCGCCGGCAACCCCGCCCGGGACAGTTTCCGCGCCCGCTCCCGCGCCGGCAGTCCGTCGTCCTCCGGCCGCGTCCGGTTGAACGTCAGAACCGGCGAGGTCTCCGTCAACCCGTAGATCTGGGTGAACTCCCAACCCAGCTCCTCCTCCACCCGCTGGATCATCCGGCTGGGCGGCGGCGCCCCCGCACACACGATCCGCACCCGATCCCGCCCAGGGACCTCCCTCTCCCAGCCCGCCGCCGCGTCCAGCACCGCGTTCCACACCGCCGGAGCACCGCACATCAGCGTCACCCCGTGCTCATCCACCCGCCGCAGGATCTCCGCCCCGTCCACCTTCCGCAGCACCACCTGCTTCACGCCGAGACCGGCCATCACGAACGGCATGCCCCAGCCGTTGCAGTGGAACATCGGCAGCGTGTGCAGGTACACGTCCCGCTCCCACGCCCGGGTGTGCAGACCGAAGGTCAACCCGTTCACCCAGACATTGCGGTGCGTGAGCTGCACCCCCTTCGGCCGGGCAGTCGTCCCCGAGGTGTAATTGATCGTCGCGGTGGCATCCTCGTCCGGATGGGACCACGGACGCGGCTCGACACCGAACCGCATCAGGTCGACCTCGGTCTGCTCCCCCAGCACGAACCGGTGCTCCACCTTGATGTCCGCCACCGTGTCCTGGACCTCGGGGTCGACCAGTAGCACCGAGGCGCCGCTCTGCCGCACCACGTACTCGATCTCCTCCGCCTTCAGACGGAAGTTCACCGGCACACAGATCCGCCCGCTCATCGGCACCGCGAACAACAGCTCCAGCAGACGGGCCGAGTTGTGACTGACCACCGCCACCCGCGCGCCCTCCCCCACCCCCAGCGCGTCCAGCCCCGCCTGCCACGCTCGGACGCGCTCACCCAACCGCCCGTACGTCGAGGACGGCACCGGCGCCGCCGGCTGGTTCGGCTCGTCGATCACACCAGGACTGGCCGCGAAACCCAGCTCGGCCCGGTCCAGGAAGTCGGCGATCGTCATCGGAACCCGCATCGGTTTCCCCTGCTCCCGTCTGTGGCGCCCGTGGCCGTCACGCCGCGATCCGCGATCGAAAAGCAATGCCCCCTGATCTTGACGTCTTCAAGACGTCGTCGGCTCGCCCGATGTAGGTGATGTAGCCCTCGGCGTCGCGGGAGCCGATGTCACCGGTGCGGTACCGGCCGCCGGCCATCGCCTCGGCGGTGCGCTCCGGGTCGCCCTCGTAACCGGTCATCAGGCCCACCGGACGGGTGGACAGGTCGAGGCAGATCTCTCCCTCGCCGCCGGGCTTGCCGGTGACCGGGTCGACGAGTTCGACCGCGTACCCGGGGCTGGGGCGGCCCATGGAGCCCGGCTTGAGCGGCTGTCCGGGCGAGTTGGAGACCTGGACGGCCGTCTCGGTCTGGCCGAAGCCGTCCCGGATGGTCAGGCCCCAGGCGCGCCGCACGTGCTCGATGACCTCCGGGTTGAGCGGCTCCCCGGCGGCGACGACCTCGCGCGGCGGGGTGCGCAGCACGCCGAGGTCGGCCTGGATCAGCATCCGCCAGACGGTGGGCGGCGCGCAGAAGCTCGTGACGCCGGCCCGGTCCATCTCGGCCATCAGGCGGCCCGCGTCGAAGCGGGTGTAGTTGTGGATGAAGACCGTCGCCTCGGCGTTCCACGGCGCGAAGAGGTTGGACCAGGCGTGCTTGGCCCAGCCGGGCGATGAGATGTTGAGGTGGACGTCGCCGGGACCAAGGCCGATCCAGTACATCGTCGCCAGGTGGCCCACGGGGTAGGACAGATGGGTGTGCTCGACGAGCTTGGGCTTGGCGGTGGTGCCGGAGGTGAAGTACAGCATCAGCGGGTCGTCACCGCGGGTGTCCCCGTCGGGCGTGAAGTCCGTGGGGGCGTCGTAGGCGTCCTCGTAGACGTGCCAGCCCGCGGGCGCGCCACCGACGGCGATCCTGGTGTACTCCCCCGGCACCTGCTCGAACTTCGCCGTGTCCGCCGCCCGGACGATCACATGGCGGGCCCGGCCGCGCTCCACGCGGTCGGTGAGGTCGGCGGGGCCGAGCAGCGGGGTGGCCGGGATGACCACGGCGCGCAGCTTCATGGCGGCCAGGGCGGTCTCCCAGAGCTCGGTCTGGTTGCCGAGCATCACCACGATCCGGTCGCCGGCGCCCACCCCGAGGCCGCGGAGCCGGTTCGCGACCCGGGCGGAGCGCTCGGACATCGCGGCGAAGGAGACGACGGACCCGGTGCCGTCCTCCTCGACGATGTGGAGGGCGGGGCGGTCGTTGTCACGGGCGATGACGTCGAACCAGTCCAGCGCCCAGTTGAAGTGCTCGGGCCGAGGCCAGCGGAAGCCCTCGTACGCCGCCTTGTAGTCCTCGCGGTGGCGCAGCAGGAAGTCCCGGGCCGCCCGGAACTCTTCCGTCCGGCTGGTTGCCGTCATGTGTCCTCCTCGTTGCCGGCCCGCTTCAGTAGCATCCTGTTGTCAGTGACGAGGCTCTCACTACCCCCGAACGGGGGTGAAGGAGCGGCGAGGGCGTGACGGGATCGGGCGAGGCGGCGGAGCTGCGGGCGGCCCTGCTGAGGATGCGGCGCACCACCGGTCTGCCGGTGGCCTTCGGGGGGCTGCTCCCGGAACCGCGCCGACTGCGCATCACCGAGTTGTCCGGCACGGCCACGGTCTCCCTGCAGGGACTCGCCGTCACCACGGGCAACGGCCTGGGCGGCAAGACGATCGCGCTGTCCCGGCCGCTGGCCGTCACCGACTACAGCACGTCGCGGGTGATCAGCCACGAGTACGACGCGGCGGTGGCCGCCGAGGGCCTGCGCTCGGTCCTGGCGGTGCCGGTGGTCGTGCGGCGCCGGGTGCGCGGGGTGCTCTATGGCGCGCTGCGCCATCCGCTGGCGCTGGGCGACCGTCCGGTGAGCGCCGCTGTGGAGGCGGCGCGCGAGCTGGAGCAGCGGCTGGTGGTCCGGGACGAGGCCGACCGCCTGCTGTCCACGTGCCGGCAGCCGACCGCCGGGGACCCGGCGGCCTGGGAGGAGGTCCGCGAGGCCCACGGGGAACTGCGGGCGCTGGCCGGGCGGGTCGCCGATCCGCTGCTGCGGCAGGAACTGCTCGCCGCGTGCGGCCGGCTGGCGGCGGCGAGCGGCGCCGGGCACGGCTCCCCCACCGGGCGGCCGGTCGCGTTGTCCTCCCGTGAGCTGGACGTCCTGGCGTGCGTGGCCACGGGGGCCACCAACGCCGTCGCCGGCGACCGGCTGGGGCTGCGCCCGGAGACGGTCAAGAGCTATCTGCGCTCGGCCATGCGCAAGCTCGGTGCCCGCACCCGCCTCGAGGCGGTCGTCGCCGCTCGCCGTGCCGGTCTGCTTCCCTGAGGTACCGCGTTCGCGCGCAAAGCACCGCGAGCGGGGCAGGACCGGAAGTCCTGACAAGCCGCCATGTTCGGTTCGCCCGGGGCGATTTTGGGGTTTGACCGCCGACGGGATCGGACCGATCATTCGGGGTGTGTCCACCGGCACGCGCGGGACGGGGGCGGGCCTGACGAATGGTCCGGTGTTCAGCAGGCCGCTGCCCCCGCGCATTTCCCGACTTTGCCGCCCATCGCACGACATCAATTCGGCGGCGGCGGTGCAATTCCTTACACCGGACGGAAGTCGAAGGGCCACGCCAACGGCGGCGGGTTTCACGGCTCTTTGCATAGCATTGTCCCGGACACGACATGAGGGGAGCGGCGACCGTGGAGCAGGGCTTCGACGTGCCGGCCAGACCCCGACCCGACCAGGTGATTGGGCGAGGTGAGGTGCTCGCGCGCGCCCGCGGGCAGCTGGCCCAGGGGGGCAGCCTGCTGCTGTACGGACCGGCCGGAATCGGGAAGTCCACCGTATTGCGGACACTCACCGAGGAATACGGCGGCGAGCCGACGGTGCTGCGCTGTTCCGCGACCGAATCCGAATCCCACCTCCCGTTCCTCGCCCTGGTCGATCTGCTCGGCCTGGTCGCCGGCCAGGTGTCCGGCAGCCTGCCCGCGCCGCAGCGGGCCGCGCTGGAGTCCGCGCTCACCGGCCGCGGGGAGTCCTCGCTGCAACGGGACGGGCTCGCGCTGCGCCTGGCCGTGCTGTCGGTGCTGCGGGCGCTGGCCGCCGACGGCCCGGTGCTGATCGTCGTCGACGACCTGCAGTGGGTGGACCCGGCCAGCGCCGAACTGCTGGCCTTCGCGGCCCGCCGCATCGCCGGTCTGCCGGTGCGGGTACTGGGCGCCGTACGCACCGACTCCGATCCCCAGGACCAGCACGACCGCTATCTGCGCGCCTTCCCGCAGGACGTGCTCACGCTGCGGGTCACGCCGCTGTCCCGGCCGGACGTCTCCGAACTCCTCCACGACCGCGGGCACACGGGCCTGCCGCGCGCGGTCGTCCGGGACATCCACCGCACCAGCGGCGGCAATCCGCTCTTCGCCCTGGAGCTCGGCCGCGCCCTCGCGGAGAGCCGCACCCCGCCGCGCCCCGGGGAGCCGCTGCCGGTGCCGACCTCGCTGCGCACCCTGGTGCTCAACCGGCTGGAGATGCTCTCCGCGGAGACCCGCCGCACGCTGCTCATCGCCAGCGCGGGGGCCCGTCCGACCCTCGCGACGCTGCGCGGCGCCGGCCGCGCCAACGCCGAGAGCGAGACGGGCGTGGCCGCCTCGCTCGGCCTGGTGGAGATGGACCATCACGACGGCACCGGGCTGGTGCGTTTCGCGCATCCGCTGATATCCGCGGCGCTGTACGCGGAGGCGACCCCGGAGGACCGGCGCAGCGCCCACGCCGCGCTGGCCGAGGCGGCATGCGACCCGATCGAGCGCGCCCGGCACCTGGCGCTGGCCACGAGCGGCAAGGACGAGCGGGTCGCGGCGAGCCTGGCCGAGGCAGCGGACGAGGCCCGGGCCCGCGGCGCCCCCTCGGTGGCCGCCCAACTCGGCCTGCTCGCCGCCCGGCACACCCCGCAGGGCACGGAACCCACCGCGGACGAGCGGCGGCTGCGGGCCGCCGAGGACGCGCTGACCGCCGCGGAGCCCGAGCTCGCCCGGGCCACGGCCCGCGAGGTGCTGGCACAGGCCACGATCCCGGCGGACCGGGTGCGGGCCTGGAGCGTGGTGATCGACTCGGTCGGGCAGGCCCTGTCCGAGGTCGACGACGTCTTCCCGCAGGCCCTGGCGGACGCGGGCGACGACCCGCGGCTGCAGGGTCTGGTGCGCTACCAACTCGCCTGGCGGTTCCTGGTGGACGGCCGGATGCACGAGGCGCGCGCCGAAGCCGCCCGCTCGGCGGAGCTCGCCGCGCGGGCAGGCGACCGGCGCACCGAGTTGCTGGCGCTGTCCTTCAAGGCGCTCAACGAGACGACGATGGGGCACCCCGACGCCGCCGCCACCCTCGCCCTGGCCTCCGCCGAGCCGCAGGACCCGGACGTGGCCACGAACCACAACGGCCCGGTCTACATCCGCTCCCGCTACCTTCTGATGAGCGATCAGCTCGACGAGGCGCGAGCGGTGTTGACCTGGCTGGCCGGCGAGGCACGGCAGCGTGGCGCGGTGGAGAGCGAGGTCTACTCCGTGCGCAGCCTCGCCGAGATCGAGCTGCGCTCCGGCCGCTGCGGGACGGCGCTCGACCTGGCCCGCGAAAGCCTGCGGCTGGCCGAGGACATCGGCATCGGCGAGGGCTTCGCGCTGCAGATCGCGGCCCTGGCCGAGGCGGCGGGCGGCACGGTGGAACGCGCCCTGTCACTGGCCGGGGACGCGGTGCGGCGGGCCGAGGCGGACAGCGACATGCCTTACATGACACGGGCGTTGTACGCGCTCGGGCACGCGCGGCTGGTCGGCGCCGATCCGCAGGGCGCGGTGGACGCGCTGCGCCGGGTACGCGCGCTGGAGCGCGAGATGGGCGTGACGGAGCCCGCGCGCGGCCGCTGGCAGGGCGACCTCGC
Organism: Actinacidiphila sp. bgisy160; assembly: GCF_057707815.1. Taxonomy (NCBI): domain Bacteria; kingdom Bacillati; phylum Actinomycetota; class Actinomycetes; order Kitasatosporales; family Streptomycetaceae; genus Actinacidiphila; species Actinacidiphila sp. bgisy160. The sequence continues at coordinate 11,016 of NZ_JBYIQW010000038.1, forward strand.
CGAGGGCCTGGTGCTGACCGGCGCGCTCGGTGAGGCGCGGGAGGTCATCGACCAGACGCGCAGGCACGCACTGCGGCTCGGCCGGCAGAGCATCTTGGCCGTCCTGGAGCGCGCCGAGGGCATGCTGCTCGCCGCCCGCGGCGACACCGACGGGGCGGTGGCGGTGCTGACCGGGGCCCGGCAGCGGCTGGCGGCGCTCGGCTACGGGCTGGAGGAGGCACGCGCCGTCTTCGCGCTGGCCCGGGTCGAGGCGGACCGGCGCAACCGCGCGGCGGCCCGCGTGGCACTGGACGAGGCCGCCCGGCTGTTCCGGCGGTCCAAGGCCCTGCCGTGGCTGGAGCAGGTGGGCCCGGCCCCGGCGGCCCCCGTGGCGGCAGCGCCGCCGGAGCTGGACGGGCTGGCCTCCATGGAACGCCAGGTGGCCGCGCTCGTCCTGGAGGGCGCCACCAACCGGGAGATCGCGGCGACCCTGTTCATCAGCGTGAAGACGGTCGAGGCGACCCTGACCCGGGTCTACCGCAAGCTCGGCATCCGCTCCCGGGTGGACATCGTGCGACTGGCCGCCGGCCGCCGGGCCGGCTGACCCGGGCCCCGGCCGGGGCATCCGCTCCCGGCCGGACATCGCGCGACCGGCCGCCCGCCGCCGGTCCCCGCAGCCCCCGGCGGCGGAGCCGCGCCGCCCCGACCCGGATACCCGCTGCCGGACACATGGTGTGACCGAGGGGTTTCCCTACGCAACCGGGGTTAGGGGCTTCCCTCATTGGGACGACAGGGCCGAGACCCTAGCCTGGGTCCCGCACCGAGCAAGCAGTTGACCCGTCCCCTGAGTGCACGTGCGCCTACCCGCCCCTCGTTCACGGTCGTCGGCGATGAAGTCGGCTTTCAGGCCGTGCCGTACGCGTGGGATGCAGCGCCGCCCCACCGGCGACCCGCGCGTTCCCCCCACCGGCATCCCGAGGAGTGCCATCTCGCGGCTCACCCGTGCGAGGAAGGCCGCCGCCGCGGTCGCGGCAACAGCGGCGACCGCGGCCGCCACCCCCGCCCGACCCGAGCCGGCGCGGCGCCCGCACGTCCGCACCGGATGAACTCCTGACCATGAGTCAGGCCGCGCCAGGGGTCGCTGCGGGCTGCCACGAGCCGCCCGCAGCGACCCCTTTCCACGTCAGCGGCCGCGCTCCGCGGCGTCGACGGCGGCGTAGATGCGGTCGAAGACGGGCGCGAGCGTCTCCAGCTCGCCCGGGTCCAGCGGGTCCAGGACCATCCGGCGCACAGCCTCGACGTGCGCGGGCGCCGAGGCCGCGAGCTTCTCGTACCCCTCGGGGGTCAGGATCGCCAGGGTGTAGCGGCCGTCCTCGGGGTCCGGCTCACGGCGGACGAAGCCCTGGTGCTCCAGGCGCCGCACCACGTGCGACAGCCGCGACAGGGACGAGTTCGCGCGGTCCGCGAGCACGCTCATCCTCACGGTGTGCCGCTCCTGCTCGGAGAGCATCGCGAGGACGTGGTACTCCATCCAGTTCAGGTCGGCGTCTCGCTCCAGCTCGCGCTCCAGTGCCGGCAGGAGCCGGGCCATGACCCGGGCCATGGACATCCACGCGGTCAGCTCGCCGCCCCGCAGCCAGCGCGGCTCGGCCGCGGCGGGGGTGGCCGGTGCCGCTGTGTTCTTCGTCATGGTCCCCAGGCTATCGGACCGCTTGAAGCTTCAAGCTGATCTGTTACAGTGCAACTTGAAGCTTCAAGTTGAAGCTTCAATTCATATCTCGCACCACACAGATCGGAATCACGCCTCATGACCAGGATCGGCATCATCCTCGGCAGCACCCGCCCCGGCCGGAACGGCGAGAAGGTCGCCCACTGGGTCCTCGAGCAGGCCAGCAAGCACGGTGGCGACGCCACCTTCGAGCTGGTGGACCTCGCCGACTACCCGCTCCCCCACCTCGACGAGCCGATCCCGCCGGCCATGGGCCAGTACCAGAACGCCCACACCAAGGAGTGGGCCGCCAAGATCGCCGGCTTCGACGGCTTCATCTTCGTCACCCCGGAGTACAACCACTCCACCTCCGGCGTGCTGAAGAACGCCATCGACTACCTGCACGCCGAGTGGAACCACAAGGCGCTCGGCGTCGTGTCCTACGGCTCCGTGGGCGGCGCCCGCGCCGCCGAGCACCTGCGGCTGATCGCCGGCGAGCTGAAGATGGCCGACGTGCGCTCCCAGGTCGCGCTCTCCCTCTTCACCGACTTCGTCAACTTCAGCGAGTTCGCCCCCGGCGAGCACCAGGCCGCGAGCCTGTCGACCCTGATCGACGAGGTCATCGAGTGGAGCCGCGCCCTCGCGCCGCTTCGCGGCTGACCTGGGCACCGTCCCGGCGGCCGGGCGGAACGATCACCCGCCCGGCCCCGGCGCCGCCCGCGCCGGTCAGGCGAAGGCCACGTCGTGGTGGTCCGCCTCGGGGTCCGAGGCGGCGAGCAGCCACCTGCCCTCGGGGGCACCTCACGGCGGTAGCTGGGGAGGCGAGCGGTGGGCGCGGCGCCGAACGACGTGGGGCAGCGCCGCGGGCGCCGAGGTGGGGGTCCCCCGGCCGAAGGCTGGGGCGGGAGGGCGGGGATGCCCGCCGCAGGCGCGAACGACCCGCGCGCAGCAACCCCGCGCCTCACGCCCGAGACGAAGCCGCGCGGTGGATGGGGGTGTGGGCGCCCCGCAGGGGGCGCCCCGTGCCTCCGTGGCGGTGGGCGACGAACTCCGCGGCGATGGACAGCGCCGTCTCCTCGGGCGTGCGGGCGCCGAGGTCGAGGCCGATCGGGCTGTGCAGCCTGGCCAGTTCGGGTTCGCCGAGGCCCTTCTCGCGCAGCCGGGTCAGGCGCTGCTCGTGCGTGCGCCGGGAACCCATGGCCCCGACGTACGCGACGGGCATGCGCAGCGCCCGCTCCAGCAGCGGCACGTCGAACTTGGCGTCGTGCGTGAGCACGCAGACGACGGTGCGGCCGTCGACCGCGGTGCGCTCGAGGTAACGGTGCGGCCAGTCCACGACGACCTCGTCGGCCTCCGGGAAGCGCCGGGCGGTCGCGAAGACCGGGCGCGCGTCGCAGACCGTCACCCGGTAGCCGAGGAACGCGCCGACCCGCACCAGGGCCGCGGCGAAGTCGATCGCGCCGAACACGAGCAGGCGCGGCGGCGGGACGCTGGCCTCGACCAGCAGGGTGAGCGGCTCGCCGCAGCGCCCGCCGTCCGCCCCGATGCCGACGGTGGCGGTGCGGCCGGCTGCCAGCAGGGCGTGGGCCTCGGCCGCGGCGGTGCGGTCCAGGTCCCGGTCGCCGAGGGTGCCGTCGTACGCTCCACCCGGCCGCACCAGCAGCGTCCGGCCGGGCAGGCCGGAGGGGCCCGCCACGACCCTGGCCACGGCAGCCGCCTCCCCGCGGGAGGCGGCCGCCAGCGCCGCGGCGAGTTGCGGCTGCGGCTGCGCCCCGGGCGCGATCCGCTGTACGAAGATGTCGATGACGCCGCCGCAGGTCAGCCCCACGGCGAACGCGTCGTCGTCAAAGTAGCCGAAGCGCCGCAGCACGGGCTCGCCGGTTTCCAGCACCTCCCGGCAGAGCTCGTGGACGGCGCCTTCCACGCACCCGCCGGACACGCTGCCCACCGCGGTGCCCTCGGCGTCGACGGCGAGCGCGGCGCCCGGCTGCCGGGGCGCGCTGCCGCCGACCGCGACGACGGTCGCGACGGCGAACGGCCTGCCCTCGACGGCCCAGCGGTGCAGTTCGTCGGCGATGTCCAGCATGGTGGCGGATCCTCAACAGATGTCGAGCAGGCCCTCGGGAGGGTGCAGGGCGAAGTGGACGACGAAGACGGCCGTGAGCACCCAGAGAAGCCGGCCGGCACGAGCGTGAAGACGATCACGCCGGCTCGCGGGCGACGGTGGAGCCGCGCTCGGACATGTGGAAGTACCGGTCGAGCCGGGTGCGTCCGGCCGGCCGGCGCGATGGCGCGCCGGGGTCCTCCGGGGCGGTCGCGTGCATGGCTGACGGGGTCGACTGGGTCATGCGGTGCCACTCCCAAGGTTCACAGGGACACCCGGACGGCGTGCGCCGCACGGGATTCGGGATGGTCCGCAGCACGACCCGGGGGACTGCCCGGCAGTGGTGCGGTGGGCCGCCCGGCGCCGGACGGCGACGGGCTGAGCCGTCTCACGTTCCGGTCAGGTGCTCCGGCCGTACCGGTACGCGGCTGAGGGCGAGACCGGTCGCAGCGCGGATGGCGGCGACGACGGCGGGGGTGGAGGACAGGGTGGGGGCCTCGCCGACGCCGCGCAGCCCGTAGGGGGCGTGGTCGTCGGCGAGTTCGAGCACGTCGACCGGGATGGGCGGCGTGTCGAGGATGGTGGGGATCAGATAGTCGGTGAAGGACGGGTTCCGCACCGTGGCCCGGTCGGAGACGAGGATCTCCTCCATGACGGCCAGCCCCAGGCCCTGGGTCGTGCCGCCCTGGATCTGGCCGATGACCGACAGCGGGTTGAGCGCCTTGCCGACGTCCTGGGCGCAGGCGAGTTCGACGACCTTGACCAGGCCGAGTTCGGTGTCCACCTCAACGACGGCCCGGTGCGCGGCGAAGGCGTACTGGACGTGCCCGCGGCCCTGTCCGGTGCGCAGGTCGAAGGGCTCGGTGGGGCGGTGGCGCCACTCCCGCTCGATGTCGATCGCCTCGTCGCCCAGCACCTCGGCGAGCTCCGCCAGCACCTCACCGCCGTCGGTGACGACCTTGCCGCCCTCCAGGAGGAGTTCGGCGGTCGCCCAGGCGGGGTGGTGCGTGCCGAACCTGGCGCGGCCCATCTCCAGGACGCGTTCGCGCACCGCCTGGCAGGTGTGCCGCACCGCGCCGCCGGTGACGTACGTCTGCCGGGAGGCGGAGGTGGAGCCGGCCGAACCTACCCGCGTGTCGGCGGGGTTGATGGTGACCTGGGTGACACCGAGCTCGGTGCGGGCGATCTGGGCGTGCACGGTGACGCCGCCCTGACCCACCTCGGCCATCGCGGTGTGCACGGTGGCCACCGGCTCGCCGGCGATCACCTCCAGCCGGACGCGGGCGGTGGAGTAGTCGTCGAAGCCCTCGGAGAAGCCCACGTTCTTGATGCCGACGGCGTAACCGACGCCGCGGACGACGCCCTCGCCGTGCGTGGTGTTGGACAGCCCGCCGGGCAGCGCGCGGACGTCCACGCCGCCGCCGGCGCTCTCCCACTCCCGCTCCGGCGGCATCGGCATCGCCTTGACGCGGCGCAGCAGTTCGGCGACGGGAGCCGGTGAGTCGACGACCTGTCCGGTGGGCATGACGCTGCCCTGGGACATGGCGTTGAGCCGCCGGAACTCCACCGGGTCCATGTCGAGGGCGGCGGCGAGCTTGTCCATCTGCGCCTCGTAGGCGAAGCAGGCCTGGACCGCGCCGAAGCCGCGCATGGCGCCGCAGGGCGGGTTGTTGGTGTAGAGCGCGAGGGCCTCGATGTCGACGTCGTCGATGACGTACGGGCCGGCGCCGAGGGAGGAGGCGTTGCCCACGACGGCCGGGGAGGAGGAGGCGTAGGCACCGCCGTCCAGCACGATGCGGCACCGCATGTGGGTGATCTTCCCGTCGCGGGTGGCACCGTGCTCGTAGTGGAGTCTCGCGGGGTGCCGGTGGACGTGCCCGAAGAAGGACTCGAAGCGGTTGTAGACCATCTTGACGGGTCTGCCGGTGCGCAGTGCCAGCAGGCAGGCGTGGATCTGCATCGACAGGTCCTCGCGCCCGCCGAAGGCGCCGCCGACACCGGAGAGCGTCATGCGCACCTTCTCCTCCGGCAGGCCGAGGACGGGGGCGATCTGGCGCAGGTCCGCGTGCAGCCACTGGGTGGCGATGTAGAGGTCGACACCGCCGTCCTCGGCGGGGACCGCGAGGCCCGACTCGGGGCCGAGGAAGGCCTGGTCCTGCATGCCGACCTCGTAGTCGCCGGTGACGACCACGTCGGCGCGCCGGGCGGCGGCGTCGGCGTCGCCTCGGACGACCGGCTGGCGGTGCACGATGTTGGGGTGCGGGACGTGGCCGCTGTGGTGGTCGGTGCGGTCCTCGTGGATCAGCGGCGCGTCCGGGGCGGTGGCGGTCGCCTCGTCGACGACGACGGGCAGTTGCCGGTACTCGACCTTGATCTTGGCAGCGGCGCGGCGGGCGGTCTCGGGGTGGTCGGCGGCGACCAGCGCGACCGGTTCGCCGTGGTGCCGGACCCGGCCGTGGGCGAGGACGGGGGTGTCCTGGATCTCTAGGCCGTAGTGCCGCACGCCGGTGGGCAGGTCGTCGTAGGTGAGCACGGCGTGCACACCGGGCTGCGCCAGCGCCTGCGAGGCGTCGAGGGAGACGATCTCGGCGTGCGCGTACGCGCTGCGCAGGGTGTGGCCCCAGAGCATGTCCTCGTGCCACAGATCGGAGGCGTAGGCGAACTCCCCGGTGGTCTTGAGGACGCCGTCGGGGCGCAGCGTGGACTCGCCGATGCCGCCCCGGGTCTCGCTGCCCTGGGTGGTGGGGGTGGGGGTACGGGTCACGCCCATCGCGGTCAGGCCTCCGTCCCCGTGCGGGCGGCCGCGAGGCGGACCGCGTCGAGGATCTTCTCGTAGCCGGTGCAGCGGCACAGGTTGCCCGAGAGTGCCTCGCGGATGTCGGCGTCGGTGGGCTGGGCGTTGCGCTCCAGCAGCTCGTCGGCGGCGACCAGCAGCCCGGGGGTGCAGAAGCCGCACTGGACGGCCCCGGCGTCGACGAAGGCCTGCTGGACCGGCGACAGCCCGGTGGCCGGGCCCGCGGGTCGCGCCTGCCACCGCTGCGCGGCGCCCGGGTCGGTGCCGGGGCCCGCCTCGCCCGTGTCGCGCTCCTTGGCGAAGTCCGCCAGGCCCTCGACGGTCACGACCTCGCGGCCTTGCACCTGGCCGGCCGCGACCAGGCAGGCGCACACCGGCACGCCGTCCAGCCGGACCGTGCAGGAGCCGCACTCGCCCTGCTCACATGCGTTCTTGGAGCCGGGCAGGCCCATGCGCTCGCGCAGGACGTACAGCAGGCTCTCGCCCTCCCACACGTCGTCGGCCTCCTGGCGCCGTCCGTTGACGGTGAAGGTCACGCGCATCGGGGGCTCCTCTCGGCGCCGCGGTACTCGTCCCAGGTCCAGCCGAGGGTGCGGCGGGCCATGACCATCAGGGCGTGGCGGCGGTAGGCGGCGCTGCCGCGTACGTCGTCGATGGGGCTGGCGCAGCCGGCGGCCAGTTCCGCGAACTGGGCTGCCACGGAGGGCGGGATGATCCGGCCGCTGTCCCACAGCCCCTCCTCCTCCAGCGCCGCGGTGAGGAACTCCTCGGCGGTGGTGGCGCGGACCGGGGTGGGCGCGGCCGAGCCGATGCCCGTGCGCACCGTGCGGGTGGCCGGGTGCAGGGCCAGGCCGAAGGCGCAGACCGCGATGACCATGGCGTTGCGGGTGCCGACCTTGGAGAACTGCTGGGGGCCGTCGGCCCTGGCGATGTGCACGGCGCGGATCAGCTCGTCCGGGGCGAGGGCGTTGCGCTTCACCCCGGTGTAGAACTCCTCGACTGGGATCAGCCGGGTGCCGCGTGCGGACTCCGCCTCCACCTCGGCGCCGGCGGCGAGCAGCGGCGGGTGCGAGTCCCCGGCCGGGGAGGCGGCGCCGAGGTTGCCGCCGACGCTGCCCCGGTTGCGGATCTGCGGCGAGCCCACGGTGCGGGCGGCGAGCGCGAGGCCGGGCAGTTCCCTGGCCAGGGCCTCGATGACGCGGGTGTAGGGGACCGCGGCGCCCAGCCGTACGGTCTCCTCCCCCACCTCCCACTCGTACAGGTCGCCGACGCGGTTCAGGTCCAGCAGGACATCGGGCCGGCGGTGGTCGAAGTTGATCTCGACCATCACGTCGGTGCCGCCCGCGATGGGTACGGCCGTGGGGTGCTCCGCCTTGGCGGCGAGGGCCTCCTCCCAGGTCGCGGGACGCAGGAAGTCCATGAGCGCTCTCTTCTTCGTCGGGGGACGGGATGGCCTTTCATGTCCTGTTCACGCTGTGTGACCCAGTACACGTCCGGGCGCGGTGCCCGGTGCAGTCACCGAACACATGAAGCACTTCGCTGGTCGGTACGCTGGTCTTGTAGATTCCTCCGAAAGACGCGGACCTGAAACCTGTCGGCATCGACACGGCAACACCGATGCAACCGAGCGGGCGCCACCCTGGTACCGCGTCGGACAGGGAAGCGTTCGAGACGAGGCGACGACGATGCGGCTGCGCGCACTGCTGGACACCGATGCCCTCGGCCTGCGGCTGCTCGGCGGCGAGGAGGAGCTGGACCGCACCGTCCGTGGCGTGATGACCACCGACCTGAAGGACCCCAGCCGCTACCTCTCCGGCGGTGAGCTGGTGCTGACCGGACTGGCGTGGCGCCGCGGACCGGACGACTCCGAGCGCTTCGTGCGGATCCTCGCCACGGCCGGGGTCGCCGGTCTCGCCGCCGGGGAGGCCGAGCTGGGCTCCGTCCCGGACGACCTGGTGCTGGCGTGCGCCCGGCACCGGCTGCCGCTGTTCGCGGTCGACGAGGACGTCGCCTTCGCCTCCATCACCGAGCACGTGGTGCGCCAGGTGTCCACCGAGCGCGCCGGGGACCTGGCCGCCGTGGTGGAACGGCACCGCCGGCTGATGACCTCCGGGCCCGAGGGCGGTGGTCCCGACGCCGTGCTGGACCTGCTCGGCAGCGACCTCGACCTGCGTGCCTGGGTGCTGTCCACGACCGGCCGCCGGATCGCCGGCTCCGACCACCCGCTGACCGCCGGCGTACGGGCCGAGCTCGCCGGGGAGCACCTGGCCGCCGCCCGCACCGGCCGCCGCCGGCCGCACCACGCCTACGCCGCCGGCCGCCACTACTCGCTCTTCCCCATCCGCAGCGGCGACCCGGTCGGCGACATCCGCGGCACCATGCTGTCCGACTGGTTCCTCGCCGTCGACGCCGACGCGGGCGACTGGCCGGCCGAACGCCTGGACCTGCTGGACGGCGTCACCCAGCTCATCGCCGTCGAGCGCGACCGGCGGGACGCCGCGCGCACCGTGCGCCGCCGGCTCGCCGCCGAGGTGCTGGACCTCGTGCAGACCGGCGCGCCACCGGGCGAGATCGCCGCGCGGCTGCGCGTGGCCGCGCCCGTGCTGGTGCCGGGGCTCGGCGCCGCGCCGCACTGGCAGGTCGTCGTCGCCCGCGTCGACTGGGCGGGCGGCGGGCCCACCGCGGGGCCGATCGCCCAGGCCCTGCTGGAGGAGGCCCTGGTGGACCCGCGCGCGGTGGGCCCCGACCCGGCCGACCGCATCGCCGTCGCCCACGCGGGCGAGGAGGCGATGGCCCTCGTCCCCCTGGCGTCGCTCGAGTCCGACGGCGCCGCCCCCGAGCTGTCCGCCCAGGGCCTGCTCTCCGCGCTCCGCGGCCCCCTCACCCGGGGCCTGGACGGCGACGGACGGCTCACCATCGGCGTCAGCGCCACCGTCCACACCGCCGACGGGCTGCGCGGCGCCCTGGAGGAGGCCCGCCACGCCCGCCGCGTGGCCGCCGCCCGCCCGGGCCGGGTCTGCGTCGCCGGCCACGAGGAGCTCGCCTCCCACGTCCTGCTGCTGCCCTTCGTCCCCGACGACGTCCGCCGCGCCTTCACCGCCAGGCTCCTCGACCCGCTGCGCGCCTACGACCGACGGCACCGCGCGGAGCTCATCCCCACGCTCGAGGCCTTCCTCGACTGCGACGGCTCCTGGACGCGCTGCGCGAACCGGCTGCATCTGCACGTCAACACTCTGCGCTACCGGATCGGCAGGATCGAGCAACTCACGGGCCGCGACCTGTCGCGCCTGGAGGACAAGGTGGACTTCTTCCTGGCCCTGCGGATGAGCTGACGCCGCCGCCGGCCGGCGGGCCCCGCACCCGCAGTGGTGTCGCAGCGGAGAATGCCGGCGCCCTGCCGAGCGATCTCAACGAGGCCGCCGGCGGGCGCTCGACGGGCCGGCTCAGGCTGAACCAGCCTGCGCGGGCGCCGCAGGCTGCGACCGTCAAGACGGCTGTCCGCGATCCGGAACCGGCCCGGCCCTACCGCCTGAGGCCGCTTCGGGTTTCGAGCGGAGGATCTCGCGGGCCTGCTCCGCGGCGCGGTGGATGCTCTCGCTGATGAAGTCGCTGAAGCGGGCGATGTTCTCCAGGCGGGCGGCGGCCGGGGTGCCGCGGCCGAGGATGCCGACGCCCTGCCGTGCGATCTCGGCGACCTGGGCGGTGCCGCGGGCGCCGGCGATCGTCGACTGGTACCAGACATCGTCGTCGACGAAGTAGCGCTCGCGGCGGCGTTCGTCGCGTTCCCGGCGGACGAGGCCCTGGCTTTCGAGGAACGCGACAGCCTTGGAGACGGACGCCGGGCTGACCTGGAGGCGCTGGACGAGTTGGGACGCGGTGAGGCTGCCCGCGTCGGCAGTGAAGAGGCTCGTCAGCACCCGGGCCGTCATCTTGGGCAGACCTTGTTGCATGAGGAGGGTGGTGAACGTCTCCTCGTACTCGGTCACGGCCCCGGCGTCCCGTCCGTGGCCCTGTGCGGGCGCTCCCGGCCCCGGGGAGGGGGCGGGCCTGCGCCGGTGGGCGCGGCGTTCGGTGGCGCGGTGGGCCAGGTCTGCGCGGTACGCGGTGGGACCGCCGTTGCGCATCACCTCCCGCGTGATCGTCGAGGTCGGACGGTCCAGGCGCCGGGCGATCTCGGCGTAGGGGAGGCTGTCGGCCAGCCCCAGCGCGATCTGCTGGCGCTCCAGCAGGGTGAGCCTGCCTCCCGGCATCGCGGTCTCCTCGGGTTGTTCCTCGTGGCGGTCACCGATCCCCCACCATAGCGTTCACTCCCATCCATTGCAACGATCCGACACAGTCGTCGTTGCGTTGAGCTCACTCCATTGCAACACTTTTGGACATTTGACCTGCATAAACTCCAATTCTATGCAACGAGCGCGTTGCCTTGAGGACGGAAAGCAACGTAGCGTTTTCAATGTCAGAAACAACGACCGAGCACGGGAGAGCACGATGCAGAAGTTCGACACCCCCGCCCTGATCTCCGCCGTCGTGGACATCCCCGCCGGACGCATCCAGTTCATCGCCGCGGACCGAGCCGACACCACCGTCGAGGTCCTGCCGGCCGACCCCGCCAAGAGCCGCGACATCAAGACCGCCGAGCAGACCACCGTCACCTACGCCGACGGCGTCCTGCGGATCACCGCCCCGACCCCCGACAACCGGCTCTTCGGCCCGTCCGGATCCCTGGAGGTCACCGTCCAACTGCCCGCCGGCTCACGCGTCGAGGCCAAGGCCGCCAGCGCCGAGTTCCGCTCCGTCGGACGCCTCGGCGACATCGCCTTCAACGGCGCGTACCGCCAGATCAAGATCGACGAGGCCGCGAGCGTCCGCCTCACCGCGATCGACGGCGATGTCGAGGTCGGCCGGCTGAACGGGCCCGCGGAGATCGACACCGCACGGGGCGACATCCGGATCGGCGAGGCCCTGCGCGGCACCGTCGTACTGCGCACCCAGACCGGCGACATCGCGATCGCGGCCGCCACCGGCGTCTCAGCCGCCCTCGACGCCGGCACCGGCTACGGCCGCGTCAGCAACACCCTCAAGAACGACGGCACCGCCGACCTCGACATCCGCGCCACCACCTCCCGCGGCGACATCACCGCCCGCAGCCTCTGAGCCGAGCGGAACCAGCATCATCCGGCCGGGTCCACCCCGACAGAGATCCTGTCGGTCCTCGCAAAGGACCCGGCTGTTCGCCCGCAAGCGGCCTTGCGGGCGACCGAGGCACGGACAAGCCGCACAACACACCCGACACGACCAGGGGGATCACATGACGAAGTGCAGCACGTCCTCGACCAGTGCTCAGTGGAGCGGCATGGTGCCGGTGGACGACACGGCCCTGGCGGTCACCGACACCGGAGGCCCCGGGATCCCGGTGGTCTACCTCAACGGCCAGTTCGCCACCCAGGGGTACTGGCGGCGGGTCATCGCCGAACTGGGCACGAACTGGCGTCACATCACCTACGACGAGCGGGCCCGCGGCAGGAAATCGAAGCGTTCGGCGGACTACTCCTTCGAAGCAGCCGTCCGGGACGTCGACGCCGTCCTGGCGGCCCGGGAGGTGGACCGGGCGCTGGTGGTGGGCTGGTCCTACGGGGCGTTCGTCGCGGCTCACTGGGCCGGCCGCAACCCGGGCCGTGCCATCGGCGCGGTCCTGGTCGACGGTGCGCAACCGTACAACTGGCTGGATGCGGCCATGGAGCAGCGGATCCGGAAGACCTTCCGCCGGATGAGCTGGTTCCTGCCGCTGCTGCGCCCGACGGGCCTGACCCCGCGGATGAATGCCGAACAGATGGCGAACAGCAACATCGAGCTCGGCAGGCTCGCCCGCGTGGACGAGCTGGGACCCGTGTTGGACAACATCACCGTCCCGGCGCGGTATGTGGTCGCCTCGGGGACGTCCCTCGGAAGCAAGGGTGACGAGCAGGAGCGGATCCGCGCCGGCCTCGACGGGGTGGTCGCCCGCAACGCGAACATCGAGATCAGCGCGAAGGTCGCCAGCAATCACGACGCGATCCTCAAGAGGGACTTCCCGGCCGTCGCCGAGGCCGTACGCGAGGTCGCCGCCCTCGACCGCGGAGGGCGCTGACGACACGGCCGGCCGGCGGACGACGACTACACGTCCTCGCCGCCATCGTCATCACCGGTCGCGTCAAGGGCCGCAACCAGCCGTTGCCCGAGGGCTGGTTGTACTCTTCCGCGCACCGGTGCGCCCCGATGGCGGTGCAGATCCGGGCCAACGCCGGCGGTCCATCGCCCTTCCTCCAAGGGAGGTTGGGCGCGGGCCACGGCGGTGCGGCCGGGACGGGGCACACCGCCCGGGCCGTTGACCGCGCGCGCCCCGGCAGCGTCGGGGCCATCGGCGTCCGCCCCCGGGGCCCGGGCGCATCACCTCCTCGCGCGCCGGCGGTCGAGCTCGCCCCGGGGACAGCTGGTGGGCGCGGGCGCCGATCGGCGCGTCCGCGACGCGGTCGCGAGCGGCAGGGGCGTCGCCTCACGGCGCGCCCGCAGCGCGCACTGACTCCCGCTCGAGCCGACGAGGCGGTCCGGGTCCGCCACGCCGACGCGGGGCGGCGAGCGCGGGGCGGCGGGGAGTCGGCGTCCGGGCGGCCGGGAAATCGATCACGCGCCGTCCGCCCTCTTGGCGTGGCACCCGGTGTCGTGCTGGACTTCCGCCCAACCGGCTCGATGACGCGCTTCGGGGAGGGCAAGTGGCGGACACCGCCATGTCGGACGCAGAGGTGGGACCGAGGGCGCCGGGTGGCGGTACGCCGCCCGACGTGTCGCGGCTGCGGGGCCGCGGGTGCTGGACGGAGGCCGCGCTGCTGCTCACGCCCCATGCGGAGCGGTTGCCGGCGGCGGCGACCGAGCGCGCGGCGCTGCTGATCGAGCGCTGCATGTTCACCCTGGACGGCTGGGCGGAGGCGGAGGACGCCCTGCGCGCCGCGGAGGCCCTGGCCCGTACGGACGACGAGCGCGGTGAGGCCGCCTGCGAACGCGGCAACCTGGCGTACCTGGCGACGCTCTTCGGGATCCGCGACCGGGCCGACGAGGCGCGGGCCGCCCTGATGCGCAGTGCCGCGCTGCTGGCACCCGGTGCGGCGGGACGGCCGCTGCTGGACTTCCGGCGCGGGCTGGTCGCCGAGAACCTGGGCGGCGACCCGGACTCGGCCAAAGCCGCGTACCGCCGGGCCCACGCGGGGGCGGTGGCCCACGACGACGTGCTGCTGACCTCGTACACCTGGCGGCACCTGGCCGGGCTGGCGGCCCGCGACGGTGACCTCGCCGAGGCGCGCCACGGCTTCGCCGAGTCGCTGCGGATCCGTGTGGCGCTCGGCTACGCCGTCGGGGTCGCGCCGGCCCTGACCGCGCTGGCCGGGGTGGAGCCGGATGCCGAGGCGGGGCGGCTGCGCGCCGAGGCGGGGCGGCTGTTCCGAGTGCTGGGCGGGGTGCCCGTGTGGCTGGCCGAGGAGCTGGAGGCGGAGGCCGGCTGAGCGTCACGCCCCGGAGCAGTGCTCGCGCAGCAGTGACTCCACGGTGGCCAGGTCGCCGGAGACCAGCGCCTCCAGCAGCGCCGCGTGCTGCGTGGCATCGGCGATCAGGCGGGCGCTGATGCCGCGCACGGAGGCGGCCCCGGGACGGGCGTGACCGTGGTCCTCGGTGACCGGCCACTGCGACCTGCGGTGCAACTCGTCGGCGACGGCGACGAGCTGCCGGTTGCCGGAGAGCTCCAGCAGGGCGCGGTGGAAGGCGCGGTCTGCCTCGGCGTAGGCGGCGCGGTCGCCCAGGGCCGCGGCGGCCACCGCGGCCTCGGCGAGCGGTCGCAGCTGCTCCCAGCGGGACGGGGGCAGGGTACGGGCCAGCCGCAGCACGACGGGGACCTCCAGGAGCGCGCGCACCTCGGCGAGCTCGGCGAGGTCCCGGCTGGTGCGCTCGGCGACCCGGAAGCCCTTGTTCGGCATGGCCTCCACCGCGCCCTCGCGGGCCAGCAGCTGCATCGCCTCGCGCACCGGGGTGGCGGAGACGCCGAAGCGTTCGGCGAGCACGGGAGCGGAGTACACGGCCCCCGGGCGCAGCTCGCCGGTGAGCAGGGCGCCGCGCAGGGCGCCCAGGACCTGGTCCCGCACGGTGTGCCGCTCGGGCAGCCGGCGCGGGCGGGGGAGCCCTTCGGCACGGTCCGGAGCGGGCTCGCCGCCGGCCTCGGCGTACGGGTGGGCACCCCGGACCCGTTCGTCGTGGCCGGGGGGCAGCCCGGGGGCCGCCGCGGGCGCCGCGGGGCGCCGCTGGGCGCGGGGGGCGTACTCCACAGGGGCTCCTTCGGGCAGTCGTGTGCGCTGGCGCACTCCCGCGGGGAATGTGCGCCGCGTTCTATTGCAACACGCTCCGCGACGGGCTTCGAGCCCCTGTGAGCCGGCTCTCCCCGGCAAGATCGTCCGAGGTGTGCCGCATCTCCTGTGGATCTCCACCCGCGGCATCCGATCAGCCGTCAGGCCACAGGCCGCAACTCGATCAACTGAACCAGTCCCGCTCCCCAGTTCGAGCATTTTGATGCTCTCGTCCCTCGCCGCCCCTCCGTTGGCGTTCTCTTGCCCTGAAACCGCCTCGCACGCCCGGGGCGTTCGCCAGGATGGCGCGCGGACGCCGTCTCGCGGCCCGAGCGCGACGGTACTGCGACGCAAGGAATCGCACGATGAGACTTACGGACATAACGCCGGACTGGGCGCTCGCGTGCGCCGTCGGTCTGGCGGTCCTCGCCGCCGCGGCGGTGTTCCTGCGCAACCGCAAGGCCCGCAAGGAAGGGGCGGGCCAGGCCGATTCCTGGGAGCGAGCGGAGGAGCGGCGCCGCAAGAAGGAAGCCGTGTACGGCACGGCCTCCTACGTCCTGCTCTTCGGGTGCGCCTCCGTCGCCGCGGCCCTGTCCTTCCACGGCCTGGTCGGTTTCGGCCGGCAGAACCTCGGCCTCTCCGGTGGCTGGGAGTACCTGGTGCCCTTCGGGCTCGACGGCGCGGCCATGTTCTGCTCGGTGCTCGCCGTGCGCGAGGCGAGCCACGGTGACGCGGCGCTGGGCTCGCGGCTGCTGGTGTGGCTGTTCGCGGGCGCGGCGGCCTGGTTCAACTGGGTGCACGCGCCCCGCGGCGGCGGTCACGCCGGCGCCCCGGAGTTCTTCGCGGGCATGTCGCTCTCCGCGGCCGTGCTCTTCGACCGCGCCCTGAAGCAGACGCGCCGGGCCGCCCTGCGAGAGCAGGGGCTGATCCCGCGGCCGCTGCCGCAGATCCGCATGGTCCGCTGGCTGCGCGCGCCCCGCGAGACGTACGGCGCCTGGTCGCTGATGCTGCTCGAGGGCGTCCGCACCCTGGACGAGGCCGTCGAGGAGGTCCGCGAGGAGCGCACCCGCAACGAGCAGGAGGCCATGCGCCGCCGCGAGCACGCGCGCCTGGAACGGGCCCGCATCAAGGCGATCAACCGGCAGCACCGGATCTGGAACCGCGGCGGCAGCAAGTACGAACTGCCCTCCTCGGCCGCGGCGGGCGCCCAGGCCGGCGCGGAGCCTGCCATAGAACCGGAGAAGGCCGAACTGCCCCCGCGTGCACGGCCCGCCCTGGCGCCCGTGCGTGAGGAGACGACACGTACGACGATCGACCTCACCGCCGAGGACGACACCATGGCGCTCCCCAGGCTGGACTCGCTGGAGCGCAAGCTGGCCGATCTGGAACGCCAGTACGGCTGATCCCGCAATGCATGACGCCTTATCAGTTCGTCGCCGTGACCCGGGCTTCCGGCCGGGGCGGCGGCGCCATCCGGGGGCGGGCGGGCGTGGGCTGCCGGTCAGCGGACCGCGGCGTCGAGTTCGAACCAGACGATCTTGCCGGTGCCGTCACCGTCGGGGCGGACTCCCCAGGCGTCGGCGAGCGAGTGGACGAGCAGCAGTCCGCGGCCGGAGGTACGGCGGTCGGAGGGGGCACGCAGTCGCGGGGGACGGGTCGTGAAGTCGCGGACCTCGACGCGCAGCCGGTCGGCGGCCCCGGGCAGCAGCGTCACGGTGAGGACGGCGCCGCGGCCGGTGTGGCGGAGTGCGTTGGTGACGAGTTCGGTGGTGAGGAGTTCGGCGGTGTCGGCGAGGTCGGGCACGCCCCAGCTCCGTAACGCCTCGCGCAGCAGCCTGCGGACGTCGGCGACGGCCGGCAGATCGGCGTGATGGAGGGGCCGGTGCAGCCGGCGCGCCTCGACGGGCCCCCCGGCCTCCGTGCCACCCGGCTGGACAGGCTGACGTTCCATCGGCTTCGCTCCGGCCGCTGACGCCCTTTCGGGTTCGAATCTACGCGCAATGCATGCCCCGCCGTGGCCACGTCCAGTCATGGAGCGGGGACGGAGCGCTCCTGTATCCATTGCATGCATTGCATGCAATGGATACGATGACGGGGTGCAACAGACGGACGCCGCGCGCACGCGGCTGCGAGAACTGATCCTGGACGGGGTGTACGCGCCCGGCCAGCGCCTGACCGAGCTCGAGGCCGCGGCGGCGCTGGCGATGAGCCGTACGCCGGTGCGGGAGGCGTTCCAGGCGCTGGTCGCCGACGGGCTGGTGCGCTCGGCGGGACGCGGGGTCAGCGTGGTCGAACTGGAGCCGGAGGCGCTGCGGCACGCATACCAGGTGCGGGCGGTGCTGGAGGGCCTGACGGCGGAGCTCGCGGCCGAGCGGCAGCGGCGCGGGGAGATAGCGCCCGCCGAACTGACCGCGCTGGAGCGGCTCGCGGCGGACGCGGAGGGGGCCACGGCCGCGGGGCTGCTGGTCGAGGCCGCCCGGCACAACCGGCGCTTCCACGCCCGGATCGCCGCCCTGTCGGCGAACCCGGTGGCCGCCGCGTCCCTGGAGCGGCTGTGGGACCAGATCCAGGTCTCCACGCGGCGGTCGCTGACCGCGCCGGAGCGCCCCGACCAGGTCGCGGCGCAGCACCGCCGGCTGCTCGCCGCGATCGCCGCGGGCCGCGCCGGGGAGGCCCACGCGGCCGCCCGTGAACACGTCATGGACACCTGTGCCGCCCACGAGCGGGACGGGACGGAGGAGGAGCGTTAGCCGTGCCGGACATCAGCAAGCGCCACACCTACACCACCGAGGTCGTCTGGACCGGAAACCGGGGCACGGGCACCAGCACACCGCGGGTACGGCCGGGAGCACGAGATCGGCGCGCCCGGTCTGCCCGTGCCGCCGATACCCGGCAGCTCGGACCCCGCCTTCCGTGGCGACCCCGCCCGCTGGAACCCCGAACAGCTGCTGCTCGCCGCGCTGTCGCAGTGCCACATGCTGTCCTATCTGCACGTGTGCACCGTCGCCGAGGTGGTGGTCACCTCCTACACCGACCGGGCGGAGGGCACGATGGAGGAGACCGCCGACGGCGGCGGCCACTTCACGCGGGCCCTGTTGCGGCCCCGGGTGGAGGTGGCCTCCGCCGCCATGCTGGACGCCGCCGTCAAGCTGCACGCCGACGCCCACCGGTTGTGCTTCATCGCCAACTCCGTCGGCTTCCCCGTGCACCACGAGGCGGAGGTCACCGTCGCGGCGGGCGGCTAGCCTCCTTCGGCCCCGGCCCGGCCGCGGCCCCGGATCAGCGCAGTCCGCGCAGGACGTTGCCCTCGGTGGTGAGGTAGTTGGAGCGGTAGTCGAAGCGGCGCGCCCGGGCGAACAGCAGGTGGTAGTACTTGGCGTTCTCGCTGAACCAGTAGGCCGGGGTCAGGTCGCCGAGCTTCATGGGACGAGCGGTCACGTCGCGCACCACGGTGTACCCGCCGGCCACCTTGCAGTACTGCTTCTGCCGCCGGAACATCTCGGCTGCCCGCTGCCGGTAGAGGTCCTTTCCCGTGGCGAGCCACAGGAAGAGACAGGAGTCCACATACTCCGGGCGCAGCGGGTAGGAGGCGTCCAGGGCGCGCAGTCCGTGGTAGTCGAGGCTCTCGGGCGGCAGGCGGAAGGCGCCCAGGGCGGCGGCCCAGCTGTCGTGGTAGGCCTCGCCCTCGGCGACACGGCCGCTCTGTGCGAGCAGTCCGGCGTAGAAGGCGGTCAGTTCGGACTGCGCGTGCCCGGTGGTGGCGCCCGTGCGCATGTCGGCCTGGCGGAACCAGAGCCGTCCGGAGCGGCGCTCGGTCAGGTGCCGGAGGACGGCTGCGGTGAGCGTGGTGTACCAGGTGCGCAGCTCCTCGTCCCGGTACAGCTCCCAGCCGTCCCAGAGGTACTCGTAGAAGGAGTCGACGGGCGGGTCGAGGGTGGCGGTGGTGCCGGTCCAGGCGCCGGTCTCGACGTTCATGCCGGTGCCGAGCAGGTTCAGCCGCGAGCGCCGGTCGTAGACGGCGCGCAGGGCCTTCTTCGCGGCGTCGTAGTACTTCCGGTCGCCGGTGAGCCGGGACAGCTCGCCGAACTCGGTGATGCAGGTGCCGATCTCGGCGAGGTAGTTCTCCTTGCCGGAGACCGCGCCGGTGGCCAGGTTCACGTAACGGTAGGGGGCCCCGGTGGGCGACCGGGTGAAGGCGGGCAGCAGCCGGTCCGCCAGTTCGCGGGCGCGGTCGAGCAGGACCGGGTCCTTGGTGGCCAGGTGCCCCGAGAGCAGCCCCCCGACCAGGCGGATGATGGTCTCGAAGACCTGCACGGGGGCGTCCTGGGCGAGCACGAGGTCGTCGCGCACCCACTGGACCCCGGCGTCCAGCTCCTCGTCCAGCTCCATCAGGTAGAGGGTGTCCAGCGCCTCGATGATCGTCAGGCCCAGGGTGCTGCCCGGGATGAAGAAGTCCGAGCCGGCACCGGCGACCGGCCGCAACTCGTCGCGTCCCCAGGCGAGTCTGCGGTAGGCGTCCCACGCGCTGCGGAACTCGGTGACGGACTCGCGGGCGAGGGCCGCGTACGGGTCGCTGGCGGCCGCCGCCGGCCCGGGCAGGGACACCGAGGGGACGGCGGCGAGCGGGGCGAGCCGGGCGGCGACACCGAGCAATCTGCGCCGGGAGGGACCGCCGGGACGCGCGATTTTTCTCATGCCCCGAAAACCCTGTCCGCCTTCCGGGCGTTACGGGACATCACCGCATTGACGGGGAATCCATCCGGTGAGCCGACCCGAGGAGCTGAGATGCACGACGACCGTCTGCTGGTCGAGGGCCGTCTGACCAGAGCCATGAATCAGTTCGTCCGGCCCGCCCGCTACGCCGGCCGGGTGCCACTGGGCATGTCCGTGTGGCATGTGGAGGACCGGCGAGGTGAGCCGTTGCCGGTGGGCGAGGCACTGAAGGCCTGGTCGAACGGGTCGTTCGAACCGTTCACCGTGGGCACGTCCTGGGGGCCGCCGTGGTCGACCAGCTGGTTCCGGCTGGAGGGCACGGTTCCGTCGGCCTGGGCCGGCCGCCGGGTCGAGGCCGTGATCGACCCGGGGTTCGGCAACGACGGCCCGGGCTTCGTGGCCGAGGGGATGGTGTACGACGCCGAGGGCGTGCCGATCAAGGGCATCAACCCGCTCAACCGCCACGTCCCGGTGGCCGCTCCCGCCGCCGGGGGCGAACGGGTGGGGCTGTTGCTGGAGGCCGCGGCCAACCCCGCCGTGCTGCGCGACTGGCGGCCGAACCCGCTGGGCGACGTCCTGACCGCCGGGCCGGAGCCGCTCTATCGCTTCGACACCGCCGAACTGGCCGTCTCGGCAACGGCCTGCTGCGGGTCGCGGTCGACGCGGACGGGCTGCTGGCCTCCGTCCGCGACCTGGCCGCCGGCCGGGAGGTGCTGGCGCCGGGGGCGCGCGGCAACCTGCTGCAGCTGCACCCCGACCACCCCACCAAGTGGGACGCCTGGGACATCGACCGCCACTACCGCCGCAGGCACACCGACCTGACGTCGGCGCAGTCCCTCGAGCTCGTCGAGGAGGGGCCCCTGCGGGCTGTCGTCCGGGTGGTACGGGTCTTCGGCGGCAGCCGGATCGTCCAGGAGCTGCGGCTGACCGCCGGCAGCCGCCGGCTGGAGGTGCTCACGGAGATCGACTGGCACGAGTCGGAGAAGGTGCTGAAGGCCTCTTTCCCGCTGGACGTGCTCGCCGAGCGCTCCGCCGCCGAGATCCAGTTCGGGCATGTGCACCGCCCCACCCACACCAACACCGGCTGGGACGCGGCCCGGTTCGAGGTCTGCGCCCACCGCTGGCTGCACGTCGGCGAGCCCGGCTACGGGGTCGCGCTGCTCAACGACTCCACCTACGGCCACGACGCGGGCCGCTCGGGCACCGACACCACCGTCCGGCTCACCCTGCTGCGCGCCCCACACAGCCCCGACCCGCACACCGACCAGGGCACGCACCGCTTCACCTACGCCCTGCTGCCCGGCGCGACGGTGGGCGACGCGGTCGCGGCCGGACTCGCGCTCAACCTGCCCTTGCGGCAGGCCGGTTCACTGCCACCGGTGCGGCCGCTGCTGCGGGTCGGTCATCCCGGCATCACCGTGGAGTCGGCAAAGCTCGCCGACGACCGCTCCGGCGACGTGGTGGTGCGCGTGTACGAGTCGCGGGGCGACCGCGCCTCGGGCGCGCTCACCACGGGCTTCCCGCTCACCGGCGCCCGGATCACAGACCTGCTGGAGCGGCCGCTGGAGGACGCCGAACGCGACGGCGACACGGTGGCCGTCGTGCTGCGCCCGTTCCAGATCCTGACGCTGCGGCTGACTCCAGGGCCGCGTCAGGCGTCCCAGACGGCGACCGCCGTACGGTCGTCGGCGTAGCCCTTGACCCGGGTCTGGGTATCGCCGAGGAAGGCCGGCAGGCCCGGGGGCTCGGCGGCACCCCAACGCTGCGTCAGGCGGGCGACGAGGGCGGGCTCGCCGCGCAGCGGCGCGGCCAGACCACCGCTGCACAGCAGCAGGGTGTCGCCGGAGCGGGCCACGGAGGCGCGGAAGCGGAAGTGTATGGCCGGGCTGTCCTCGGTCTCCGCGCGCTCGTCGGGCCGCCAGGGGTCCAGGTCCTGCCACTCGCCGCCGCGGATGCGGTAGAGCCCGCCGTCGCCGACGCCGAAGAAGAGCCGGATGCGGCAGTCGGGGCCGGCGGGCAGCAGCAGGCAGCGGAGGGTGGCGCTGTACTCGGCCGGGTCCAGGCCCAGGTCCTCGCCGCGGGCGCGAAGCCGTCCGTAAGCGCGGTCGGTGAGCCGGTGCAGCCCGGACTTCAGGGAGCCCCGGCGGGAGGCACGGATGTCCTCGCTGAGCCGGGCCTGGCTGCGGCCCACCGCCGCCGCGATCCAGGTGCAGGCGTCACGGGCGGCGCGGTGGGCGGTGTCCGAGGTGCGCGGGCCGCTGGCGACGGCGATGAACAGCAGGGCGTCGTCGCCGCTGCCGAACCGCGCGGTCAGCACGGCGTCGCGGCGCGGCTCGCCCCGGTAGCGGGCGGAGTCACCGCGCACCGAGGCCGTACGGACCGTCAGCAGGCCGTAGTGGGCGCCGTCGAGCTCGGAGTCCGGGACGAGGCCGTCGAGGTCGTCCGGGTCGGCCGCCGGCCAGGCGGTCGGCTCGGGGTCGTACGTGGGCGGGCCGTCGCCGACGTACGGCGCCTCGGCGAGGGTCGGCTCCGGCAGGCCGGCCGGGGGCGCGGGCGCCGCGGTGGCCGATGGCGCCGCGGACCGCGCCGGATCCGGGGCGGGGTCCGCGGGGGCCCAGCCCGGTGGCAGTCCGGGCGGCGGCGAGGCCGGTTCGGGCGCCGCCGGGGTCTGGGGCGGGCCCTGGTACTGCCAGGGGCGCGGGGCGGTGGCCGGGGGCGGGGCGGGACGGCGCAGCCGCAGGGTGTCGGGCGGGCCGCTGTCGTCCGCGGACGTGTCGCCGCCGCCCGCGGCATCGCCGCCCGGGGCCGCGGGCGGTCCGGTGCCGGCCTGCCGGGTGTCACCGGGCGCGGCCGGGGCCGTGTCCTGCCGGCCGGCCTGCCGCGACACCGCGCCGCCGTCGTCCGCCTCCTCGCCGAGCGCGGAGAGCGCCGAGCTGTAGCGGTCGTCGAGCGTGTCGCCGGCCTCCCGGCCGCCGGGGTCGGACTGCCCGTACAACTGCCGCCACCACTCGTCCTCTTGGCGGCGGTCCGTCTCCCCCTGCTGACTCATGCCCCTATTGTCCACCGGCGGGCGCACGGCGAAACAGGGTTCGGGCACGCGAATGGTCCGACGGGCGGCCGGCCCCCTCCTCGGGCCGCACGTCGGACGATCCAGTAGGGACACCTTGCCAGGACAGGGGTTCGAGCAGGGATGATGGCGGGCGGCGGGATTACGCCATGGCTCATTTCCGCCATGTCCGCGTGTTGCGTTCTCGGGATCGGAAGGGGTGCCCGTGCTCGGTGCCATAGGGCTGGACGATGCCCAGGAGGCGGCGTACCGCGTCCTCGTGGGGCTGGGAGCCGCCGAGGTCGTCGACCTCTCGCACCGGCTCGGCATGCCCGAGGATCAGGCCGCCAGGGTACTTCGGCTGCTGGAGCGGCAGGGGCTGGTCGCGCGGTCCTCCGCCCGGCCCGGCCGCTGGGTGGCCGCCCCGCCCACGGTGGCGCTGGGCGCCCTGCTCACCGAGCGGCGGCACCAGCTGGAACAGGCCGAACTGACGGCCGCCGTGCTGGCGCAGGAGTACCGGGGCGAGGCGGCGGAAGCGTCGGCGCACGACCTGGTGGAGGTCGTGACCGGGGCGAGCGCCGTGGCGCACCGCTTCAACCAGCTCCAGCTGGCCGCGGAGAAGGAGGTCTGTGCCCTCGTGACGGGCACCCCGATGGTGGTGTCGGGGATGGAGAACACCGCCGAGAAGCGCGCCGCCGAACGCGGGGTGACCTACCGCGTGGTCATCGAGCGCGAGGTCATCAGCGGACCCGACGGCATCACCGGACTCACGGCGGCGCTCGGCCGTGAGGAACAGGTGCGGGTGGTGGACCGGGTCCCGACCAAGCTGGTGCTGGCCGACCGCTCGCTGGCGATGGTGCCCATGGCCCGGGACGCGGGCGGCCCCGCCGCGCTGGTCGTCCACGGCAGCGGGCTGCTGGACTCGCTGATGGCACTGTTCGAGAGCGTCTGGCGCGAGGCCCTGCCGATCCGCCTGGACACCGGGGGCACCCTGCGGGAGGAGCCACCCGATGCTCCCGACGCCGTCGACCTGCAGATCCTGTCACTGCTGCTGGCCGGGCTCACCGACGCCAGCGTCGCCAAGCAGCTGGAGCTGGGACTGCGGACGGTGCAGCGCCGGGTGAAGCGGCTGATGGAGCTCGCCGAGGTGACCACCCGGCTGCAACTGGGCTGGCACGCCCACGAGCGGGGCTGGGTGGAGCGCGCCCCCGCCTGAGGCGCGCGGCCTTGGGGCGCCGCCGGCGAGACCGGAAAACCGAGGGACGCCGGGCCCGGCTTCGGGCACGCTGGGCCCATGGGGACCGGACAGCTGTGCCTGATCGGTGCCGTCATGCTGTCCGGACTGCTGGGCGTACTGGTGCCGGGCGCGCCGGGCCCGCTGATGTGCTGGGCCGCGGTCCTGTGGTGGGCGACCCATCTGCACACCTCGTTGTCCTGGGGCGTCCTGGCGGCGGCCACCGCCGTGCTGCTGCTCAACCAGGCCGTCCAACTGCTGCTGCCCACCCGGTCGGTGCGGGACGCAGGGGTGCCCCGGCGGGCCTTCCTCGTCGCCGGACTGTGCGCCGTCGCCGGCTTCTTCCTGCTGCCGGTCGTGGGTGCGCCGGCCGGTTTCGCCCTCTCCCTCTACGGCGGCGAGCGGATGCGGCTCGGCAGCCACGGCGCTGCCTGGTCCTCCACCCGTACGGCCATGCGGGCCGCCGGAACGGCGCTGCTGGCCGAGCTCTTCGCCTGCCTACTGGTCGCCGGGGCGTGGCTGGGGGCCGTCCTCACCTCGTAGGCCCGGCGGGCCGCCGCGTCGCCGTCCTCCGGCGGAATTGTCAGAGCTCCGTAACAGCCGGATCCCCGGCGCCCCGGCCCCCGTCCTCCCCTGTGCACGTACGGACTTGGAACACGGGGATCGGGGCGGACATGGGGTGGAGCGGGATGCGGGGGACGAACGGCCGCGTGCTGGCGGCGGCACTGGGCCTGGCGGGGGTGGCCGCGCTGGCGTCGGTGTGGACCGCCCAGGCCGGCACCGCCGGCGGGCGGCAGGCGGCGGAACACCCGGTGAAGCCCTCCGCGTCCGCCAAGCCCCGTCCCATACCCGGGCAGACCTCCGTGCCGGACGCCGGACTGCCCGCCCCCGTGGTGAACATGGACATCGCGCACGCCTCCGACAAGGGGCCCCGTGGCGTCAACATCACCATCGACGACGGCCCCGACCCGCGATGGACCCCGCGGATCCTCCAGGTGCTGGAGGACAACGGCGTGAAGGCGACCTTCTGCATGGTCGGCACGCAGGCCCAGGCCCACCCCGGCCTGGTGAAGGCGGTGGTGGCCGCCGGGCACCGGCTGTGCGACCACTCCGTCACGCACGACACGACGATGGCCGGCAAGCCGCGGGAGTACCAGGCGAAGGAGGTCCTGGACGCCGCACGCATGATCACCGAGGCTTCGGGCGGCGTCCGGCCGATGTACTACCGCGCTCCGGGCGGCGCCTTCACCCCGTACAGCCGCCAGCTGGCGGCCTCCCGCGGCATGCGCCCGCTGGGCTGGAACGTGGACTCCGAGGACTTCAAACAGCCGGGGACCGCCGCGCTGGTCGCCACCGTCAAGAACGAGATCCCCAACGGGCCGACGGTGCTGTTCCACGACGCGGGCGGGAACCGCGGGCAGACCGTCGAGGCGCTGCGGCAGATCCTGCCCTGGCTGAAGCAGCAGGGCTACGCCTTCGGCTTCCCGGTGCGCTGACCGCCCGGCGGGCGCCGGAAAGAACGGAGAGCGCTCTCAGAACCGACTCCGAGCTGCGGGGAGAGCGCTCTCTTCGCGCTTCCCGGAGGGACTACGCTGTTCCCGTCCCGAGAGGAGCACCCCTTGTCCGACCAGATCTCCGGAGCGCGCCCGACGCTCGAAGCCGTCGCCGAACGGGCCGGGGTGTCCCGGGCCACCGTCTCCCGGGTCGTGAACGGCGGGACGGGGGTGCGCGAGGCACTGGTGGAGAGGGTCCGCAAGGCCGTCGAGGAGCTGGGCTACGTGCCCAACCAGGCGGCCCGCTCGCTGGTCACCCGGCGCACCGGGGCGGTCGCCGTCATCGTCGCGGAGCCCGAGACCCGGGTCTTCGCGGACCCCTTCTTCGCGCAGCAGCTGCTGGGCATCAGCCGTGAGCTGGCGGTCCACGACTCGCAGCTGGTCCTGCTGCTGGTCGAGGGCACGGCCGACTACGACCGCGTCGGCCGCTACCTGGCCGGCGGCCACGTGGACGGCGCCCTGGTCTTCTCGCTGCACGCCGAGGACCCGCTGCCCGGCATCATCCGCCGGATCGCGCTGCCCACCGTCTTCGGCGGGC
This sequence comes from Actinacidiphila sp. bgisy160, assembly GCF_057707815.1. NCBI lineage: Bacteria > Bacillati > Actinomycetota > Actinomycetes > Kitasatosporales > Streptomycetaceae > Actinacidiphila > Actinacidiphila sp. bgisy160. The sequence goes on from NZ_JBYIQW010000038.1 coordinate 37,048, forward strand.
GCCCCGGGTGGCCGGGCGCCGAGGGGGACCGCAGCCTGCTGTACGTGGACTCGGACAACCGCGGCGGCGCCCGCGAGGCGGTACGCCACCTGGTCTCGCTGGGACGGCAACGGATCGCGACCGTCACCGGGCCCCTCGACCAGACCGCGTCGGTGGACCGGCTCGACGGTTACCACGACATCCTGATGGACGCCGACCCGCGGCTGGTCGTCGAGGGCGACTTCTCCGAGGCGGGCGGGGCGCGTGCCGCGGCGGTGCTGCTGGACCGGGCGCCCGACGTCGACGCCGTCTTCGTCGCCTCGGACCTGATGGCCTGCGGTGCGCTGCGGGTGCTGCGCGAGCGGGGCAGGCGGGTGCCGGAGGACGTCGCGGTCGTCGGCTTCGACGACATGGCCTCGGTGGCGGAGCAGGCCGATCCCCCACTGACGACGATCCGTCAGGAGATCGAGGAAATGGGCCGGTTGATGGTCAGACTGCTCGTCCGGGGCCTGGAGCGGCGGGTGGCGGAGGACAGCGGCGGCCGTCCGCTGTCCTCGCTCGTCACCCCGACCCGGCTGGTGCGGCGCGCCAGCGCCTGACCGTCCGGGGGCTCAGAGCGTGCCGTGCTCCTTGACCACACGGCGGGCCTGGGCGAAGAGCATGCCCACGTTGACCGAGCGGCGGCAGACGACGACGGCGACGACGTCCTCGTTCTGGTTGTTGCGCAGGAACAGGTGGGTCAGGTTGTCGCTGTTGACGAGGATCTCCTGGAAGTAGTGCGCGTCGCTGGTGACCCCGCGGCGCTCCTTGAAGACGTCCTCGATCATCACCACCGTGCGCCCCTGGAAGAGGTCGAGGGTCGCCGCGGCAAGCAGGTCCAGGACCTCCGGGGGATGGCTGTCGACGGTGTCGACGGACAGCAGCATGCCGGTCGACATGTCGACCACTCCGGCGGCGAGGCAGTCGGGGACCTCCTGGCGCAGGTTCTTCACCAGGCCCATGACCTGGTCGGACAGGTTGCCGTGCGGGCGTTTTCCGGTGGTGCTCACAGCACTCCTTCTGCGGACTGGGCGGGGACTTCGGTCGTCATCCGAGGACTCCTTCGGGATCGGGCGCGGGGTCGGGCGTGAGCAGGATCGCGCCGATGCGCTCGACGGCGGACCTGGCCTCCAGGTGGAGCTGGGGGACGTTCATGCCCTCGTCGCCCACGACGACGAGGAGCGCGGTCTCACCGACCGCGTACACGGCGGTGTACCCGCCGCTGCTGCACGTCACGGTCCTGCGGAGCGGGCCGCGCAGGGCCGCCGCGGCGATCCGCCGGGCGAGCCCGAGGCCGGCGGCGGCCAGCGCGGCGAGCCCGTCGGGGTCGATGGCGTCCTCGGTGTCGGCGGCGATCAGCAGACCGTCGACGGCCGCCACGGCCGCGTCGGTGACGCCGACCACCTTGTCCCGCAGAGCGCGCATCTCGGCGACCAGGGCGTCATGATTCATGCACGTGCACCTCCTTGAATTCCCTTCGGTCTGTTCCGTCGGTCCCCGGGGAATTCGGTCACGGGGAATCGGTCCGGCTCCGTCCGCGGGGCCGCAGAAATCCCTTCCAGCCGGATTGCGGGCGACCGGCGTCGAGCGCCTCGCGAATACCGCTGGCGCCCGGTTCACGGCGGGGCAGCCCTTCGGCGGCCGGGGCCTCGAAAGCGACGCCCCCCGGCTCCCACTCCGGTACGGACGGATACCGGGACACGGCCGGGGCGCCCTCCGGGGGAGCGAGGCGAGGGTGCGGCGCGGCGGGCCCCGCCGGCCCTGCCGGGACCGTGGCGAACGGGTCAGGGGGCGGCGGCGCCGAGGGCGGGGCAGGCGGCGGCAGTGGTTGGGGCACCGGGGCCGGGACGGCCTCGACGAGGCCCTCGGCGCACATCCGGGCGACCTCCACGGTGATCGTGTAGACCCCGCGGCCGATGAGGAAGGCGATGTCCCGGGGACTGCGCCGTCCGTTGGCGCAGCCGAGGATCTCGCGGCGCACCGGGGTCAGCGGTTCGTCCGCCCACGCGGGCGGCCCCACGGCGGTGACCCGATCGCGGTCGGGGGCGACCGGGCACGGCAGCGCGGCCAGTGCGGCGAGCCGGCGACCCGCCTCCACCAGCAGTTCCTCCGGCTCGGCCCCGGGGGCCAGGCCCGGCGGCAGGGCGGCCGGCGGCGCCCCCGTGGTGTCCGGGTCGAAGTCGCAGCTGTCCAGGCGTCCGGCCAGCACGGCGAAGACCGCGTCCTGGACGGCCATCGTGTGCAGCACCTGGAACTCGGCCGTGCCGAGCCGTCCGCCGGCGGCGGCGATCGCGGCGCCCGGCCACAGCCTCGTCCCGGCGGCGTCATGAGCGGCGTTCCACTCGTCGGCGTCGATGCGCCCGGAGCGCACGAGCAGGGTACCCACCCCCGGCGCCCCGGGGCTCTCCACGGCCACGACCGCGCCGTCGAGCAGGTGGAAGGCCCCACCGGGGCTGCCCTGGACGCGCAGCACCCCGGTGGCCCGTTGGTCGCGGCACCTGGACAGCGCACGGCCGAGCAGACCGTGAGCGGCATTCCGGGCGGGCACAAAACCGGATGGTGCCGAGGTCATCGCTCCCCTTGCTGCGGTTATTCGGGCATACGGGCGGGCGGGCTCGCGGGCATACGGACGGGAGGCACGGAAAAGCCGTACTCATGCACGAACCATCACGCCGACGGGTAATTTCTAGCAGCCCTGCGACACGCCCTTCCGGCCATCACACGACATGGCCGAGGACGAATACTTGAGCCCTGCGAATGCCAATTCCACGCCCCGCCACGACCGTTTCCGCGCGATCGGGCGAAGGTGTCCGGAGAGCCTCGCGGAGGGTCATGACAGCGGCGGGCCATGCCGTCAAGGCGTGGAGTCGCATGGCACCGCGCAGGACCCGAGGCCGCCCCACCGGCCGTTATGCATTCGACTCTTGACGAATCACCGGCTGCGACGGCACTCTCCTGGGCATCGCTTGAGAGCGCTCTCAAGAGCAGCAACCGAGGGTCCTCTCACCCGTCCCGAAGCCATGGGAGGCTTCCATGCCCATCGCCCGAGCCGCCAGACGCGCCACCCTCAGACTCGGGGCGGTCGCGCTCGCCGGGGCGCTCCTCGCCGCCTGCGGATCCGGCTCGACCGGAACGTCCGCGGACAAGGACGGCAAGGTCACGATCACCATCGACCTGTTCGGCACCTTCGGCTACAAGGAAGCCGGCCTGTACGACGAGTACGAGAAGCTCCACCCGGGCGTCACCATCAAGCAGAGCAGCACCGAGAACGAGGCCGACTACTGGAAGGCCCTGCAGACCCGGCTCGCCGGTGGTGGCGGCCTCGCCGACGTCCAGGGCATCGAGGTGGGCCGCATCGCGTCGGTCACCCAGCAGCAGGCCGACAAGTTCGAGGACCTGGGCGCCCTGGGGGCCAAGGACCTCAAGGAGGACTTCTCCGCCGCCAAGTGGGCCGCCGCCACCACCTCCGACGGCCGCATCCTCGGCCTGGGCACCGACGTCGGCCCCGAGGCGATCTGCTACCGCACCGACCTGTTCGAACGGGCCGGCCTGCCCACCGACCGCGCCGAGCTGGCGCAGAAGTGGTCCACGTGGGACGGCTACCTGGAGCTCGGCAAGCAGTACAAGGCGAAGGCCGGGGCCAAGAGCGCCTGGGTCGACAGCGTCGGCAGCCTCTACTCCGTCATCGTCGGCCAGGAGAAGGCGCGTTACTACGACGCCTCCGGCAAGCTGATCTACGACGACAACGCCGCGGTCAAGTCGGCCTGGGACCTGTCCGTGAAGGCCGCCCAGGACGGGCTGAGCGCCAAACTCGCCCAGTGGACCCCCGCCTGGAACCAGGCGTTCAGCAGCGGCTCCTTCGCCACCATCGGCTGCCCGGCCTGGATGCTGGGCTACATCAAGGGCCAGGCCGGTGAAGCCGGCAAGGGCAAGTGGGACGTCGCCCCGCTCCCCGGCGGCGCCGCGGGCAACTGGGGCGGGTCCTACCTGGCCGTCCCCAAGGGCTCGGCGCACGCCAAGGAGGCCTTCGCACTGGTCAAGTGGCTGACAGCCGCGCGGCAGCAGGCCAAGCTCTTCAAGAAGCAGGGCAGCTTCCCCTCCAACGTCGGGGCGATCGAGTCCGTCAAGGAGGTCACCGACCCGTACTTCAGCGACGCGCCCATCGGGCAGATCTTCGGCGCCGCCGCCGAGGCCTCACCGGTGCAGGTGCTCGGCGTGCACGACGGTGACGTCAACCAGCAGATCACCAACGCGCTCGGCGAGGTCGAGCGCAAGGGCACGGACTCCGCGACGGCGTGGAGCCACGCCAGGAAGGGCGTCGAGAACGCCGTCGGCTGACGGCCCCCGCCCCGCCGGCGCCGGGTGCGCGGAACCGCTCCCCAGGTCCCGCGCGCCCGGCCGCCCCGCCCCGGTACGCCCCCGACCCGAAGGTCCCCCCCATGACCCTGACCGCCACCGCGCCGGTGCCGCCCCCCGGGCCCCCGGCAGCCCAGGCGCGCTCGGCGCCCCCGCGGCGACTGCTCGCCCGGCTGTCGCCGTACGCCTACATCGCGCCGTTCTTCGCGCTGTTCGCCGCGTTCGGCCTGTTCCCGCTGCTCTACACCGCGTATGTCTCCCTCTACCGCGTCGAGCTCCAGACCCCCGGCGAGATGGAATGGCGGGGCCTGGACAACTACACCGCGCTCCTCGGCGACGGCTTCTTCTGGACCGCGCTGCGCAACACCTTCACCATCGGAATCGTCTCCACCGTTCCGCAGCTGCTCATGGCGCTCGGCCTCGCCCACCTGCTCAACTACAAGCTGCGCGGCCGGACCTTCTTCCGTGTCACGATGCTCCTGCCGTACGCCACGTCCGTGGCGGCCGCGACGCTGGTCTTCTCCCAGCTCTTCGGCCGCGATTTCGGCCTGGTCAACTGGCTGCTCGGGCTGGCCGGCATCGGCCCCGTCGACTGGCAGTCCGGGACCGTCGCCTCGCAGATCGCCGTGTCCACGATCGTCACCTGGCGATGGACGGGCTACAACGCGCTGATCTACCTCGCCGGGATGCAGTCCATCCCCGGGGAGCTGTACGAGGCCGCCGAACTCGACGGCGCCTCGCGGTGGCGTCAGTTCCTCCACGTCACGCTGCCCGGCCTGCGGCCCACCATCCTCTTCACGATCGTCGTCTCCACGATCGGCGCCACCCAGCTCTTCGGCGAACCGCTGCTGTTCGAGGGAAGCATCTCGGGCGGCATCTCCCACCAGTACCAGACCCTCGGCCTCTACATGTACGAGCAGGGCTGGGGCTACTTCCACCTGGGCCGCGCCGCCGCCATCGCCTGGGTGATGTTCCTTCTCATCGTCCTGCTCGTGCTGCTCAACACCGCGCTGGCACGGCGCCGCTCACGGAAGGGGACCCGTCGATGAGCGCGCTCCTCACACGGCCGCGGCCCGGCCGCGACGCCGGGACCGCGCACCCCGTCCCCCGCCTGCGCTCGGCCCGGGCCGGCCGGCAGCATCACGGCGGCCGTCTCGCCTACGCCATCCTGATCATCGCGGCGGTGATCTCCGCCTTCCCCTTCTACTGGACGATCGTCGCCGCGACCCGCTCCAACGCGGAGCTGGCCGCGAGCCCTCCGTCACTGCTGCCCGGCGGCAACCTGACGCACAACTTCCGGCAGGTGCTGGAGCAGGCCGACATCGGCAGGGCGCTGCTCAACTCCCTCATCGTGTCGGGGTCGGTGACGGTCGGCACGGTCCTGTGCTCCACGCTCGCCGGGTTCGCCTTCGCGAAACTGCGCTTTCGGGGCCGCAACGCGCTGGTCGCCCTGACGGTCGGGACGATGATGATCCCGCCCCAGCTGGGCGTCATCCCGCTGTTCATGCTCGTCGCGGAGCTGCACTGGGTGAACCAGCTCCAGTCCGTCATCCTCCCCGGGCTCGTCTCGGCGTTCGGGGTCTTCTTCATGCGGCAGTACCTCGCGCAGTCGCTTCCGGACGAGCTGATCGAGGCGGGCCGGGTCGACGGCGCCTCGACGGCGCGGATCTTCTGGAGCATCGTCGTGCCCATCGCCCGGCCGGGGATGGCGGTGCTGGGGATGCTCACGTTCATGGCGTCCTGGAACGACTTCTTCTGGCCGATCATCGCGCTCACGTCGCAGGAGCCCACGGTGCAGGTCGCTCTGCGGCAACTGGGCGGGGGGTATGTGCACGACCAGTCGGTGATCATGGCGGGCACGCTGCTGGGGACGGTGCCGGTGCTGGTGGTGTTCGGGCTGCTGGGGAGGCAGATCGTGGGCGGGATCATGTCCGGGGCGGTGAAGGGGTAGGGGTTGCCCGTTCGCGGTGTGCGGCGCCGTCGTGCTTGCGCCTGCGACGGTGCGGTTCTCCCGCCCGCCCGCCCTCCCCCAGCCTTCGGCCGGGGTGCCCCCACCGACCCCGCCCCTCCGTATCGCCTGCGCCCGACGGCCGGTGGGGGTGCGGGCAGGCAATCCACCGCACGCGTAAGGGCACCCCCAGTGGTAGCCGGGGAAGGCCGGACACAACCCCACAACGCGCCGCACCTGCCCGGCATGGCGGTGGCACGCAGCGGTGGCTGGGTGAGGGACGACCGACCCCCACCTCGTCCGGCCGCCAGTCGCCCACACGACCGGAGGGGGTATGGCGGGGTGCGCCCGTGGGGGCACCTGCCGGCGGTGGCCGGGGGAGACGAGCGGCGGACCCGGTGCCGAACGATCTCCGGGTGAACCGCGAGCGCTGTGAGGATGCCTGCGGCCGAAGGCTCATTCCGGCATGCGCAGGCCCGCACCGACCGCACCGACCGCACCGGGCAATCAGGAGGGGACGGGCGGGCGCCCGCCGCGGGCGCGAACAACCCGCACACAACAACCGGCCGCATACACACAAGGAGCACCACATGACCACGACCGCGCCCCGCACGAGCCACGCGCCGCACGCGACGCTGGCGTTCCCCGGAAAGTTCCGGTGGGGCGCCGCCACCGCGGCCTACCAGATCGAGGGCGCCGCCCGCGAGCACGGCCGCACCCCCTCGATCTGGGACACCTTCAGCCACACGCCCGGCAAGGTGCGCAACGGCGACACCGGGGACATCGCCGCCGACCACTACCACCGCATGCGCGAGGACGTCGCGCTCATGGCCGAGCTGGGCCTCACGGACTACCGCTTCTCCGTGTCGTGGCCGCGCGTGCAGCCCACCGGCCGGGGCCCGGCCGTGCAGAAGGGGCTCGACTTCTACCGCGCCCTGGTCGACGAACTGCTCGACCACCGCATCCGCCCCGTCCTGACCCTGTACCACTGGGACCTCCCGCAGGAGCTGGAGGACGCCGGGGGCTGGCCCGCCCGCGACACCGCGGAGCGCTTCGCCGAGTACGCGGGGCTCGTCGCCAACGCGCTCGGCGACCGGGTGCCGTTGTGGACGACGCTGAACGAGCCGTGGTGCTCGGCGTTCCTGGGCTATGCGCAGGGCGTGCACGCGCCGGGCCGGACGGAGCCGGAGGCGGCGCTGCGGGCGGCGCACCATCTGCTGCTGGGGCACGGCCTCGCGGTCGGTGTACTGCGCGAACGGCTTCCGGTGCCGGCGCAGGTGTCGCTGACGCTGAACCTCGCGGCGGTGCGCCCGCACACCGGGAGCGCCGCCGACGCGGAGGCGGCCCGGCGGGTCGACGCGCTGGCCAACCGGATCTGGCTGGACCCGGTGTACCGCGGCTCCTACCCGGAGGACCTGCGGCGGGACACGGCCGCGCTGACGGACTGGTCGTTCGTGAAGAACGGCGACCTCGCGGTGATCTCCCGTCCGGTGGACGCGCTGGGCCTCAACTACTACGCCCCGGCCGTGGTGGCCGCGGGCACCCACGCGGGGCCGTCGCCGTGGCCTGGGGCCGAGGGGCACGTGCGGTTCGTGCCGGCGCCGGGGCCGCGGACGGCGATGGACTGGCCGGTGGACGCCGACGGCCTGCACGAACTCCTTCTGCGGCTGCGGGACGAGCTGCCGCACACGCCGCTGCTGATCACCGAGAACGGCGCCGCGTACGACGACTACGCCGACCCCGAGGGCGAGGTCCACGACCCGGAGCGGATCGCGTACCTGCGCGCGCACCTGGCCGCGGTGCACCGGGCGATCGCGGACGGCGCCGACGTCCAGGGCTACTTCCTGTGGTCGCTGCTGGACAACTTCGAGTGGGCGTACGGCTACGGCAAGCGGTTCGGCGTGGTGCACGTGGACTTCGCGAGTCAGCGCCGCACGCCGAAGGACAGCGCCCGCTGGTACGCCGGGGTCGTCGCCCGGGGCGGCCTGCCGTCGGCATGAGCCGCGCATGCGGACAACTCGGGCCGATGGCACGTGAGTTGGCCCGCCTCGCGTGTGAGACGGTGCGGCCAAGGGAAGGTCACGTTCGGACATCGAAGGTGAAGGGGCGGTAAAACGCACCGCGAACGGGCTGGAGGAGCCATGGTCTACTCGATCGTCCTCGGCGTCGTCATCGTCGCACTCGGCCTCGGCAGCATCGTCTACACCTTCTGGCACGAGGGCAGTCCGCTGACCCTGCGCCGCGGCGGCGAGCGCCACAACGGGGCCGGATGACCGCCGGCCCGGCTCCCCGTGGGGAGCCGGGCCGGGTCCGGTCAGTACACCTTGCGGTGGCCGCCGCCGCGCTTGCGCTCGTACATCTCGCGCCCCGCGGCGGAGCGCAGCTTCCACTCGCGCCGCATCCCGGCGCGGAGCCGGGCGTCGGTGCGGGAGGCGATCCACGCGTTCTCACGGAGCAGCTTGCGGTAGCTGTCGAGCCGGCGATGGGTCAGGACGCCGTCCTCCAGGGCCGCGAGGACCGCGCAACCGGGCTCGGAGTCGTGCGAGCAGTCCTGGAAGCGGCATTCTCCGGCCAGCGCCTCGATGTCGGAGAACGTCTGGGTGAGACCGGCGTCGGCGTCCCACAGGCCGACGCCGCGCAGTCCCGGGGTGTCGATGATCACCCCGCCGCCGGGCAGCGGCAGCATGTCGCGGGTGGTCGTGGTGTGCCGTCCCTTGCCGTCGCTGTCGCGGATGGCCTGCACCTCCTGGACCTCGCGGCCCAGCAGGGCGTTGGTGAGCGTGGACTTGCCCGCGCCCGACTGCCCGAGCAGCACGGACGTGGTGCCGGCCAGCGCCTTCGCCACACCCGGTACGCCCTCGCCGGAGGCGGCGCTGACGACCAGGACCTCCACGCCGGGCGCCGCGCCGCGGGCGTCGCCGCGCAGGTGGGCCGGGTCGTCGACGAGGTCGGCCTTGGTGAGGACGACCAGCGGCTGGGCGCCGCTGGTCCACGCCAGGGACACGAAGCGTTCGAGCCGCCCGAGGTCGAGTTCGGCGGCGATCGACACGGCGATGACCGCCAGGTCGACGTTGGCCGCGAGGACCTGTCCCTCGGAGCGCTTGGAGGAGGTGGAGCGGACGAAGGTGGTGCGACGCGGCAGCAGGGCGCGTACCGCGGGGCCGGTCGCCGGCGTCTCGTCGACGGCGGCCCAGTCGCCGGTGCAGGCGATCCCCATGGGGTCGCGGGTGAAGACGTCCTCGGTGCCGGCGCGTACGGTCCTCAGACCGCACGCGCCGTTGGGGAGGACGACGTCGCACAGCCCGCGGTCGACGCGGACGATGCGGCCGGGTGTGAGTCCCCGCTCCGCGTGGACGGCGAAGTCGGAGTCGAATGCGGAGTCCCAGCCGTAGGCGGTGAGCGCGGTGGACGGCTGCGGGACGGATCCGTTGGTCAACGGAGGAAAGCCCTTCGGGAGGGCGGTCGCGCGCGGCTGTGCCGTCGGGTGCTTCGCGACGGGCTGGGTCAGCCGGCGACCGCTGAGGTGGGGTTGATGATCTTCTGGATGCGGGCAGCGCCCATCACGGCGACAGTCATCGTTCCAACACCTCCCGGTTCTCTGGCGGTCCGACGGCGTCACCTTAGCCGGTGTGCCGGCGGACCCCGCAACTGGTTTTCCGCGGACGCTCACGCCGTCCCGGCGTAGCGCTCCCCCGCGTACTCCCGTACCACCGGGACGACGGCCGCCGCTCCGCCGGGCAGCCGGTCCAGGCGCACCAGGGCGAAGGCCTGGTGGCCGTCGACCAGGTAGGGGGGGTTGTCGTGCGGACGGCTGCCCGGCAGCGGCCACACCACCAGCCACGGACGGGTGTCGTCGGTGGTCGGCGGACGGCCGACCGTGACGGCCGCGATGTCCCGCCAGGAGAAGAAGGACTCCTCGCGGGTGACCTCGCGCATGCCGATGCCGGCGGGCCCGACGCGTAGGCGCAGCGGCTTGCGCCAGCGCCGGTACGAACGGCCCGCGAGGGACCAGCAGCCGATCGCGCCGAGCGGCCCGAGGGCGCTGAAGGGCTCGGGGCCGACGATGCGGCCGTGGACGAGTTCCCACAACGAGTAGCTGAAGACGCCGGCCGGCGCCGCCCAGACCAGGGTCCAGGTGCCGGCCCGCCGTCCGTCGACGAACTGCCGCTCCCCGCCGGGCACCCGCGGTTCCGGCCCCGACACCGTCACCGGGATCGGCGGCCGCACGGCGCGCGGCGCGGTCTCGAAGGCGGCGCCGCCGTGCTCGGCGAGCACGGCCGTCAACTCCGGGACGCTCTGGTCGAGGTCCTCGCAGTCGACGAGTGTGTAGTGCGGCCGGTTGTCCCAGCTGCGGTCGGGCTTGCGGGCGAACGTGACGCCCGGTGCCGTCCAGAGCGTGAGCCGCGGTTTCGGCGGCGTGCTGGTCTCGCGGTCCTCACCGATGCCGGGGCCGTGCCACAGGGACACCGCGTCGATCTGTTCCCAGGCGAGTTCCGCGTCGTGCAGCGTGATGCCGAACGCGTCGATCCGCAGCCGGAACGGCTGACGCGCCTTGCGCAGGTCCCTCGCCCCTCCCCAGGCCGACACGCCCGCCAGGAACCCCAGCATCGAAGGGCCCGTCGCGTTCCGCGAGGCGACCAGCCACACCAGCGCCACCGCGATCACGGCCAGACCACCGGTCAGCCGGCGCCGACCGCGTCTTCCGAGTGTCCGCTCTACCGTGAACTCCACGGTTCCCGCCCCCTTTGACGTCCCCACCCGGACCTCATGATGCGCGCGCGGGGGCGTGAGGCTGCGGCCGTGAGCTGGGTGTTGCCCAACCGTGACGCCCGGCCCGGCGGGGGCTCCGGCCGGTCGCCGCCGCGTCGCCCGCTGTTCACCGAGGGCACCTCGAAGGCACCTTTGCCTGTTCTTTACAACCTGTCCCCGGGCCGCCTCGTCTCTCCGCGCGATCAGTTGCCAGAACCCGCCCGTGCCCCACCGGGCCAGGGGCGGGGTGACGAAGGAGAGCGATACATGCGCAGGAGTGTTCTCACGGCTGCGGCCGTCGCGTGCGCCGCGGTGCTGGCGGGGACGGCGCCCGCGTTCGCCGACGGGCCGAGCGCGCAGCCCTCGCCGGCGCGCAGCACCGCGCCGAGCGAAGCGCCGTCCGCAGTGCCGTCCGCAGTGCCGTCCGCGGCTCCGTCGCGGACGGCACCGCGTCAGGTCGACGCGGTGCCGGCGGGCGCGCCCGACACCGGCGTGCAGTCCCCGGCCGCCTCGCAGGGGCCTGACGGCACGGTGGTGGCGGCCGCCGGGGGCGGCCTGCTGCTCCTGGCCGTCGGCACGTTCGTGGTGACGCGGCGCAGGCGCACCACCGCCGGATGACCCCGGGCGCGAGGTGGGCCGCGGCCTTGGCGGTGCTGGCCGTGCTGCCCTGGGCGGGCGGGTGCGCCGGCGGTTCCGGTGACGTGCGTGTCGCCGCGCCGCCCGTCGCCTCCGCCTCCGCCCCGGCCGCGGCCGGCCGGACGCACTCGTCCCCTCCGTCCCCGCTCGCCCGCTCGGTACCGGTGCGGCTGCGGATCCCGGCGATCGGGGTCGACACCCCGGTCATGGAGCTGGGGCTGGCCCCGGACGGCACGGTGGAGGTCCCGCCGGTGGCGCGGCACTCGCCCGCCGGCTGGTACCGGCACTCCCCCGCGCCGGGACAGCTCGGCCCGTCGGTGCTCCTCGCCCACGTCACCGTGGGCCGGTTCGGCGACGGGGTCTTCCGCCACCTGGCACGGCTGCGCCCGGGCGACCGGATCGTGGCCGGGCTGCGGGACGGCGCGTCGGCGGAGTTCACCGTGGACCGGGTACGGACCGTGGCCAAGGAGCGCTTCCCGGCCCAGGAGGTCTACGGCGACGTGGACCGCCCCGAGCTGCGCCTGATCACCTGCGGCGGCCCCCGCACCGCGGACGGGAGCGGATACCGCGACAACGTCGTGGTGTACGCCTCCCTGACCTCGGTGGGCCGCGCCTGACGGCGGCCGGGCCGGGGACGGTGCGCCCCCGGCCCGGCCGTCCGGCGGCACACCAGCGTCATGATGAACGACGGAATGTGGAGAGTGTTGAAACGGTCTTCCCGGGACGAAGCGGCGTCAGAGCTGTTCGCCGCCCTCTACCCCCGCCTGGCCGGCTGGTGCCGACGGCTGGTCGACGACGACGAGACGGCCCACGAGATCGCCTCGGAGGCCTTCACCCGGCTGTGGGCGCGCTGGACGAGCGTGGACGAACCGCGCGGCTTCCTCTACGTCACGGCCGCCAACATCGTGCGCGACCACTGGCGGAAGACGGAGCGCGAACGCCGGGCCATGCGGCGCGCCACCGCGGAGGTCCTCGTCCACGGGCAGGGCGAGGGACGCGACGGGCGGACCGACCCCTCGGTGCGGATGCTCGTCCAGTCGCTGCCCGAGCGGCTGCGGGTGCCCATCCTGCTGTACTACTACGCCGACATGCCGGTCCGGGAGGTGGCGGCCGCGACGGGGCGGAAGGAAGGAACCGTGAAGGCCGACCTCCACGCGGCCAGGGAAATGCTGCGAGCCGGACTGAGGAGAAGCCTTGATCACACCCATTGAGGACCCGGACGAGGAGCGGGACTTGGAGCTGAGCGCCCTGCTGCGGCCCGGCACGGTCCTGCTCGGGCCGCCGCCCGGCCGGTTCCGGGAGGTCCGCCGCGCGGCGACGCGCCGGAAGCTGCTGCGGGCGGCCGCGGGAGCAGGGGCGTCTTTGGCGGTGGCGGCGGTCGTCGCCGTGCCGCTGCACCTGATGTCCGCCGCCCCGGGGCAGGGCCCCGCGGTCGGGCCGGCCGTGCCCGCGGTGTCCGTCCCCCCGGCGGCCGACCCCCCGCCGTCGCCACGCCCCAGCACGTCCCCCGTCCCGGAACCGTCCGAGACCCCCGGCCCGGACCGCCGCATCGGCACCCCCGACCCGCGCCGCACGTCCACCTCCGCCCGCCGGTCCGACTCCGTCTCGGCCACACCGCTCGGCCGCACCGCGGACGACCCCCCGGGCCGCCCCCGCGGCTGACCGGCTCCACGCCGCCTCGCCGCGCGTGTCCGATTCGTTCAAGACGGGCCGGGCGGCGCGACCCTACGGTTGCGGCATGACTCTTCGTTTCGATGTCGTCGAGATCGTCGTGGCCGACATGGCCGCCTCGCTGACCTTCTACCGCAGGCTGGGGCTGCGGATCCCCGCCGGGGCGGAGACCGAACCGCACGTGGAGGCGACGCTGCCCGGCGGGCTGCGGCTGGCGTGGGACACCGCGGAGACGATCCGGTCCTTCGACTCCTCGTGGACGCCGCCGCAGGGCGGTCACCGGATGGCGCTGGCCTTCACCTGTGACGGGCCGGAGGAGGTGGACGCGACGTTCGCCGAGCTGACCGGGGCCGGGTACGCGGGGCACGTGAAGCCCTTCGACGCGCCCTGGGGGATGCGGTACGCCGTGGTCCTGGACCCGGACGGGAACCCGGTCGACCTCTTCGCGAGGCTCTCCTGACCAGATGCCCCCGGGCCCCGGGCCGGCCTGAGCCGCGCGGGTGGGCAGGCGCCGGGAGGTGCCGCCGGCGGGTGGGCGCGAGACGGCGGGACAGCCGATCCACCCACCCCCGGCCCGGTCACCACGAACCCCGCCATCCCTGCGTGGACCCCCGACCGCTGGCCGCAAGAGCCCTCAAGAGCCCTCTACAGCAGCTCGCCGAGCGAGACACCGGCGAGGGCGCGGACGTCCCGGGCCAGATGGGCCTGGTCCGCGTATCCGGCGCGGGCGGCGACGTCGGCGAAGGAGTGGCCGCGGCGGGCCAGTCCCAGCGCGCGCTGGAGACGCAGGATGCGGGCGAGGGTCTTGGGCCCGTAGCCGAAGGCGTCCAGGCAGCGGCGGTGGAGCTGGCGTGCGCTGAGCCCGGTGGCGTCGGCGACGGCGCCGACGCGGGCGCCGGCCGCGAGGCTCGCGGCGATCCCCGGGCCCCAAGCGGGCGCCGCGCGCCGGACGTCCCGCGCGAGCACCAGGGACTCCAGGGCGGATCCGGGGTCGGCGGCCGCGGCGACGCGCGCGGTGAGCCGGCGTGTCTCGGCACCGGGCCACAGCTCGTCCAGCGGCACGCGGCGGTCGCGCAGTTCGTGCGCGGGCAGGCCGAACACGGCGGGGCCGACGCCGGGGGCGAAGCGCAGCCCCGCGTAACGCGTGCCGGGCGGGCTGCCGGAGAGGTGGGCGGTGGTGTCGGGCCCCGCGGCGAAGAGCCCGGTGTCCTCGCCCCAGATCAGGTCGATGCAGCCGTCGGGCAGCACGCGGGCGACCCCGGCACCGGCTGTCCTCGTCCACAGCACGGCGCCGGGCACCGTCGAGGTCCGCTCCCGGTACACCGCTCCAGCATGGCACCGGCCACCGACAGCGCGCCGGGTGCGGGTCAGTCGCGCGGCTGTTTCTTGCCGCCCTTGCCCGAGGGGCGGCGGCCGCGCAGCCTGGACCGCACGTCCTCCGGCGGCAGGAAGCCCGCCCACCGCTCGGGGAATTCCGCGGGCGGGTCCTCCGGGCCGACCTCGTCGTCCGGGCCGGACTCGAACGCGGCGCGGCGGGCGGCCGCCTCGGCGACGAGGTCGGCGGCGGCGCGTTCCCTGGCCCGGGCGTTCTCCTCGCGGGCGGCCGCGGTCTCGATCGAGGGCCACACCCGGTCGATGGCGGCGTTGACGGCCGCCCCGACGAGCACCGCGAAGGCCGACACGAAGATCCACAGCAGCACGGCGACGGGCGCGGCCAGTGAGCCGTAGATGGTGGGGCCCTCGACGGTCTGGGTGAGGTAGATGCGCAGCACGAAGCTGCCCAGGACCCACATCAGCAGGGCGACGGCAGCCCCCGGCATGTCCTCGTACCAGGGCGACCGCACCGGTACCGAGACGTGGTACAGCGTGGTGAGGAAGGCGATCGACAGCACGAGCACGACCGGCCAGTACAGTATCCGGATCACGGCCTCGCTCCACGGCAGGAACGACACCACGGCGTCCGGCCCGACGACCATCAGCGGCATGACGACGGCGCCGATCACCAGGGCGACGATGTAGAGCAGCAGCGCCAGCAGCCGCGTCTTGACGATGCCGCGCCTGCCCTCCAGCCCGTACATGATCGTGATCGTGTCGACGAAGACGTTGAGGGCGCGCGATCCGGACCACAGGGCGATGACGAAGCCGATGGAGATCACGTCGGGCCGCCCGCCGCCGAAGACGTCGTCGACCAGCGGCCGCATCAGCTGGTCGACGCCCTTGTCGGACAGGACGGTCGCGGCGGCCGTGAGGATGTTGCCCCGGATGTTGTCGATGGTGTCGGTGCCGATGATCCCGTCGACGTAGCCGATGGCGCCGACGAGGCTCAGCAGCAGCGGCGGCAGGGAGAGCAGCACGAAGAAGGCGGCTTCGGCGGCGAGTCCGGTGACGCGGTACTCCATGCAGGAGTCGACCGTGTCCTTGAGCAGCAGCCAGCCCACCTTGCGCTTGGACACGTTCCGGTAGAGGGCCCGCGCCCGGTGGAGGCGGCCTCGCCTGGGCCGCTCGGGTGTTTCGTCTGCTGCCTGCACGCGCCTACCGTAACTGTCATGAGTCCCCCCACACACACCGTGACCAACCAGGCTCCGCCCCTGGTCGGGTATGACGTGTACGCCGCCGACGCCGCCCTGGTGGAGGGGGTGGCACGGCACGTGGCGCCCGAGCTCCGTGACGAGGTCCACCGGGAGCTCGGCGACATCGGCCGGGTCGCCGGTTCCGGGCAGGCGCGGGGGTGGGCGGAGGCCGCCGACACCCATCCGCCGGTGCTGCGCACCCACGACCGGTACGGGCACCGGATCGACGAGGTGGAGTTCCACCCGGCCTGGCACCGGCTGCTGGGGCGGGCGGTCTCCTCGGGGCTGACCGACGCATGGTCCCGCCCCGCCGGTCACCTGCGGCGCGCGGCGGGTTTCCTGGTGTGGTCCCAGGCGGAGGCCGGACACGGCTGCCCGGTGTCGATGACGCACGCGGCGGTGCCGGCGCTGCGGGCCGACCCGGCGCTGGCCGCGGAGTGGGAACCCCGGCTGAGGTCGCGGGTTTACGACCCGCAGCTGGTGGCGCCGGGGCGCAAGCCCGGGGCTCTGTTCGGCATGGGGATGACCGAGAAGCAGGGCGGCTCCGATGTGCGGGCCGGCACGACGACGGCACAGCCGCTGGCGGAGGAGGGCACGTACCTGCTCACCGGGCACAAGTGGTTCTGCTCGGCGCCGATGTCGGACGCCTTCCTCGTCCTGGCGCAGGCCCCCGGCGGGCTGACCTGCTTCCTGCTGCCGCGGGTGCTGCCGGACGGCTCGCGCAACGTCTTCCTGATCCAGCGGCTCAAGGACAAGCTGGGCAACCGCTCCAACGCCTCGGCGGAGGTGGAGTTCGACGGCACGTGGGCACGCCGGGTCGGCGAGGAGGGGCGCGGGGTGGCGACCATCATCGAGATGGTGGCGGCCACCCGGCTGGACTGCGCGACCGGTTCCGCGGCGCTGATGCGCCAGGCGGTGGCGCAGGCGGTGCACCACGCCGGGCACCGCAGCGCGTTCGGCGGGCTGCTGATCGACAAGCCGCTGATGCGGAACGTCCTGGCGGACCTGGCGCTGGAGTCGGAGGCGGCCACCACGACCGTGCTGCGGCTGGCGGCCGCGTACGACGCGGACGACGAGCAGGAGCGGCACTTCCGGCGGCTGGCGGTGGCGGTCTCCAAGTACTGGGTCACCAAGCGCTGCGCGCCGCTGGTGGCCGAGGCGCTGGAGTGCCTGGGCGGCAACGGCTACGTGGAGGAGTCGGGACTGCCGCGGCTGTTCCGGGAGTCGCCGCTGAACTCGGTGTGGGAGGGCTCGGGCAACGTGCAGGCCCTGGACGTGCTGCGGGTGCTGCAGCGGGAGCCGCGCGCGCTGAACGCGTTCCTCGGCGAGATCGGCCTGGCGCGCGGCGCGGACCACCGGCTGGACAACGCGATCAAGTCGCTGCTGACGGAACTGGCCGACCTGGAAGGGGTCGAGGCACGGGCGCGCCGGGTCGTGGAGCGGATGGCGCTGGTGCTGCAGGGCTCGCTGCTGGTGCGGTTCGCCCCGGTGGAGGTCTCCGACGCCTTCTGTGCCTCGCGGCTCGGCGGCGACTGGGGGACGACCTTCGGCACGCTGCCGCGTGGCCTGGACCTGGCGGCGATCGTGGAGCGGGCGCACCCGCGGGTGTGAGGTGCGGCGCGGCGGCGGTCCGCCCGTGGTCCCCACGGAAGGACCGGGACCTTCGGGGAAACGTTCCGCCGCCGCGCCGCACTGAGGGTGGTGCCGCGCCGACTCGGCACCACCCCCGGTCTCGCCTCACCGTCGCACGGATTCAGGGTTCCGTACGAGTAGCGTGATGCGCGGTCACTGTCCGTCGAATGCGCGCATATTCGCAACCGTTGCAGACAGTTGCAAGGTATTGGCCGGATATCCCACCAGAGGGACCGGCCCGGCGGCACCATATGCACATGGTGTGGCAGCGGTTCACCGTCGCGGCCACTGCCGGGGCGCGCGAAGCGCTGCGCACACGGACGCGGGGAGCACCATGAGCCAGGTTCCGATCGACGCTCGGTCGTTGTCGGTCCAGTCCGTCCAGGAACCGCGCCGTTCCGCGCGGTTGCTGGCCGGCATGCGGGACGCCGCGCTGGGCGGCGGATCAGGGAGCACGGTGGCCAGACCGGTCATCCAGGACTCCTGGCGGCGCGCCCTGGACCTCGGTGTCGACCCGGACAACGGCAGTCACGCCGGCCTGCTGACCGCCGACGAGATCGAGGCTCGCAGGCGCCGCACGCCGCTGGGCGACGTGCTGCCCGCGCTGCGCGACGGCCTGGTCTCGGTCGCCGACGAGGCCCGGCACATCATGGTGGTCACCGACCCCGAGGGCCGGGTGCTGTGGCGGGACGGCAGTCTGGCCGTCCGCAGGAGCGCGGACCGGCTCGGCTTCGCCGAGGGCGCGTCGTGGTCGGAGGAGGCCGTGGGCACCAACGCGATCGGCACCGCCCTGGTCACCGGGCGGCCGGTGCAGGTGC
This sequence comes from Actinacidiphila sp. bgisy160, assembly GCF_057707815.1. NCBI lineage: Bacteria > Bacillati > Actinomycetota > Actinomycetes > Kitasatosporales > Streptomycetaceae > Actinacidiphila > Actinacidiphila sp. bgisy160. The sequence continues at coordinate 55,446 of NZ_JBYIQW010000038.1, forward strand.
ACTCCTCCGAGCACTTCGTACGGGTGCACCACCAGTGGACCTGCGCGGCGGCTCCGCTGATCGACCCGCGCGACGGGCGGCTGCTGGGCGCGGTGGACGTCAGCGGGCCCGCGGCCGGCATGCACCCCGCGATGCTGTCGCTGGTGACCGCGGTGACCAAGGTCGCCGAGGCCGAACTGCGCAGCCTGCACTGGGCGGCCGTGGACCGGCTGCGCTCGCTCGCCGCCCCGTTGCTCTCGCGGATGCCGGGCCGGGCGGCGGTCGTCGACCCCAACGGCTGGACGGCGGCGGTGACCGGGATGCCGCCGGTGGAGCGGATCACGCTGCCCGCCGCGCCGAGCGCCGGGCGCACATGGGTGCCCGCGCTGGGCACCTGCACCCTGGAGCCGCTGCCGGGTGGCTGGCTGGTGCGGGTCGCACCGCCGCAGGAGGAGGTGACCGGGGCCGGGCACGTGGTGCTGGACCTCGGCCGTCCCCGCGCGTGGACGGTGAGCGTCTCCGGTGCGGCCGGGGGCTGGTCGCAGGAGCTCAGCCCGCGCCACGCCGAACTGCTCTTCGTGCTGGCCCTGCACCGGGACGGCCGCACCGCCGCGGAACTGGCCGGCGACCTGTTCGGCGACCCCTCCCGCACGGTGACGGTGCGCGCCGAGATGTCCCGCCTGCGCCGCACCCTGGCCGGGGTGCTCGACCACCGTCCGTACCGCTTCGCGGACGGCGTCGAGGTCGAGGTGGTGCGCCCCGCCCAGCCCGCGGACCTGCTGCCGCACTCGACGGCGCCGGCGGTGCGCCTGGCGCGCTTCGGGGGATGAGGGCCTGACCCGGACGGGCCGTGGCAGCGAGCCGGGGACCCGCCGGGCCCGCGAGGCCGCAGAATGTGGCGCATGAGCAATAGCGTCACGGTGACGACGTGGTCACTGGAGCAGACCTCCCACGCCGACCTGCGGGCCTCCCTGGAGCCGGACCCCGCGACGTCGGGCATCCGCATCGCGCGGGCCGGGGTGCCGTCCCCGGAGTTCAGCCGCTTCCTCTACACCTCGGTGGGGGCGGACTGCGCCTGGACGGACCGCCTGCCGTGGGGGTACGAGCAGTGGCGGTCCTTCCTGCAGCGCCCGGGTGTCGAGACCTGGGTGGCGTACGACCGGGACACCCCGGCCGGCTACATCGAACTGGACCCGCAGGACGACGGCCAGGTCGAGATCGCGTACTTCGGGCTGCTGCCCGTCTTCCGGGGGCGGCGGATCGGCGGGCACCTGCTGTCCGTCGGCATCGCGCGCGCCTGGGACCTGGCGGAGCGCTGGCCGGACCGCACCCCGACCAAGCGCGTGTGGGTGCACACCTGCAGCCTGGACGGGCCGCACGCGCTGGCCAACTACGAGAAGCGCGGCTTCCGCATCTTCCGCACCGAGACGGGGGAAGAGGAGAAGAGGCCCGTCACCGGGCCCTGGCCCGGAGCCCGTTAGGGACCGGCCGGCCGGAAGGGGCGGGCATGGACGTCGTCGGGGTCGGGGCCCTCAACCTGGACTTCATCACGGGCGCGTCCGCCCTGAACGGCAGCCCGGTGCTGGGCCGGCTCGCCGGGCACATGCGGCTGCGCCCGCCGCCGGAGAGCGGCGGCGAGCGCATGGTCGAGGAGCCCGCCGTCCGCGCCGGGCTGGAGTGGCTGCGGGCCGAGGGGGTGCCGCTGACGCCGGAACCGGGCGGCTCGGCGTTCAACACCCTGCACGCGCTGGGGCGTCTGGGCCGCGGGCTGCGGCTCGGGTACGTGGGTGTCGCGGGCCGGGACCCGCTGGGGGCGGCCGGCCCTCTCGCCGTCCTCGACGGGCTCGGCATCGACCGGCGGCTGGTGGCCCGGGACCCGGACCGGCTGTGCGGGATCTGCCTGTCCGTGCACGATGGCGGGGAGCGCACGCTGCTGACGCACACGGGGGCGAACACCGGCATCGCCGGCCATGTGCGGGAGCGTTTCGAGGAGATCGCCGGCTACCTGGCGTCGGCCCGTGTGGTCCATGTGACCTCCTTCCTGGACCCGGACGGCGGGGCGGCGCTGCACCGGCTGCTGGTGGAGGTGCGGCGGCGTTCGCCGCGGACGCTGATCAGCTTCGACCCGGGGCACACCTGGTCGGTGGAACCGACCGCCGATGTGCTGGCCATGGCGGCGATGAGCGACTGTCTGCTGGTCAACGGGCGGGAGTTCGAGCGGCTCGGCCGGGTACGGATCCGGCGGGACGGCGCGGCCGTGGTGAAGTACCCGGACCGGGTGGAGGTGCACCGGCCCGGAACCGTGGAGCGCTACGCCCATCGTCCGCTTCCGGACAGTCAGGTGGAGGACGCCACAGGGGCGGGCGACGTCTTCGCGGCGGGTCTGCTGGCGGCGCTGGTCGCGGACCGCGCCCTGCTCGGTGCGGGGGTGCGGCTGGGCTCGGCGCTGGCGGGCCACAAGCTGCGTCATGTGGGGACCCGCGGGCACGGTGCATTCCGGGCCATCGCGGCCGATTTCTTGCGCCCGGCACGTACTGCCAGGTGACGTACGACACGAACGTCTTACAATCCGAGATGCAGGCGTCCACGATACGGATAACGGTGGACTGCCCGGAGACCCGCGTGACACGCTTTCGACATGTCTCGCACTGGAATCGCCTTGGTAGGTCGGCTGCATGTCGATCTCGGACGCATGTCCAGCGCCATCTGTCAGGCGTGCTGAGCACTCGCCGCCGTCCCGTCCAGGACTGATCCGGCCGTCCCCGGTCTCGCGGGCGCAACGATGCGCCCACGCCCCCGCTTCCCCAGCGGCTTGGCGTATGCGCAGGCCAGGGTACTTGTTCACGCTACGACCAATCCTCTTCCAGCCTGCCAGAAGGACTGCATCGCCATGGCTTCCACCCCTGACAAGCCGAACGCCGCCGCGCGCCGCAAGGTGAGCCGCCACCGCGGCGAGGGCCAGTGGGCGGTCGGCCACATGACGCCGCTCAACGCCAACGAGCAGTTCAAGCGGGACGACGACGGTCTCAACGTGCGGACACGCATTGAGACGATCTACCGCCACCGCGGCTTCGACGCGATCGACGGCGCCGACCTGCGCGGGCGCATGCGCTGGTGGGGTCTGTACACCCAGCGCAAGCCCGGGATCGACGGCGGCAAGACCGCGATCCTGGAGCCGGAGGAGCTGGACGACAAGTTCTTCATGCTCCGGGTCCGCGTCGACGGCGGCCGTCTCACCACCGAGCAGCTGCGCGTCATCGGCGAGGTCTCGCAGGAGTTCGCCCGCGGCACCGCCGACATCACCGACCGGCAGAACATCCAGCTGCACTGGATCCGCATCGAGGACGTCGCCGAGATCTGGCAGCGCCTGGAGGCCGTGGGCCTGTCCACCACCGAGGCGTGTGGCGACACCCCACGGGTCATCCTCGGCTCGCCCGTCGCCGGGATCGCCGAGGACGAGATCATCGACGGCACCTGGGCCGTGGACGAGGCCCACCGCCGCATCGTCGGCAACAAGGAGTTCTCCAACCTCCCCCGCAAGTTCAAGTCGGCGATCTCCGGATCGCCCCTGCTGGACGTGGCCCACGAGATCAACGACGTCGCCTTCGTCGGCGTCCGCCACCCCGAGCACGGCCCGGGCTTCGACGTGTGGGTCGGCGGCGGCCTGTCCACCAACCCCAAGATCGGCGTGCGGCTCGGCGCGTGGGTGCCCCTGGAGGAGGTCCCCGACGTCTTCGAGGGCGTCATCTCGATCTTCCGCGACTACGGCTACCGGCGACTGCGCAACCGCGCCCGGCTGAAGTTCCTGGTCGCCGACTGGGGCGCGGAGAAGTTCCGGCAGGTGCTGGAGGACGAGTACCTGGGGCGCGAGCTGGCCGACGGCCCCGCCCCCGACCAGCCGGTCCGGCAGTGGCGGGACCACGTGGGCGTGCACCGCCAGAAGGACGGCCGCTACTACGTCGGCTTCGCGCCGCGCGTCGGCCGGGTGGACGGCACCACCCTCAGCAAGATCGCGGAACTCGCGGAGGCGCACGGTTCAGGCCGGCTGCGGACCACCGTCGAGCAGAAGATGATCGTGCTGGACGTCGAGCAGGACCGGGTCGACTCGCTCGTCGCGGGCCTGGAGGCGCTGGACCTGCAGGTGAGGCCCTCCCCCTTCCGGCGCGGCACGATGGCCTGCACCGGCATCGAGTTCTGCAAGCTGGCCATCGTCGAGACCAAGGCGCGCGGCTCCTCGCTGATCGACGAACTCGAGCGCCGGCTGCCGGAGTTCGACGAGCCGATCACGATCAACATCAACGGCTGCCCCAACGCCTGCGCCCGGATCCAGGTCGCCGACATCGGCCTGAAGGGCCAGCTGGTGCTGGACGACGAGGGCAGGCAGGTGGAGGGCTACCAGGTGCACCTGGGCGGCGCGCTGGGCCTGGAGGCCGGTTTCGGCCGCAAGGTCCGCGGCCTGAAGGTCACCGCGGACGAGCTGCCCGACTACGTCGAGCGCGTCCTGAAGCGGTTCCGGGCCGAGCGGACGGACGGCGAGCGCTTCGCGCACTGGGTGACGCGGGCGAGCGAGGAGGCTTTGTCGTGAGCGAACGTGCCGCACCGTTCCACTGCCCCTACTGCGGTGAGGAGGACCTGCACCCCGCGGAGCAGGGCCACGGCGCCTGGGAGTGCCGCTCGTGCAACCGCGCGTTCCAGCTGAGGTTCCTGGGCCTGCTGGCCCGGGGACTGCGGACCGAGACCCGTGAGGGAGGCATTTCGTGACCACCGCACAGCAGCACACCGCGGACGAGCTGCGGGCGCTGGCCGAGCAGGCGGGCCGCGACCTGGAGGACGCCCCGGCGCCCGACATCCTGCGCTGGGCCACCGCGACCTTCGGGTCCCGGTTCGCGGTCACCTCCTCGATGGAGGACGCGGTCGTGGCGCACCTGGCCTCGCGCGTCGCCCCGGGCGTCGACGTCGTCTTCCTCGACACCGGCTACCACTTCCCGGAGACCATCGGCACCCGTGACGCGGTCGCCGCCGTCATGGACGTGAACGTCATCACGCTGACGCCGCGTCAGACCGTGGCCGAGCAGGACGCCGAGTACGGGCCGCGGCTCCACGACCGCGACCCCGACCTGTGCTGCGCGCTGCGCAAGGTCAAGCCGCTGGAGGAGGGGCTGACCGGCTACGACGCCTGGGCCACCGGCCTGCGCCGTGACGAGTCCCCCACCCGCGCGCACACCCCCGTCGTCGGCTGGGACGACCGGCGCGGCAAGGTCAAGGTCTCCCCCATCGCCCGCTGGACGCAGGACGACGTGGACTCCTACGTCGCCGAGCACGGGGTGCTCACCAATCCGCTGCTCATGGACGGTTACGCCTCGGTCGGCTGCGCACCCTGCACCCGCCGGGTGCTGGAGGGCGAGGACGCCCGGGCCGGCCGGTGGGCGGGACGGGGCAAGACCGAGTGCGGGCTGCACGGCTGATGACGACGGAACGGACCTCCCGGGAGGGGCGGATGAGCGTGACGGACGCGGGCGCCACGGTGTGGCTCACCGGTCTGCCGAGCGCGGGCAAGACCACGATCGCCCAGGCGCTGGCCGGCCGGCTGCGCGGTGACGGGCACCGTGTGGAGGTCCTGGACGGCGACGAGATCCGCGAGTTCCTCTCCGCGGGCCTCGGCTTCGGCCGCGAGGACCGGCACACCAATGTGCAGCGGATCGGTTTCGTCGCCGAACTCCTCGCCTCCAACGGCGTCAAGGTGCTCGTACCGGTCATCGCGCCGTACGCCGGCAGCCGGGAGGCGGTCCGCAAGCGCCACGAGGCGCGGGGCACGACATACCTGGAGGTGCACGTCGCCACCCCGGTGGAGGTCTGCTCCGCGCGCGACGTGAAGGGCCTGTACGCCAAGCAGGCCGCGGGCGAGATATCCGGGCTGACCGGGGTCGACGACCCGTACGAGGCACCCGAGGTCCCCGATCTGCGGATCGAGACCCAGGACCACACCGTCGAGGACTCAGCGGCGCTGCTGACGGCACTGCTGGTGGAAAGGGGACTCGCGTGAACGGGGCGCACCTCCCGGCGACCGCCCGGGGGGCACGCGCGGCCACCGGGCCGCGGCCGAGCGACCAGCCGCCTGTTCGCCGCGCGGGCGGACACGGGGGCACCACCCAGGCGCGCGCTCTGGGGGAGAATGAAGGGAGCACAGCGTGACCACGGTAGTCGCGGTCGACGAGAGCACCGGCAATCCCTTCGCGCTGTCGCACCTGGACGCGCTGGAGTCGGAGGCGGTGCACATCTTCCGTGAGGTGGCGGGAGAGTTCGAGCGGCCGGTGATCCTCTTCTCCGGCGGCAAGGACTCCATCGTCATGCTCCACCTGGCGCTGAAGGCCTTCGCCCCCGCGGCGGTCCCCTTCTCGCTGCTGCACGTCGACACCGGCCACAACTTCCCCGAGGTGCTGGAGTACCGGGACCGTACGGTGGCGCGGCACTCCCTGCGGCTGCACGTCGCCTCGGTGCAGGACTACATCGACGACGGCCGGCTGCGCGAGCGCCCCGACGGGACCCGCAACCCGCTGCAGACGGTGCCGCTGACCGAGGCCATCCAGGAACACCGCTTCGACGCGGTCTTCGGCGGCGGCCGCCGCGACGAGGAGAAGGCCCGCGCCAAGGAGCGGGTCTTCTCGCTGCGCGACGAGTTCTCCCAGTGGGACCCGCGCCGCCAGCGCCCCGAGCTGTGGCAGCTCTACAACGGGCGGCACGCCCCCGGCGAGCACGTGCGTGTCTTCCCGCTGTCCAACTGGACGGAGCTGGACGTGTGGCAGTACATCGCCCGCGAGGGCATCGAGCTGCCGCGGATCTACTACGCCCACGAGCGCGAGGTGTTCCGGCGCGGCGGCATGTGGCTGACCGCGGGCGACTGGGGCGGCCCGAAGGACACCGAGACGGTGGAGACCCGGCTGGTCCGCTACCGCACGGTGGGCGACATGTCCTGCACCGGCGCGGTGGACTCCGACGCCGCCGGCATCGACGCCGTCATCGCCGAGATCGCCGCGTCCCGGCTCACCGAGCGGGGCGCCACCCGGGCCGACGACAAGCTCTCCGAGGCCGCGATGGAAGACCGCAAGCGTGAGGGGTACTTCTAGCCATGACCACCGGCACCACCGCCGAGCAGCTCTCGGCCACCTCTCTGCTGCGCTTCGCCACCGCGGGTTCCGTCGACGACGGCAAGTCAACGCTGGTCGGCCGGCTGCTGCACGACTCCAAGTCGGTGCTCGCCGACCAACTGGAGGCCGTCGAACTGGCCTCGGCACGCCGCGGCCAGGACACGCCAGACCTGGCGCTGCTCACGGACGGCCTGCGGGCCGAGCGTGAGCAGGGCATCACCATCGACGTGGCGTACCGCTACTTCGCCACGCCGCGGCGGCGGTTCATCCTGGCGGACACGCCGGGGCACGTGCAGTACACCCGGAACATGGTGACCGGCGCCTCGACCGCCGAGCTGACCGTGATCCTGGTGGACGCCCGCAACGGCGTCGTCGAGCAGACCCGGCGGCACGCGGCGGTCGCCGCCCTGCTGCGGGTTCCGCACGTGGTGCTCGCGGTCAACAAGATGGACCTGGCCGACTGGTCGGAGCCGGTCTTCGCGGCCATCGCCGAGGAGTTCACCGCCTATGCGGCCTCGATCGGCGTCCCGGAGATCACCGCGATCCCGATCTCGGCCCTGGCCGGCGACAACGTCGTGACGCCGTCGGCACACATGGACTGGTACGGCGGCCCGACCGTCCTGGAGCACCTGGAGACCGTCCCCGTCGGCACCGACCCCAGCGGGCAGCCGGCGCGCTTCCCCGTGCAGTACGTCATCCGGCCGCAGACCGCCGAGCACCCGGACTACCGCGGCTACGCGGGGCGGATCGCCTCCGGCGTGCTGCGCCTCGGCGACCCGGTGACGGTCCTGCCGTCCGGGCTGACCAGCACGATCAGCGGCATCGACGTGCTCGGCACCCCGGTGGAGGTGGCGTGGGCACCGCAGTCGGTGACGCTGCTGCTCGGCGACGACCTGGACATCTCGCGCGGCGACCTCATCGCGCCGTCCGACGCCGCCCCGGCGACCACCAGGGACGTCGAGGCGACCGTGTGCCACCTGCACGAGCGGCCGCTGAAGGTCGGCGCGCGCGTGCTGCTGAAGCACAGCACGCGAACGGTCAAGGCGATCGTGAAGCGGCTCCCGTACCGGATCGACCTGGCCCGGGGGCTGGAGCACCAGGACGAGCCGGGCGAGTTCGGCGTCAACGACATCGGCACGGTGGTGCTGCGCACCTCGGAGCCGCTGCCGCTGGACACGTACGCCGCCTCGCGGCTCACCGGTTCCTTCCTGCTGATCGACCCGGCGGACGGCGCCACGCTGACCGCCGGCATGGCGGGCGAGGCCTTCGCCGCCCGCACCGCCACGGCCGCGGGCGACGCGGCCGGTGACGACGAGGGATGGGATTTCTGATGGCGTTCGACGACGCCTTCGCCGGATTCGCCAAGGAGGGCGGTCGTGTCGGCAGCGGCTGTCTGGGCAGCGGCACGGGCGGTGTGACGCGATGTGCGCGTTGACCCCGTCCGAGCACCGCACCCGCGCCGCGCAAGCGGCACCGCACCACCGACGACCAGACAGCCACCACCCCGGCGCGCCCTAGAGAGCGCCGGCCGGGGCCATCGAGAGGACCGCCTCCCGTGACTGCCGATCGCACCACCGCCCCGAGAAAGTCCGCCCGTCGCCGCCTCCTGGCGGGCGCCGCCCTTCTGCCGCTGCTGGCCCTCGCCGCCTGCGGTTACGGCTCCGAGAAGAAGGACGACACCACCAACGCGGCCGCGAGCAGCGGCACCAGCAAGAAGCTGTCCGCCTCGACGGTGAAGATCGGTTACTTCGCCAACCTCACCCACGCCACCGCGCTGGTGGGCCTGAAGGAAGGCTTTTTCGCCGAGGAGCTCGGCTCGGGCACCACGATCAAGGAGTCGGTGTTCAACGCCGGGCCCGCCGAGATCGAGGCGCTCAACGCCGGCTCCATCGACATCGGCTGGATCGGCCCCTCCCCCGCGGTCAACGGCTGGACGAGGTCCGGCGGCAAGAGCCTGAAGATCATCTCCGGTTCGGCCTCCGGCGGCGTCAAGCTGGTCGTCGACCCGGACAAGATCAAGACGCTGAAGGACGTCAAGGGCAAGAAGATCGCCACCCCCCAGCTCGGCAACACCCAGGACGTGGCGTTCCTCAACTGGATCGCCGAGCAGGGCTGGAAGGTCGACGCGACCAGCGGCAAGGGCGACGTCTCCGTGGTCCGCACGGACAACAAGATCACCCCCGACGCCTACAGGGCCGGCTCCATCGACGGCGCCTGGGTGCCCGAGCCCACCGCCTCCAAGCTGGTCGCCGAGGGCGCGAAGGTGCTCCTGGACGAGAGCGGACTGTGGCCGGACAAGAAGTTCGTCATCACGAACGTGATCGTCTCCCAGACGTTCCTCAAGGAGCACCCGGACGTCGTCGAGGCCGTGCTGCGCGGCTCGGTGAAGACCAACGCCTGGATCAACGCCAACCCGGACAAGGCGAAGGCCGACGCCAACGCCCAGCTGGAGAAGCTCTCCGGCAAGCCGCTGCCGGCCGACGTCATCGACCCCGCGTGGAGCAGCATCCAGGTCATCGACGACCCGCTGGCGTCCACCCTGCGGACCGAGGCCGACCACGCCGTCACCGCCGGCCTGCTGGAGAAGCCCGCCCTCAAGGGCATCTACGACCTGACTCTCCTCAACAAGGTCGCCGAGGCCTACGGCAAGCCCGCCGTGGACGACGCCGGTCTCGGCGGCTGACGCCCGGCAGCACCCCATGAAGCCCGCAGCCCCAGCCCTCAGGAGGTGACGCCATGGCCACCGCACTCACCAGGCAGCCCGCCGTGCCGGTCGACGCGGCTCCCTACGCCGCACGGCTCGAGCACGTCTCGAAGTCCTTCGGCCGTCCCGGCGCGGAATCACACGTGCTGGACGACATCAGCATCGACGTCGCCCCCGGCGAGTTCGTCTGCCTCCTGGGGGCCTCGGGCTGCGGCAAGTCCACCCTGCTCAACCTGGTCGCGGGACTCGACCGGCCGACCGCCGGGCGCATCGAGACCCCGGGCGGCCGCCCGGCCCTGATGTTCCAGGAGCACGCCCTGTTCCCGTGGCTCACCGCGGGCAGGAACATCGAACTCGCCCTGCGCATGCGGGGCGTACCGCGCGCCGAGCGGCGACCGGAGGCCGAGCGACTGCTGGAGGTCGTCCGGTTGAAGGGCGCGTACGGCAGGCGGGTGCACGAGCTGTCCGGCGGGATGCGGCAGCGTGTCGCGCTGGCCCGCGCCCTGGCGCAGGACAGCCGGCTGCTGCTGATGGACGAACCGTTCGCCGCGCTCGACGCCATCACCCGCGACGTCCTGCACGGGGAACTCACCCGCATCTGGGCCGAGACCCGCCTGTCGGTGCTCTTCGTGACCCACAACGTCCGCGAGGCGGTGCGGCTCGCGCAGCGGGTCGTGCTGCTCTCCTCACGGCCGGGACGCATCGCCCGGGAATGGGCGGTCGACATCCCGCAGCCGCGCCGCATCGAGGACCCGGCGGTCGCCGAGCTGTCCGTCGAGATCACCGAGCACCTCCGGGGGGAGATCCGCCGTCATGGCCGGCACTGAGACGAAGGCAGAGGCAGGGCCGGGCGGCGACCTCGCGGGACTGGAGGCCGGGCTCGACGCGCTGGAGACCAGGTCCGCGACCCGGGTGCCGCCGGCCCGCGTGCTGCTCCGGAAGGCCGTTCCCCCGGTCGTCGCCCTCGCGCTGGTTCTGGTGGTGTGGCAGCTCGCGTACCACTTCGAGGTCAAGCCGCACTACCAGCTGCCCAGTCCGGCGGAGGTCGGCCGGGCCCTGCAGGACAAGTGGCTGGACGGCACCCTCCTGGGCTACGTGTGGACCAGCCTGTCGCGCGGCGCGCTGGGCTTCGCGGCCTCCGTCGCCATCGGCACGCCGCTCGGGCTCGTCGTGGCGCGGGTCCGGCCGGTGCGGGCGGCGATCGGGCCGATCCTGTCCGGCCTGCAGTCCCTGCCGTCGGTGGCGTGGGTGCCCGCGTCGATCATCTGGTTCGGGCTGTCGGACGCCACGATCTACTGCGTCGTGCTGCTGGGCGCGGTCCCGTCGATCGCCAACGGACTGGTGGCAGGCGTCGACCAGATCCCGCCGCTGTTCCTGCGGGCGGGCCGCACCATCGGCGCCACCGGCATCCACGCCGTGCGCCATGTGCTGCTGCCGGCCGCCCTTCCCGGCTACCTCGCCGGCCTCAAGCAGGGCTGGGCCTTCTCCTGGCGCTCGCTGATGGCCGCCGAGCTCATCGCCACCTCCCCCGACCTGGGCGTCGGCCTCGGACAGTTGCTGGAGCAAGGGCGCGAGCTGTCCGACATGCCGAGCGTGCTGGCCGCGATCCTGCTCATCCTGGCCGTCGGCATCGGCATCGAACTGCTCGTGTTCGCACCGCTGGAGCGGTCGGTGCTGCGCGGCCGCGGCCTGTTCGCACGGGGCTGACGGTGACCACGCACCCCGTCCTCCTCGTCATCGCCCACGGCAGTCGCGACCCGCGGCACGCCGCGGCCGTCCACGCCCTGACCGCGCGGGTCCGGGCGGCCCGGCCCGGTCTGCGGGTCGGGACCGCGTTCCTCGACCACTGCGCGCCGAGCGTGCCGCAGGTCGTCGACCGCCTCGCCGCGGAGGGCGTACGCGACGTGGTGGCCCTGCCACTGCTGCTGACCCACGCCTTCCACGCCAAGGCCGACATCCCCGCGGCGCTGCGCGAGTCCACGGCGCGCCACGCCCGGCTGCGGGTACGCCAGGGCGACGTCCTCGGCCCCTCACCCCTGCTGCTGTCCGCCCTGGAGCGGCGGCTGCGCGAAGCCGGGCTGGGCCCCGGCGACCGCCCCTCGACCGGCATCGTCCTGGCCTCGGCGGGCTCCTCCGACCCGGAGGCGATCGCGGTGATCGCAGAAATCGCGCGGGAGTGGCGGCGCACCGGTTGGTGTGCCGTGCGGCCTGCGTTCGCCTCCGCTTCTCTTCCCACCACGGATGAGGCGGTGCGCCTGCTGCGCACCGAGGGCGTCCGGCACGTCGCGGTCGCGCCGTACGTCATCGCGCCGGGCTTCCTGCCGGACCGCATCGCCCGTGGGGCCCGCGCCGCCGGTGCGGACGTCCTCGCCGGGGTCCTCGGCGACGCCCCCGAGGTGGCCCGGCTGCTGCTGCGCCGCTTCGACGAGGCGCTGCTGCCGCGGCTGTGGCCGGCGCTGGCCTGAGGCGCCGCGGGGCGCGGCCGGCGTGCCGTCAGGCCGCGACGTCCGCCAGGCGTTCCACCTGGGTCAGGTCCGACGACCAGCAGTAGAGCATCACTTCGTCGGCGCCGATGCCGTCGTACCCGGCGACCGCGTCGCGGATCTGCTCCGGGGTGGTCAGCAGGCCCTCCGCGACACGGTCGGCGATCCCGCTGAAGGCGTAGTAGTCACGGATGTTGGCGCGGGCCGCGGTGACGACCGCGTCCGGTCCGAGCGCGACGTTGGCCTGGGCGACCAGCCGAGGGCGGCCGGTCCGCGCGTGCCGCTCCCAGCTCCGCTCCGCCTCGCGGAAGAGCCGGTCCATCGCCTTGGGCGGCAGCCCGGCGCCGAGGAAGCCGTCGCCGTGGCGGCCGACCCGGTCCAGCGCCGCCGGGGCGAAGCCGCCGAAGAGCACCTCTGGCCCGCCCGGGGTCGCGGGGGCGGGGCCGATCGGCCCGGCCCCGTCGCCGTACGGGTCACCGGCCCAGAGGCGGCGCAGCAGGCCCATCTGCTCGTCGAGCAGGCGGCCGCGGCGGTGGAAGTCGGCGCCCGCCGCGAGGAAGTCGTCCTCGCGCGCGCCCACTCCGACGCCGAGGGTGAAGCGGCCTGCGGCGAGGAGGTCCAGCGTCGCCGCCTGCTTGGCCAGGACGGCGCCGTCGCGGAACGGGGAGATGAGGACCTCGGTCTGCAACCGGATCCGGTGCGTCGCCCCGGCGAGCACGGCGAGGGTGACCAGCGGTTCGGGGTTGTCGTACACGAGGCGGTCGAGCAGGCCGAGGCTGCTGAAGGGGCCGTCGTCGGCGCGGCGGGCCCAGGTCGTCAGCACGGCGGGGTCGTCGACAGGAAGGCCGAGACCGATCTTCATGGGGAACTCCTCGGGAAGGGCACGGACATGTGGTGCCGCCCCTCCGTCACCGCGCACCGACCGTGCGGGCCGCTCCCGTTCTGCGGCGTCCTTCAGGGGAGCGTGATCAGCGAGTGTGCTCACCGTAACGCGCCGCCCCCGGCCCCGGCGACTGATTTCCCCGTGTCGCGACGGCCGGGGGCGCCACGCGAGTGAGGACCTAGTAGTAGTGGCGCAGCCACGACCACAGCTGCGACCAGGGCGCGTTCGGGGCGGCGCACAGCACGATCGCGGCGTCCTGCTCCTCGTTGGCGACGTGGTGGCCGTTGTCGACGCCGCCGACCCGGCGGCAGTCGGCGAAGTACCGTTCGAGGCCGTCGGCCCCCTCCTGGCGGACCAGCAGCACGGGACCCGTCGCGGAGTCGGGCGGCGGGCCCCAGTCGGCGAAGCTCATGTGGGCGGAGTAGGGGGCGGGCAGGCCGCGGGCTGGACCGTAGTGGGCCAGGGCGCCGGCCTCGCCGTAGTTCTGGGCGAATACGACCGCGCGCGGCCGGTCGGCGACGGGGACACCGGACCAGGCGTCGGCGACGGCGTCGGCGAGCTGCGGCCAGCCGATCTGCTCGCCCTGCTCCTTGTTGACGCCGTTCACCGCGCCCACCGCGCCCGGCGGGAGCACCGGCAGCGAGATCAGGGCGCTGACGACGGCCGTCAGCGCGACGGCCCACCACATGGCGCGCGGCCGGGAGGCAGCCGTGACACAGCCCGCCGCGAGCAGCGCCAGCAGCAACGGCAGGCAGTAGTAGGGCTTGCCGCCCGAGACGACCACCACGACGGCGAGAAGGAGATAGGCCGGGACGAACGCGCGCGCCCACCGCAGCGCGGGCTCGCGCCACAGCCGCAGCCCGCCCGCGATCCACACCGGGACGAACGCCGGTGAGAGGAAGACGATCTGCTGGGGCACGAACAGGACGCGGTTCTCGGCGCCGTCGTCCGCGCTGATGCCGCCCGCCACGGTCAGCTGGGGCCAGCCGTGCGCCGCCTGCCACCACAGGCTGGGCAGGGCCACCGCGAGCGCGACGACGGCTCCGGCGAGCGGCCACCAGCCGCGCAGCACGTGCCGGGGACCGGTGGCGAGCAGCGCCGCGAGCAGGGCCACGGCCAGCAGGGCGACCAGGTACTTGTTCTGCATGCCGATGCCGAGGGCCGCGCCCACCGCGGGCCACAGCCGGCGGTCGCCGGTGCGGAGCAGTCGCAGCACGAGCCAGCAGACGACCACCCACACCAGGACGTCGAAGGTGGCTGTGGAGACCATGTGGCCGACGGCCAGGACGAAACCGGAGACCGCGGTGCACGCCGCCGCGAGCACCTGCGCCGTGCGCCCCCCACCCAGTTCCCTGGCGACGGCGGCGACGACCACGACGGTCGCGGCGCAGGCGAGGGTGGCCACCACCCGCAGCCCGGCGGGCGTTTCGCCGAAGACCGCGGTGGACAGCCGGGCGGCGAGCGGGGTCAGCGGCGGCTGGTCGACGTAGCCCCACGCGGGATGGTCGCCGGCGACGAGGAAGTACAACTCGTCGCGGTGGAAGCCGTAGCGGCCGGACAGCGCCGTCAGCACGGCGACGACCGCGGCCGCGACCCCGAGCACCGGCGCGGTGGCGAAGGACGCCACCTGCGCGCGGACGTGCGTAGCGGACATCGCCCACCCCCCGGTGTTCCCCACCGACGAAGGTACCCGGGAGCAGGCCCGGAGGCCATGGGCGGTGGCCGGACGCCGATCGGTAGTGTCCTCACACACGGATTCGGGAGGGGTCATGGAGCGGACTGGACGACGACGGCGCATCGCCGCCTGGGTGCTGGGACCGGTGGGGCTGGTCCTCATGGTCGGCGCGGTGGCCCTGGTCAGGGCGGGCTACACCACGGCCACCATCTCGAGCCAGGCCATGGAGCCGACCTACTCCCCCGGTCAGCGCGTCCTGTTCGAGCGGATCGACGGTGACGAGGTGCGGCGCGGCGACGTGGTGCTGATCGCGGCACCGGAACGCTACCAGGGCGGGCCGGTGCTGAAGCGTGTGATCGGCACGGGCGGCGACCGTGTGGCGGAGCGGAGCGGCGGACCGGTGACGGTCAACGGCAAGGAGCTGTCCGAGCCGTACGTCAAGAACGGCGATCCGTCCGGCGGCGCGCCCGCGTTCGACATCACGGTGCCCCGGGGGAGGCTCTTCCTGATCGGCGACTATCGCGCGGATTCCTTCGATTCCCGCTGGTTCCTCAGCGACGAGTCGGGCACGCTCCCCGCCTCGGGGGTACGAGCCCGGGTGCTCGAGGACCGCACCGGCCCCCTGGTGCTGGGCCTCGCGGCGCTGCTCGGCTTCGCGCTCGCGATCACCGGCCTGGTGCTCGGCATCCTCGCTCGGATCGCACGGCACCGGGAACGGTACCCGGCCGCGCCGTCGACGGCCCCCATCGCCTGGGGCCATGTGCCGCCGGGCAGCTAGCGCTTTTCGACGTCGAAGCGGCTCAGCCGGGAGCCCCCGGCGCGCGAGGCGCGGTCGAGCAGCGCGCTCAGGGCGCGGCGGCCCGGCGTGAGCCGTACGCGGGCCTCCGCCGGGAGGACCCAAATGGTCCGGGAGTCGCGCAACCGCAGGCCCCAGCGAGCCAGTTCGCGGGGGTCGTCGCAGCTCCAGCCGACGTTGACGGCGCACGTGCGACCGGCCTCTGCGGAGCCGACGGTGGCCATGCCCGCACCGTACAGCGGTCAGGCGCCGCGCAGGGCGTCGGCGAGGGGGCCGTCGCCGGTGACCTCGGCGCCGCCGTCCCGCAGCGACTCCGCGATGCCGCGGACGGCTCCCGCGGGCAGGGCGAGCACCGCATCGGGGCGTTTGGCGGGGCCGTCGGCGTACGACGGGACCTCGCCGCCGAGTTCGATGTGGAAGGCGCCCTCGTCGAGGCGGACCTCGACCACGCCCGCGGGGACCCCGGGGAGCGCGGCGAGATGGCGCATGAGTGGCACGGCGGCCCAGTGGGCGCGGACGGCGTCGGTGGGCCGGGGGTCCAGCAGCTCCGGCGCGCCCCACTCGGCGAGGGCACCGAGTACGGGGAGCAGTTCGCGGCCGCGCCGGGTGAGTTCATAGACGTACGCGGCGCCGGGCGGTGCGAGGCGCCGTCGGGTGACCAGGCCGTCGCGCTCCATCTCCTTGAGCCGGGAGGCGAGGACGTCGGTGCTGACGCCGGGCAGGTCGGCGTGGAGGTCGGTGTACCGCCGGGGGCCCGCGAGCAGCTCCCGGACGATCAGGAGCGTCCAGCGCTCACCGACGGTGTCCAGGGCCCGGGCGACGGCGCAGTACTGGTCGTAACTTCGGCGCGGCATGATCCCCAGTGTAGACAAGGAGTTGGACTTTCCAAGCGCGTACTTGGTAAAACCAAGGAGAGCAGCGTACGGAGCGGGATCACCGGACCGGGTCGGGAGGCCGTCGCATGGAGTACAAGCAGTCGAGCAAGCTGGCCGACGTCTGCTACGAGATCCGCGGGCCGGTGATCGAGCACGCCAACGCGCTGGAGGAGGCGGGGCACAGCGTCCTGCGGCTCAACACGGGCAATCCGGCGCTGTTCGGATTCGAGGCGCCCGAGGAGATCCTTCAGGACATCATCCGCACGCTCCCCACCTCGCACGGCTACAGCGACTCACGCGGCATCCTGTCGGCCCGCCGGGCGGTGGCCCAGCACTACCAGGAGCGCGGGCTCGCCGACGTCGGCGTGGACGACGTCTTCCTCGGCAACGGGGTTTCCGAGCTGGTGCAGATGGCCGTCCAGGCGCTGGTCGACGACGGCGACGAGGTGCTGATCCCGGCCCCCGACTTCCCGCTGTGGACGGCCGTGACGAACCTTGCCGGCGGCAAGGCGGTGCACTACCTGTGCGACGAGCAGGCCGACTGGTTCCCCGACCTCGACGACATCGCCTCCAAGATCACCAGCCGTACGCGGGCGCTGGTCGTCATCAACCCCAACAACCCGACGGGCGCGGTCTACCCGCGCGAACTACTCGAGGGCATGCTCGACCTGGCACGCCGCCATCATCTGGTCGTCCTCGCCGACGAGGTCTACGACAAGATCCTCTACGACGACTCTGTCCACCACTCGGCGGCCCAGCTCGCCCCCGACGTGCTGTGCCTGACCTTCAGCGGGCTGTCCAAGGCCTATCGCGTGGCGGGCTTCCGCTCGGGCTGGCTGGTCGTCACCGGACCCCGGCAGCACGCCAAGAGCTATCTCGAGGGCCTGACGATGCTGGCATCGATGCGGCTGTGCCCCAACGTCCCGGCCCAGCAGGCGATCCAGGCCGCGCTCGGCGGCCGGCAGAGCATCAAGGACCTGATCCTGCCCGGGGGGAGGCTGCACGAGCAGCGCGACAAGGCCTGGGAGAAGCTGAACGAGATCCCCGGCGTCAGCTGCGTCAAGCCCAAGGGTGCCCTCTACGCCTTCCCGCGGCTTGACCCGAAGGTGCACCGGATCCACGACGACGAGAAGTTCGTGCTCGACCTGCTGCTCCGCGAGAAGATCCAGGTCGTCCAGGGCACCGGTTTCAGCTGGCCGCGCCCGGACCACTTCCGCATCCTGACCCTCCCCCGCGCCGACGACCTGGACGCCGCCATCAGCCGTATCGGCCGCTTCCTCGCGGGCTACCGCCAGTAGCCCGGATCCGGGTACCGCACCCCGGATCCCGTTCGCGTGCGGCCGGGCGCCGGGAGGGTGTTAGCTGTAGGGGGCAAACACTCCCGTGGGCGGGGGTTGTCCCCACTCCCTGGGGAGGAGAAACCCGCCGCCGGTTCACCTGTCAGCCGGATGGGGCGGTGTCCCGCGGACCCATAGCGTCGTGGACGAGGCGGTGGTGAGGTTCCACCGCCCGGCTTCGAGGGGGTTCGCAACCGTGGCAAGCGCGCACGGCAGGGTACGTACCGCGGGGACGGTACGCGGGCAGGGCATCGCCGCCGCCATGGGCGGCTGGAGCGCCCGGCACCGCTGGACGGCGGTCGGGAGCTGGCTGCTCTTCGTCGTACTCGCGCTGGTCATCGGCTCGATGGCCGGGCGGGTCGACCTGACGGACCGGGAGGAGGTGCCCGGGGAGTTCGGGCAGGCGGTGGCCATCCTGGACAAGGCCGGGCTGAGCGACGGACCCGCCGGCGAGATGGTGCTCGTCCAGGCGGCCGAGGGTTCCCGGAAGGCCACCGACCCGGCCTTCCGGGCCGTGGTCAGGGAGGTCGTCGCCGCGGTGAAGGGCACCGGCCAGGTCACCTCCGTCCAGTCGCCGTACGACCTCGGGGCGGTCTCCGAGGACGGCCGGTCCGCGCTGGTGAGGTTCGACATGCGCGGCGACCCCGAGACGGCTGCCGACCGGGTCCAGCCGGTCGTGGACGCCGTCCAGGGCGTCCACGACGAGCACAAGGACCTGAAAATCGAGCAGTTCGGCGAGGCCAGCTCGGAGAAGGTCTTCAACGAGGCCTTCGGCAGCGACTTCCAGCGCGCCGAGTACTCGGCGCTGCCGGTCGCGCTCGGCATCCTGCTGATCGCCTTCGGCGCGCTGGTGGCGGCGCTGCTGCCGGTGGCGCTGGCGATGACGGCCTTCCTCGCCACGACCGGCCTGGTGGCCGTGGTGAGCCACGCCGTCCACATGAGCGACACCGCCAACTCCGTGATGCTGCTGGTCGGCCTGGCGGTCGGTGTCGACTACTGCCTGTTCTACCTGCGGCGTGAGCGCGAGGAGCGGGAGGCGGGACACGACGCGCAGACCGCGCTGCGCATCGCGGCGGCCACCAGTGGCCGGGCGGTGCTGGTCTCCGGCGTGACGGTGATCGTGGCGATGGCGGGCATGCTCTTCACCGGCATCGGCGACTTCAGGGCGATGGGCCTGGCCACGATGATGGTGGTGGCCGTGGCGATGTTCGGTTCGGTGACCGTGCTGCCCGCGCTGCTGTCCCTGCTCGGCGAGCGGGTCGAGAAGGGCCGGATCCCCTTCCTGCACCGCCGGGGCAGGGGGGCCGGCGGGGAGTCCCGCATCTGGCGGGCTGTCCTGGCCGGCGTGCTGCGCCGTCCGGTGGTGGCGGCCGCGGTCGCGGGCGGGTCGCTGGTCGCGCTGGCCGTCCCGGCGATCGGCCTGAACACCGCGAACCTGACACTAAGTCAGGAACTGGGCGACGACCTGCCGGTCGTCCGGGCTTACGAGGACATCAACAAGGCGTTCCCCGGCGGCCCGGACCCGGCCCAGGTGGTCGTCAAGGCCCCCGGCATCAGCTCGCCCGAGGTACGTCAGGCCATCGACGCCTTCTCCCGGGAGGCCGTGGCCAAGGGCGCCTCCCCCGGGCCGGTGGAGACCGAGCTCCACGAGAAGGAGGGCGTCGCCGTCCTCAAGGTGCCGCTGACGGGCGGCACCGACGAGGAGAAGGCCGAGGCCTCGCTGAAGGTCCTGCGTGACGAGGTGCGCCCGGGCACCCTGGCCAAGGTGGCCGGCCTCTCGGCGCCGATCGGCGGCTCGACCGCGGCGTCGATGGACTTCACCGACAAGATCGGCGACGCGGTGCCCCCGGTCTTCGCCTTCGTCGTGGCCTTCGCCTTCCTGCTGATGCTGCTCTCCTTCCGGTCGCTGACGATCGCGGTCACCTCGATCGTGCTCAACCTGCTGTCGGTGGGCGCCGCCTACGGCATCCTGACCATCGTCTTCCAGCACGGCTGGGGTGCCGGCCTGGTGGGCGCCGAGGGCGTCGGCGCGATCGTGGCCTGGCTGCCGCTGTTCCTGTTCGTGATCCTCTTCGGGCTGAGCATGGACTACCACGTCTTCGTGGTCTCCCGGATCCGCGAGGCGCGGATGCGCGGGCTGACCACGCAGGCCGCGATCCGGCACGGCATCACGACAACGGCCGGTGTGGTCACCAGCGCCGCGGTCATCATGGTGGCGGTCTTCGCCATCTTCGGCACGCTGTCCATGCAGAGCATGAAGCAGATGGGCGTGGGCCTGGCCGCGGCGGTGCTCATCGACGCCACCGTCATCCGCGGTGTGCTGCTCCCCGCGGTGATGGCCCTGCTGGGCGAGCGCAACTGGTACCTGCCCAAGTGGCTCGGCCGGCTGCCGGACATGACCCACGACGAGACCGCGGTCGCGCCGGCCCCCGTACGACCGGCGCCCGCCCCGGCACCGGTCGAGCCCTCGGGTGCGGGCCGCTGACCCGGCGCACCCGGCGAGGACGCTCCGGCCCGGCCCCCGTCGCCACGGGGGCCGGGCCCCGCCGTACCACGAGCCGTCTCAGGGCCCGCCGGCGCCGAACATCCCCACGAGGACCTCGACGACGAGCCTGCCCGTGCTCGCGGCACCCGTGCCGAAGGCGGTCGCAGGTAGCCCACGGCGGCGTCCTGCGGCGAGGGGGAGCCCTCCTCGGGCCGCCAGGCCGCCGGCATTTCGTCCTCGCCGCACACGAACGCGGCCAGCTGCCACCCGTCGCGCCACAGCACACTGCTGTGGGAGCCGACGGGTTCGAAACGGCAGGCCCGACCCGGAAGCTCGGCACGGACAGCGAACGAGGAGCCGGTCAGCCGCCCCGGCCCGAGGCGGAGCCCGGCCGTGTCGCCGCCGACCGTCACGGTCAGCCGGTCCGCGTCGCGGGTGCCCACCGGGGCCTGGGCACGGTCCCGCGCCTCCCCTTCTCGGACGATCGTCGCGGTGGGCAGCCCCGCCCCCTCCACCAGGCCCAGGGCCATGCCATCGCCCTGCTGGGTGATGGTCAGCGAACCGAACAGCTCGTCCCGCACCGTGCACCGAGGCGCCGAGGCACCGAGGCACCGAGCCGGCGGCCGGGACTGCGCCCATGTGCCTCACCGTCCCGTCAGAGGCGGCGTGACCGGGCGGCCACTCCCTCGCCGTAAGCCCACGCGAGGCCGCCCGGCGCGGCCGGGCCTAACGCTCGGCGCCGGGGGGGGGGGGGGGGGGGGGGGGGGGGGGGGGGGGGGGGGA
>NZ_JBYIQW010000039.1:0-76491 GCF_057707815.1 Actinacidiphila sp. bgisy160
AAGCCGTGCCCCCGGACCCAGTCCGGGGGCACGGCTCTTTGGCGTATCCACACCCGCTGTTCATGTTCAGATCAGCAACGCATCACCCTCCGCGGTGATCCTTGCCGCAACGGGCAAGTGGAGGTGAGCCTGATGCAGCAGTTCCTGGTTCAGGGTGCTGAAGTAGCCGCGCTGGAGGACGAGTTCTCGTCAGCGGTGGACGGGCGTCATGCCGTCGCCCTGGACTCCGCGACCTCCGCGTTGCATCTGGCGCTGCTGTCGCTCGGCATAGGCGCCGGCGAGGAAGTGATCCTGCCGTCGTTCGCGCCGGTGGAGACCGCGGCCGCCGTGCGGCGGGCCGGTGCGGTGCCGGTCTTCGCGGACATCGACCCGCTGACGTTCTGCCTCGACCCGGAGGCCGTGGCGGCCGCGATCACGCCGCTCACGGTCGCGATCCTGCCGGTGCACCTCTTCGGGCACCCCGCGGCCGTCGACCAGATCACCGGCATCGCCGCCCGGCACGGCCTGGCGATCATCGAGGACGCCACCCAGGCCCAGGCGGCGACGCTGGCGGGCCGCCGGGTCGGCACATACGGCGTGCTGAGCGTGTTCGCCGTCGAGGAGGGGGCCGTGGTGACCACGGAGCACCCCGAACTGGCCGGTGCCGTCAAGCGGCTTCGTGACACCGCCCACGCCAAGGCCCGGATGACCGACGGCAAGGCCGCCGTGGGACGCGGAGCGCTGGCGAAGCGCGCCGGTGCCGTCGCCCGGCAGCGGGCCAACTGCCGTTACCTGGACTCTGCCCTGACCGGTGTCCTCGTGCCGTACGTAGAGCCCGGCGCGCACCACGTCTACCACCGCTACACGGTGCGGATACCGGGCAACGGCAGGCCGGACCGGGACGCGTTCGCGATGGCCCTGGCCGCGCGCGGGGTACGCGCGCACGTGAGCATCCCGACGCCCGTGCACCGGCTGCCCGAGTACCGGTCGAGCTCGTATCTGCCCAGGACGGAGAAGGCGGTCGGCGAGACGCTGTCGCTGCCCGTTCACCCGGGCCTGAGGGAGAAGGAGTTGGAGCGGATGGCCGTGGCGTGCAACACGCTCGGCGGCCTGCTCTGAGCCGGTGCGGCGCGGGCCGGTACGTGCCTCGAGCGGATTTCCGAACCAGGCCCTGCATGAGCTAGGATCCTTCACGTCGACGCGCCCCAATAGCTCAGTCGGCAGAGCGTCTCCATGGTAAGGAGAAGGTCTACGGTTCGATTCCGTATTGGGGCTCTGATGAGAAAGGCCCCCGCCGTCCGGCGGGGGCCTTTCCCGTTTGTCCACCCATTCCGTGGATTGCGGCGCTCAGGCGGTCAGTTCCGGGACGCGCATCGCGAGGATGGCCATGTCGTCGGAGGGCGCGTCGGAGGCGAAGCGCTCGACGGCCCGCTGGATGCGGGCCGCGACCGCGCCCGCGGTGAGGCCTGTACAGGTGGCCAGGACGTCGGCGAGGCCGTCGTCGCCCAGCATGCGAGTGCCCTCGCGGCGTTCGGTGACGCCGTCGGTGACGCAGAGCAGGACGTCGCCGGGGTCGAGGGTGACGGTCTGCTCGACGAGTTCCAGGTCCTCGATGACGCCGAGGAGGGGCTGGGGTTCCGCGGCGGGTTCCACGACGCCGCTCTGCCGCAGCCGCAGCGGCAGCGGGTGGCCGGCGCAGACGACCTTCAGGACGGCGCTGCCGTCGCTCTGCGGCCACATCTCGCCGTAGAGAAGGGTGAGGAAGCGGCTGCGGGCTCCTTCGTCCAGGATGGCCGCGTTGAGCCGTTCCAGGACGGAGGGGCCGCTGAAGCCCTCGCGGGCGAGCAGGCGCAGCGCGTGCCGGGCGAGACCCGTCACGGCGGCGGCCTCGGGGCCCGTGCCGCACACGTCGCCGATGGCGAAGCCCCAGCAGCCGTCGCGGATGGGGAACACGTCGTAGAAGTCGCCGCCGACCTCGTTGCCTTCGCCGGCGGCGCGGTAGACGACCTCGACCTCGACACCGGGGATCGCCGGCAGGCCGGGTGGCAGCAGGCTGCGCTGGAGGGACTGGCTGATGGCCGTGCGCTCGCTGTAGAGGCGGGCGTTGTCGAGGGCGAGCGCGGCCCGGCGCGACAGGTCCTCGGCGAGTTCCAGGATCTCCTGGCGGAAGCGTTCATCGGCGGACCTGCCGAGGGTGAGCATGCCGATGACGCGGTTGCGGGCCACGAGGGGCAAAACGACCGTCTCGCCGCCGACGGCGGCGGCGGTCGCCAGGGCCGTGCCGGGCCGGGCCGCCTCGCCGAGGCCCAGGCTGCGCAGGGAGGCGCGCAGAGCGGTGGAGTGCGCCGCGTCGGCGGGGGCGGTCCACACCCGGGCGCCGGGGGTGGGGTCGGGATCGGGCGGGGCGACGCGGGACAGCAGCGCCTTGATGCCGTCGATGCGGTCCTCGTCCTCGTGCAGGACGAAGGCGAGTTCGGGCTCCGAGGCCTGGTCGGCGATGGTGTAGACGGCGCACCAGCTGGCCAGGGTGGGCACGGTCATCTGGGCCATCAGGGCGAGCGTCTGGTCGCGTTCCAGGGTGCCCGCCAGCAGGTCGGAGGCCTCCACCAGGAAGGACAGCGAGCCGCGGCGCAGCCGCTCGAGCTCGGTGAGGCGGGCGCTCTCCACGGCCAGCGCGATGCGGTCGGCGGCGAACTGCAGCCGCAGCGCCTCCTCGTTGGTGTATCGGCCGGGGCTCTCCGCGGCGACGCCGAGCGAGCCGGTGAGGCGGCCCTCGACCTTGAGGGGGACGGTGACGATCGAGCGCATGCCGGTGCCGGCGAGCAGCGGGACGGCACCGGGCACCGCCGTGAGGTCCTCGTGGACGGCGGGCATGCGGGCACTGCCGTACCGGCCGGTGCCGGCCTCGACGGGGACCCGCGCGAAGCGCTGCCGGGCGGAGGGGAGGCCGGTGGAGGCGCGCACCTCCAGCTCGGTCTCGTCGTCGGTGGCGAGGAGCAGGTATGCCGCGTCGCCGTCGAGCATGTCGCGGGCCCGCTCCACGGTGCGCTGCAGCAGGCCGTCGAGGTCGTCGGGGGCGGGGGAGCCGATGAAGGACTCGAAGGGGTCCACGACCTTGCCGCGCTCGCCCCCGCCCTCGACGGTGATCATGCCGCGGCCCGGGTTCTGCAGGACGGCGCGCTCGTCCTCGCGCACCAGCAGGCACACGGTGGACGGCTCGCCGGAGGAGTCGCGGACCCGCAGGTGCGTGCCGTAGACGGGGAGGGTGCGGCCGTCGGCGCCGCGGATGCCGTAGCTGCCCTCCCAGCGGGACAGCCTGAGCGCCTCGGCGATGCCGTGGCCGGTGCCCGGGGTCTGCGGCCAGGCGGCGAAGTCGCCGAGCGGCTTGCCGGTGACCTGCTCGCCGAGGTGGCCGAAGAGCTCGGCGGCGTCCTGGTTCCAGCGGATGATGATGCCGGCGCGGTCGACCTGGACGACGGCGACGCGGACCCGTTCGTCGGCCAGCGGCAGCGCCTGGACGGGCAGGGCCGGGCCCGCGGAGCGGGTGCCCGCGGGGCGCTGGGGGAGGTCGAGGCGGAACCAGACGTGCTTGTTGGCGGCGGTGTACTCCACGCCCCAGCGGCTGGCCAGCGCCGAGCACAGCAGCAGGCCGCGGCCGCCCTCGTGGTCCGGGTGGATCTGCTTCTTGGCGTCGTGGAGCGGCAGATCACGTTCTGGGTAGCGGTCGGCGACCTCGATGCGCACGGCGGACTCGTAGCGCAGGCACTGGACATCCGCGGCGGTGCCGGCGTGGACCACGGCATTGGTGACGAGTTCACTGGTGAGCACGACGGCGTCGTCGACCACCTCGGAAAAGCCCCAGCCCTGGAGGGTGTCGCGGACGAACGCGCGTGCGGTGGCGACCGAGCGTCCCACGGGTTCGAAGGTGGCCGCTGCCCGCGCCGTGATCACAGATCTCCTTGTTTGTCCGGGGACGTCACCGTTTGCCGTCCGCTGTACTGTCACCACCGGCCCCCACTTCGAGGTGTACGCCCGGCCCAAGGTGGGCAACCGCATGCCAGGTTACTTACCCCCGGCGACCGTGTGTGTGCCGGTTGGGGGTGTTCCTGTCCCGATCATGACGCCGGTCATATGCGATGCTGCCGAACTGTTATGGCCGGGCCCGGGCATGGTGAAACACTGGTCATGCCTGAACGAGGCACCTGCAGGTCGGTCGACCCTCCGGGAGGGACACGGTGGAGTCTGGCGCATCGGCGCGAGGCGGCGCGGCATCCGCGGCGAAGCGGGGCGGTTCCGCACGGGTGAAGAACGCGCGGTCGCGTAGGAGCGGACCCGGTACGGGGACCGTGGAGGTCGATTCGGCGGCGCTGAACAGGCTGCTGTCGGCGCTGGAGTCGATGCGGGACGGCAACTTCCGCAAGCGGCTCACGGTCACCGGTGACGGGGTCATGGCGGAGATCTCCGCGGTGTTCAACGAGGTCGCCGACCGCAACCAGCACCTCACCGGTGAGCTGGCGCGGGTGCGGCGGGTCGTGGGCCGCGAGGGCAAGCTCGCCGAACGCCTGGAGACGGGGGTGTGCGAGGGCGCCTGGGCGGCGGCCATCGACGCCTCCAACGCGCTCGTGGACGACCTCGTGCGCCCCATGTCCGAGGTCGGCCGGGTGCTGTCGGCGGTCGCGGAGGGCGACCTGGACCAGCGGATGGACCTGCGCTCGCAGGGCGCCGACGGTTCCGGGCATCCGCTGCGGGGTGAGTTCCTCAAGGTGGGCCGCACCGTCAACGGGCTGGTCGACCAGCTCTCCACGTTCACCGACGAGGTGACCCGGGTGGCGAGCGAGGTCGGCACCGAGGGCAAGCTCGGCGGTCAGGCGCGGGTGCGCGGCATGTCCGGTTCGTGGAAGGACCTCACGGACTCGGTCAACACCATGGCGTCCCGTCTGACGGCCCAGGTGCGCGACATCGCCCTCGTCACGACGGCGGTCGCCAAGGGTGACCTGTCGCGCAAGGTCACCGTGCACGTGGCCGGCGAGATGCTGGAGCTGAAGAACACCGTCAACACGATGGTGGACCAGCTCTCCTCCTTCGCCGCCGAGGTGACCCGCGTCGCGCGCGAGGTGGGCACCGAGGGACAACTGGGCGGCCAGGCCAAGGTGGCCGGTGTCGACGGCGTGTGGAAGGACCTCACGGACTCCGTCAATTTGATGGCCGGCAACCTGACGGCCCAGGTGCGCGACATCGCCCAGGTGACCACGGCGGTCGCCAACGGCGACCTGTCGCAGAAGATCACCATCGGCGCGCGCGGCGAGGTCGCCCAGCTCGCCGAGACGGTCAACGCGATGACCGAGACGCTGCGCACCTTCGCCGACGAGGTGACCCGTGTCGCGGGCGAGGTCGGCGCGGAGGGCCGGCTCGGCGGCCAGGCGCAGGTGCCGGGTGCGGCGGGCATCTGGAAGGACCTCACCGACTCGGTGAACACCGCGTTCCGCAACCTGACCGGCCAGGTGCGGGACATCGCGCAGGTGACGACGGCGGTCGCCAACGGCGACCTGTCGCAGAAGGTCACGGTGGACGTCTCCGGCGAGATGCTGGAGCTGAAGAACACCGTCAACACGATGGTCGACCAGCTGTCGGCCTTCGGTGCCGAGGTGACCCGGGTGGCGCGCGAGGTCGGCGTCGAGGGTGAGCTGGGCGGCCAGGCGCAGGTGCCGGGTGCGGCGGGTCTGTGGAAGGACCTGACGGATTCGGTGAACACCGCGTTCCGCAACCTGACCGGCCAGGTCCGCAACATCGCGCAGGTGACGACGGCGGTCGCCAACGGTGACCTGTCGCAGAAGGTCACGGTGGACGTCTCCGGCGAGATGCTGGAGCTGAAGAACACCGTCAACCGCATGGTGGACCAGCTGTCCTCGTTCGCCGGGCAGGTCACGCGCATGGCCCGGGACGTGGGTACGGAGGGCCGGCTCGGCGGTCAGGCCCGTGTCGACGGCGTGAGCGGCGTGTGGAAGGAGCTGACGGACTCCGTCAACTTCATGGCGGGCAACCTCACCTCGCAGGTCCGCCAGATCGCGCAGGTGACGACGGCGGTGGCCCGCGGTGACCTCTCCCAGAAGGTCGATGTCGACGCGCGCGGCGAGATCCTGGAGCTGAAGAACACCATCAACACGATGGTCGACCAGCTCTCCTCCTTCGCCGAGCAGGTGACCCGGGTGGCCCGCGAGGTGGGCACCGAGGGCCGGCTCGGCGGCCAGGCGCAGGTGCCGGGCGTCGCCGGCGTGTGGCGTGACCTCACCGACTCCGTGAACGGCATGGCGGGCAACCTGACCGCGCAGGTCCGCAACATCGCCCAGGTGGCGACCGCGGTGGCCCGCGGTGACCTCTCCCAGAAGATCGACGTCGACGCGCGCGGCGAGATCCTGGAGCTGAAGAACGTCCTGAACACGATGGTCGACCAGCTCTCCTCCTTTGCCGAGCAGGTGACCCGGGTGGCCCGCGAGGTGGGCACCGAGGGCATCCTGGGCGGCCAGGCCGAGGTGAAGGGTGTGTCGGGTACCTGGAAGGACCTGACGCAGTCCGTCAACTTCATGGCGAACAACCTGACGATGCAGGTCCGCAACATCGCCGAGGTCACCACCGCGGTCGCCCAGGGCGACCTGTCCAAGAAGATCACCGTCGACGCCAAGGGCGAGATCCTCGCCCTGGTCACCACCGTCAACACGATGGTCGACCAGCTGTCCGCGTTCGCCGACGAGGTGACCCGGGTGGCCCGTGAGGTGGGCACCGAGGGCCAGCTGGGCGGCCAGGCGCGGGTGCGGGACGTCTCCGGCATCTGGAAGGACCTCACCGACAACGTCAACCTGATGGCCAACAACCTGACCGGTCAGGTGCGTTCGATCTCCTCCGTCGCCACCGCCGTCGCCAACGGCGACCTCACCAAGAAGATCACCGTCGAGGCGCGCGGCGAGGTCGCCCAGCTCGCCGAGACCATCAACACCATGGTCGACACCCTGTCCGCCTTCGGTGACGAGGTGACCCGGGTGGCCCGCGAGGTGGGCACCGACGGCATCCTCGGCGGCCAGGCGCGCGTGCCGGGCGTGTCCGGCTCGTGGAAGGACCTCACCGAGTCGGTGAACAACATGGCCTCCAATCTGACCGGCCAGGTCCGCAACATCGCCATGGTCACCACGGCCGTCGCCCGCGGCGACCTGTCCAAGAAGATCGACGTCGACGCGCACGGCGAGATCCTGGAGCTGAAGACGACCATCAACACGATGGTCGACCAGCTGTCGGCCTTCGGTGACCAGGTGACCCGGGTGGCCCGTGAGGTGGGCACCGAGGGCCGCCTGGGCGGCCAGGCCCGTGTGCCGGGCGTGTCCGGCATCTGGAAGGACCTCACCGAGTCGGTGAACCTGATGGCGAACAACCTGACCCGTCAGGTGCGCAACATCGCCCAGGTGGCCACGGCGGTGACCCGCGGCGACCTCAACATCCGCACGGACGTGGACGCGGCCGGCGAGATCC
This sequence comes from Actinacidiphila sp. bgisy160, assembly GCF_057707815.1. Taxonomy (NCBI): domain Bacteria; kingdom Bacillati; phylum Actinomycetota; class Actinomycetes; order Kitasatosporales; family Streptomycetaceae; genus Actinacidiphila; species Actinacidiphila sp. bgisy160. The sequence goes on from NZ_JBYIQW010000039.1 coordinate 7,498, forward strand.
TGGAGCTCCAGGACTACATCAACACCATGATCGTCCGGCTCCGCGAGACCACGCTCGCCAACAAGGAGCAGGACTGGCTCAAGGGCAACCTCGCCCGCATCTCCGGTCTGATGCAGGGCCGCCGCGACCTCAACGACGTGGCGGCGCTCATCATGAGCGAGCTGACCCCGGTGGTCTCCGCCCAGCACGGCGCCTTCTTCATCGCGGAGGAGCCGGCCGGCGGGGAGGAGACCGAGGAGGGCTACGAGCTGCGGCTGAGCGGCTCGTACGGCTTCTCCAAGCGGACGATGCCGACGGTGTTCCTGCCCGGCGAGGGGCTGATCGGCACGGCCGCGGTCGAGAAGCGCTCGATCCTGGTGGAGGACGTGCCGCCGGGCTACCTGCGGATCTCCTCCGGTCTCGGGGAGGCGCCGCCCGCCCACGTCATCGTGCTGCCGGTGGTGTTCGAGGACCGGGTGCTCGGCGTGATCGAGCTGGCCTCCTTCCAGCCGCTCACGCAGATCCAGAAGGACTTCCTCGGCCAGATCACCGACATGATCGCGGTCAGCGTGAACACCATCAGCGTGAACACCAAGACCGAGTACCTGCTGGAGCAGTCGCAGGAGCTGACCGAGCAGCTGCGGGAGCGCTCGGCGGAGCTGGAGAACCGGCAGAAGCAGCTGGAGATGTCCAACACCGAGCTGGAGGAGAAGGCGGAGCTGCTGGCCCGTCAGAACCGGGACATCGAGGTGAAGAACACCGAGATCGAGGAGGCCCGGCAGGTCCTGGAGGAGCGCGCCGAGCAGCTGGCCGTCTCCATGCGCTACAAGTCCGAGTTCCTGGCCAACATGTCGCACGAGCTGCGCACCCCGCTCAACTCGCTGCTCATCCTGGCCAAGCTGCTCGCGGACAACGCCGAGGGCAACCTCTCCCCGAAGCAGGTCGAGTTCGCCGAGACGATCCACGGCGCCGGTTCCGATCTGCTGCAGCTCATCAACGACATCCTGGACCTGTCCAAGGTCGAGGCCGGCAAGATGGACGTCAGCCCGACCCGCATCGCCCTGGTCCAGCTGGTCGACTACGTGGAGGCCACCTTCCGCCCGCTCACCGCGGAGAAGGGCCTGGACTTCTCCGTACGGGTCTCCCCGGAGCTGCCCGCCACGCTCCACACCGACGAGCAGCGGCTGCTGCAGGTGCTGCGCAACCTGCTGTCGAACGCGGTGAAGTTCACCGACAGCGGCTCGGTCGAGCTCGTCATCCGCCCGGCCGGTCCCGACGTGCCGCAGGCGATCCGGGAGCAGTTGCTGGAGTCCGGCTCGCTGCGGGGCGCGGACGAGCCGCTGATCGCCTTCTCCGTGACCGACACGGGCATCGGCATCGCGGCGAGCAAGATGCGGGTCATCTTCGAGGCGTTCAAGCAGGCGGACGGCACCACCAGCCGCAAGTACGGTGGTACGGGGCTGGGCCTGTCCATCAGCCGGGAGATCGCGCGGCTGCTCGGCGGGGAGATCCACGCCGACAGCCAGCCCGGCCGCGGCTCGACCTTCACCCTCTACCTGCCGCTCAACACCACCGAACTGCCGCCCCAGGGCTACCCGCAGCTCCCCGGCGGCGAGGCCGGGGAACTCGAGGGAGCGCCGGCCGAGCCGCTGCACGCCCCGGCCCACGGCCACGTGGCGGTCCGCGGCCGGGGCGCGGGCAGCAGCCTGGCCCGGCTGCGCCGGCGTTCCGCGGCACCGCGGCCCGCCACGGCCGCCGGGGCGATGGAGCGCGCCGCACTGCCCGAGTCGTGGGTGGAGGGCGCGCACAGCGACGCCTACACCGGCTTCTCGGGCGGCTTCAGCGGCGAGAAGGTGCTCATCGTCGACGACGACATCCGCAACGTCTTCGCTCTCACCAGCGTGCTGGAGCAGCACGGACTGACCGTCCTGTACGCCGAGAACGGCCGGGAGGGGATCGAGGTCCTGGAGCAGCACGACGACGTCGCGGTCGTCCTGATGGACATCATGATGCCCGAGATGGACGGTTACGCGACGACGGCCGCGATCCGCAGGATGCCCCAGTTCGCGGGGCTGCCGATCATCGCGCTGACGGCGAAGGCGATGAAGGGCGACCGGGAGAAGAGCATCGAGTCCGGGGCGTCCGACTACGTCGCCAAACCGGTGGACACCGACCACCTCCTCGCGGTGATGGAGCAGTGGATGCAGTCCAGGTGACAGCACGTTGGGTGACCGATCGGGCAACGGACGGTGAACGTCCCTGACTCGGCGTGTGTGAAGAGGTGTGGGAGTGCGGGATTCTGGGAACCTTCTGGTCCCCGCCTGCGTTTCCGCTTCGTGCACAGTGACATGGCGGTGACAGGGTGTGGCGGACAGCGGGGTGCGGCTACCATGACCGGCACAAGGACGGGCGGCACTCAGGAGTCGTCCATGGGGGCGGCGACCGGTGCAGTGCCGGGGCGAGGAGGGCGGGCCATGGTGCAGAAGGCCAAGATCCTCCTGGTCGATGACCGGCCGGAGAATCTGCTGGCGCTGGAGGCCATCCTCTCCGCGCTCGATCAGACCCTGGTGCGGGCATCGTCCGGGGAGGAAGCACTCAAGGCGCTGCTCACCGACGACTTCGCGGTGATCCTGCTCGACGTCCAGATGCCGGGCATGGACGGTTTCGAGACCGCTGCGCACATCAAGCGGCGCGAACGCACCCGCGACATCCCGATCATCTTCCTGACCGCCATCAACCACGGGCCGCACCACACCTTCCGCGGCTACGCGGCCGGCGCGGTGGACTACATCTCCAAGCCCTTCGACCCGTGGGTGCTGCGCGCCAAGGTCTCGGTCTTCGTCGAGCTCTACATGAAGAACTGCCAGTTGCGCGAGCAGGCCGCGCTGCTCCGGCTGCAGCTGGAACAGGGCGCGCGGCAGGGCGGCAACGGCGCCAAGGAGCCCGTGGGGCTGCTCGCCGAGCTCTCCGCACGGCTCGCCGCGGTGGAGGAGCAGGCGGAGGCGCTGTCCAAGCAGCTCGACGAGTCGGCCGACGCGGCGGCGGTGGCCACGGCCGCCCACCTGGAGCGCAAGCTGACCGGACTGCGCCGCGCGCTGGACGCGCTGGAACCGGGCACGGGCGGCGGCGACAAGAAGATTCCCCCGCAAGAGTGAGGCGCGTGCGCCGGTTGATGCAGTGTCATCCCTGGCGCATCAGGGGCACGACACGAATGGCGGTATGCGTGGCCACGCGTGTCGTGCACGGGGCGGAACGGTAACCTCACCATCATGGCCTCACGTACGTCGGGCACCGCCAAGAAGGCTGCCGCCAAACCTGCGGCCAAACCCGCGGCCAAGCCCGCGGCGAAGAAGGCCCCCGCGAAGAAGGCGGCGGCCAAGAAGCCGCCTGCCAAGGCGGCGGCCGCCAAACCCGCGCCGTCCCCGACCGGGGGCGTGTACCGGCTCGCGCGAGCGGTGTGGCTCGGACTGGCGCACACCGTGGGCGCCCTCTTCCGCGGCGTCGGGCGCGGCGCGCGCGGGCTCGACCCGGCGCACCGCAAGGACGGCCTGGCGCTGCTGCTGCTCGGCCTCGCGCTGGTCGTCGCCACCGGTACCTGGTCGGATCTGCGCGGCCCGGTGGGCGATCTGGTCGAGATACTGGTCACGGGTCTGTTCGGGCGGCTGGACCTGCTCGTGCCGTTCCTCGTCGGTGCCGTCGTCTGGCGGCTGATGCGCCACCCGCAGAAGTCCGACGCCAACGGGCGCATCGTCATCGGCCTGACCACCCTCACCGTCGGCGTGCTGGGCCTGGTGCACATCGGCTGCGGTTCCCCAGGACGCGGGCAGGGCGCCGACGCGATCCGCGACGCGGGCGGTCTGATCGGCTGGGCGGCGTCCGCGCCGCTCGACTACACCGTCGGCGCGCCACTGGCGGTGGCGCTGCTGGCGCTGCTGACCTTCTTCGGGCTGCTGGTCACCACCGCGACCCCGGTCAACGCCATTCCCCGGCGGCTGCGCGAACTCGGCATCCGGCTGGGCCTGGTGGAGGAGCAGGACACCGCCGGGGCCGAGGACGACGCCGTGCCCTTCAGCGACCTGCTGGAGGAGGAGACCGCCCCGCAGGACGGCGGGGAGAGGCCGCGCCGCCGCTCCCGGCGCCGCCAGGAGCGGCCGGAGCTGCCCGATCTCACGCCCAGCGACGGCCTGGACGCGGTCGGCCTCGCCTACGGCGTGGCCGCCGACCTCGACGGCGCCCTCGCCTACGGTGTGCCCGGTTCCTCCGTCGTCGCGGACCTCGTCAGCCACTCCCTGCCGCAGACCCGGGACACCGGGGACAGCGGTGAGACCGAGGACCCCGCCGGCCGGTCCGTGCCCGACCTCACCAAGGCCGCGGCGCCCGAGCAGGGCCAGCCGCTGCCGCCGCGCGCCGAGCAGCTCCAGCTGTCCGGCGACATCACCTACGGCCTGCCGTCCCTGGACCTGCTGGAGCGCGGCGGTCCGGGACGTACCCGCAGCGCCGCCAACGACGCCGTGGTCGAGTCGCTGACGAGTGTCTTCTCGCAGTTCAAGGTCGACGCACGGGTCACCGGGTTCACCCGCGGCCCGACGGTGACCCGCTACGAGGTGGAACTCGGCCAGGCCGTCAAGGTGGAGCGGATCACGGCGCTCGCCAAGAACATCGCGTACGCCGTGGCGAGTCCGGACGTGCGGATCATCAGCCCGATTCCCGGCAAGTCGGCGGTCGGCATCGAGATCCCCAACAGCGACCGGGAGATGGTCAACCTCGGCGACGTGCTGCGCTCGGCGGAAGCCGCCGGCGAGGAGCACCCGATGACGGTGGGCCTTGGCAAGGACGTCGAGGGCGGCTACGTCATGGCCAACCTCGCGCGCATGCCGCACATCCTCGTCGCGGGCGCCACCGGGTCCGGCAAGTCCTCCTGCATCAACTGCCTGATCACCTCGGTCCTGGCGCGCGCCACGCCCGACGAGGTGCGGATGGTGCTGGTCGACCCCAAGCGCGTCGAGCTGACCGCGTACGAAGGCGTCCCGCACCTCATCACCCCGATCATCACCAACCCCAAGCGGGCCGCCGAGGCATTGCAGTGGGTCGTGCGCGAGATGGACCTGCGCTACGACGACCTGGCCGCCTACGGCTTCCGGCACATCGACGACTTCAACGCGGCCGTGCGGGGCGGCAAGGTGAAGCCGCCGGAGGGCAGCGAGCGTGAGCTCGCGCCCTACCCCTACCTGCTGGTGATCGTGGACGAGCTGGCCGACCTGATGATGGTCGCGCCACGGGACGTGGAGGACGCGATCGTCCGCATCACCCAGCTCGCCCGGGCCGCGGGCATCCACCTCGTGCTGGCCACCCAGCGGCCCAGCGTCGACGTCGTCACGGGTCTCATCAAGGCCAACGTGCCCTCCAGGCTGGCCTTCGCGACCTCCTCGCTCGCCGACAGCCGGGTCATCCTCGACCAGGCGGGCGCCGAGAAGCTGATCGGAAAGGGTGACGGGCTGTTCCTGCCGATGGGCGCGAACAAGCCGGTCCGCATGCAGGGCGCCTTCGTCACCGAGGAGGAGATCCACGCCGTCGTCGCCCACTGCAAGGCGCAGTTGACCCCCAGGTACCGAGACGACGTGGTCGTCGGCTCGGGGCCGAAGAAGGAGATCGACGAAGAGATCGGCGACGATCTGGACCTGTTGTGCCAGGCGGCGGAACTGGTCGTCTCCACTCAATTCGGGTCGACTTCGATGCTCCAGCGGAAACTGCGTGTCGGCTTCGCGAAAGCGGGCAGGCTCATGGACCTGATGGAATCGCGCGGGATCGTCGGGCCCAGCGAGGGGTCGAAGGCCCGTGACGTACTGGTCAAGCCGGACGAGATGGACGGAGTGCTCGCCCTGCTCCGCGGCGAGGCCGGTTCGTAGCCATTCCGTGGCTCACTCGTAAGTGGGCTGGACGCAACCGTTGCTCCCGCCCGTACGTCAAGTTAGTGCAGGGGGAAGGCGTATGGCCGACTGTCATCGGCGCCGCGAAAGACGGCAATCCTGATGGCGGACAAACAACGCCCGCCCGCTTGCCCGTCCTTTTGCACACCCCCCTAGACTGAGTCCCCAGCAGGTGGCTACACGCTCGAAAGGCGCCCCCGTGTCCATCGGCAACCCGCCCCCCGACGACCGGCTCTCGGTCGGTCGCGCCCTCGCCCAGGCCCGCGTCGCAGCGGGTCTGACCGTCGACGAGGTCAGTACCACAACGCGTGTGCGCCCGCCCATCGTGCACGCGATCGAGCAGGACGATTTCTCCCGCTGTGGCGGCGATGTGTACGCCCGCGGCCACATCAGGGCGCTCGCGCGCGCCGTCGGCCTCGATCCCGAGGCCCTGATCGAGCAGTTCTCGGCGGAGCACGGCAGTGCGCCCGCCCCGACCCCCGTGGCGCCGCTGTACGAAGCGGAGCGGATGCGGTCCGAGCCTCGCCGCCCCAACTGGACCGCCGCCATGGTCGCGGCGATCGTCGCCGTCGTCGGTTTCGTCGGCTTCACCCTCTTCAACGGTGGTGAGGACGGCGGCAAGGAGCCGGTGGCCGGCAAGCCGAGCGCGGCGAGCCCGGAAGCGAAGCCCTCCGGCAACCCCACGAGCACCGCGCCGGGGCCCGAGGCTTCCGACAGCGCGATCGCCGCCGCGCCGGCGGACAAGGTCACGGTCAAACTCACCGCCCAGAACGGCAAGAGCTGGATCCAGGCGGTGGACAGCAACGGGCGACAGCTCTACCAGGGGAGCCTGGAGTCGGGCGCCTCCAAGACCTTCACCGACAAGAGCAAGATCAACCTCATCATCGGCAACGCGGGCGCGGTCCATCTCTTCGTCAACGGCAAGGACCTCGGCCCGGCGGGTGACCCCGGTCAGGTCCAGCGCCTCACCTTCACCCCCGGCGACCCGGAAGCGGGGTGACGCCCGCTTCCACGGGCGCGCACGGACACCGCGGCGCCCGGCGCGGGACACCCGTCCCGGCGCCGGGCGCCGCTGCGCGTCGGAGCCCGGCCAGGGACAAAGTAGGCTGAGCCTATGTCCGAACCCCGTACCGTCGCTCTTGTCACGCTCGGCTGCGCCCGTAACGAGGTGGATTCCGAGGAGCTCGCCGGCCGGCTGGCGGCGGACGGGTGGCAGCTCGTCGAGGACGCCGCCGCCGCCGACGTGGCCGTCGTGAACACCTGCGGCTTCGTCGAGGCCGCCAAGAAGGACTCCGTCGACGCCCTGCTGGAGGCCAACGACCTCAAGGGCCACGGCCGTACCCAGGCCGTGGTCGCGGTCGGCTGCATGGCCGAACGCTACGGCAAGGAGCTGGCCGAGGCCCTGCCCGAGGCCGACGGCGTGCTCGGCTTCGACGACTACGCGAACATCTCCGACCGCCTGCGGACGATCCTCTCCGGCGGCGTCCACGCCTCGCACACCCCGCGTGACCGCCGCAAGCTGCTCCCGATCAGCCCGGCCGCCCGGCAGGCCGCGAGCCAGGTCGCGCTGCCCGGCCACGCGCAGGCCGCCGCGGAGCCGGCCCCCGCCCCGCAGGACCTGCCCGAGGGGCTCGCACCGGCCTCCGGGCCGCGCGCCCCGCTCCGCCGCCGTCTGGACAACAGCCCGGTCGCCTCGGTGAAGCTGGCCTCCGGCTGTGACCGCCGCTGCTCCTTCTGCGCCATCCCGTCCTTCCGGGGCTCCTTCATCTCCCGCCGCCCCTCGGACGTGCTCGGCGAGACGCGCTGGCTGGCCGAGCAGGGCGTCAAGGAGGTCATGCTGGTCAGCGAGAACAACACCTCGTACGGCAAGGACCTCGGTGACATCCGGCTGCTGGAGACGCTGCTGCCGGAGCTGGCCGCCGTCGACGGCATCGAGCGGATCCGGGTCAGCTACCTGCAGCCCGCCGAGATGCGCCCGGGCCTGATCGACGTGCTCACCTCGACGCCGAAGGTCGCGCCCTACTTCGACCTGTCCTTCCAGCACTCCGCCCCCGGGGTGCTGCGCGCGATGCGCCGCTTCGGCGACACCGAGCGCTTCTGGGGCCTGCTGGACACCATCCGCTCCAAGGCGCCCGAGGCCGGGGTCCGCTCCAACTTCATCGTCGGCTTCCCGGGCGAGTCGGAGGCGGACCTGGAGGAACTGGAGCGCTTCCTGGGCGCCGCCCGGCTCGACGCCATCGGCGTCTTCGGCTACTCCGACGAGGAGGGCACCGAGGCGGCCGGCTACGAGGACAAGCTCGACGAGGACGTCGTCGCCGAGCGGCTGGCCCGCGTGTCGCGGCTGGCCGAGGAGCTGACCGCACAGCGTGCCGAGGAGCGGCTGGGCTCGACGGTGCACGTGCTGGTCGAGTCCGTCGACGAGGAGGAGGGCGCGGTCGGCCGCGGTGCCCACCAGGCGCCGGAGACCGACGGCCAGGTCGTCCTGACCTCCCACGCGGGCCTGGTGCCCGGAACGTTCGTCGCGGCGAAGGTGGTGGACACCGAAGGCGTCGACCTCGTCGCGGAGCCGCTTGGCACGACGGAGGAGGCCCGCGGATGACAGGAGTCCCGGCGTCCGCCGCCGGCAACCACCGGCCCGCAGCCGCAGCCCCGGTGGCCGCGGCCCGGCGGCCTTCGCTGTGGAACATCGCCAACGTCCTGACGATGGTGAGGCTGCTGCTGGTGCCAGGCTTCGTCGTGCTGCTCGTGCACGGCGACGGGCACGACCCGGCGTGGCGCTCCTTCGCGTGGGCGGCGTTCGCCATCGCGATGATCACCGATCTGTTCGACGGCGAGCTGGCCCGGCGCTACGGGCTGGTCACCGACTTCGGCAAGATCGCCGACCCGATCGCCGACAAGGCGATCATGGGCGCGGCCCTGATCGGGCTCTCCGCCCTCGGGGACCTGCCCTGGTGGGTCACCGCGCTGATCCTCTTCCGTGAGCTGGGCATCACGCTGATGCGGTTCTGGGTGATCCGCTGGGGAGTGATCCCGGCCAGCCGCGGCGGCAAGCTGAAGACGCTCACCCAGGGCGTCGCCGTCGGCATGTACATCCTGATCCTCACCGGGCCGCTGGCGACGCTGCGGGCGGTCCTGATGGGCGCCGCGGTGGTACTGACCGTCGTGACGGGCCTGGACTACGTGCGTCAGGCGGTCGTCATGCGCCGGGCCGGGCTGGCCGCGCGGCACTCGGCCGCCGCGCGCCGGGCGCGCGAGGGGGCGGACGAGCCGGAGGCCGAGATCGCGGAGGACGCTCCGGTGGAGTTCCCGGAGGAGCAGGGACAGGGCGCGTGAACGTCGCCGCCGAGGTTCTGGGGCTGCTGGAGGCGCGGCGGGAGTCGCTCGCCGTCGCCGAGTCGCTGACCGGCGGCCTCGTCGCCGCCGAGCTGACCTCGGTGCCGGGCGCGTCCGCGTCCTTCCGCGGCTCGGTCACCGCGTACGCCACCGAACTGAAGCGGGACGTGCTGGGCGTGGACGGCGCCCTGCTGGCCGAACGCGGGGCCGTCGACCCCGACGTCGCACGGGGGATGGCGGAGGGCGTGCGGCGCGTCCTGCGCGCCGACTGGGGGCTGTCCACCACCGGTGTCGCCGGGCCCGACCCGCAGGACGGGCAGCCGGTCGGGACGGTCTACGTGGCGGTCGCCGGGCCGACCGGCTCGTGGTGCGAGAGACTGCAGTTGAACGGCGACCGTGCCGCGATCCGTACCACCACCGTGAACGCCGTTCTGACCCTCTTGCAGCAGACGCTTCCGACGGGCGGGGGAACACCCGGCGAATCCCCGACGGCGAAGGGTAGGGAAGACAGCGGGGGGAAGGGATGTTTGCAGCCCTGAGTGAACACGTCATCGCTCCCCGCACGGCCGGTGTCGGAGGCGGTACGGTGGGGCAAGAAGGTTGCGAATTCGCGGTCCGAGGAGGGAGCCACCGATGATTCTGCTCCGTCGCCTGCTCGGTGACGTGCTGCGTCGGCAGCGCCAGCGTCAGGGCCGCACCCTGCGTGAGGTCTCCTCATCCGCCCGGGTCTCCCTGGGCTATCTGTCGGAGGTCGAACGAGGGCAGAAGGAGGCTTCCTCCGAACTGCTCTCCGCGATCTGTGACGCCTTGGACGTCCCGATGTCCGAGGTGATGCGGGAGGTCAGCGACGATCTGGCGCTTGCCGAGCTCGCCGAGTCGGCTGCTGTCGAGTCGGCAGCCGCGCCTATGCGGCCGCTGCTGGGCGCGGTTCCGTCCGTACCGTCCGGTCCGGACGAGCGAGTCACCATCAAGGCGCCGAAGGCGCCCACCGAGGCCGTGGACGTCGTCGCGGCCTGAGCGACACCAAGCAGTTCCGAACCGTGGTCCCGGCCGGTGGACAACCGGCCGGGGCCACGGCGCGTCCGCGTTTGGTCCGCTGCTCCGGGGAAGGCGCCCATGAGGCGGACCGTCGTGGAGGCGGTCCTGCGATGCCAGGCAATTCGCGAGGAGGAGCAGCATGACCGTCGTGAAGAGCACGCTGCCCGAGGCCGACCGCAGCATCGTGGGTGAGGCCCTGCAGCACACCCTCAGCGACCTCATCGATCTGTCGCTCGTCGCCAAGCAGGTGCACTGGAACGTGATCGGGACGCGCTTCCGGTCGGTCCACCTCCAGCTCGACGACGTGGTGACCACGGCGCGGACCTACGCCGACACCGTCGCGGAGCGGGCGGCCGCGATCGGGGTGACGCCGGACGGGCGCGCGGGGACGGTGTCCAAGAGCAGCAGCATCGACGAGGTGCCGGACGGGTGGATCAAGGACGAGAAGGTGGTCGCGATCATGGTCACGGCGCTGGACGCCGTGATCAGGCGGGTGCGTGAGGGGATCAGGGCGACGGAGAAGCCCGATCCGGTGAGCCAGGACATCCTGATCGGCCTCGCGGCCGAGCTCGAGAAGCACCACTGGATGTTCCAGGCCGAGAACGTGTAGGCCGGCGGGGCGCCAGGCGGCGCCCCGGGCCGGTCGCCCTGGGTTGTCTTCGGACGGGGAATGTCGCAGGTAGTAGCCGTGCATGTACTCCTTTCGGGTGAACGTTGTGAGGGGCGGGGCGGCAGAGGTCTAGCGATCTTGTCCGCAGGGGATCGCACCTGTGTACGGGGAAAGCCCGGGACTGGGTCCTTGGTGATTCCCGCCGCAACCTCGGGGCTCCGAAGGAGGCGGCCATGCATGCTCTCCGCCTGTTTCACGAGCTGTGGGCCCGGCGGCCGGTCCGCTGGGCGATCGCTTTCGTCGCGGGTGTGGTGTGGTGGTGGGCCCTGCTGAGGCTCATCGTCCAGCCCGCGCAGGCAGGCTCCTTCGAGGGCCTGGTCGTCGCCGGTGGCTGGGGGCTCAGCATCGTCCCCCTGCACTCGGCGAGGTGGTCACGGGGATCGTCATCCGCAGCTCGGGCGGGTGTCCGTGAGGTTGGGGAACCGGCACCGGGAGGGCTGCCGGGAAGAGTCCCGGGACCGCGAAATCAGTCACTGCCAGGGCATGACGACGCCCCTGTTGGGGCGCAGGATCTGGCCGGTCGTGAAGGCTGAGGCGTCGGAGGCCGGGAAGAGCACGGTGTGCGCCACGTCCTGCGGGTCGCCCACACGGCCCAGGGGCGCGGCGCGCGCCAGCGCCTCCTCGGCACGGGCCTGGGACCGTTCGTCCAAGAGGCCGTCGGGGCCCGTGCCGTAGGGCTGGTCATCGGGTGCGGCCGAAGCCGGGCACCACGGCGGGCCGAAGCCGGGTGCCACGGCGGGCCGAAGCCGGGTGCCACGGCGTTGGCCCGTACCCCGTAGGGCCGCAGCCGCGCGGCGAGGTCCGGGTCGGCTGGACGACGGCGGCGTTGGAGGCGCAGTGGCAGAGCGGCCCGCGGGCGCCGGTGTCGATGGCGCCGGAGGCCATGGTGACCTGGTGACGACGCTGCCCGTACCGTGCCCGGTCATCGGGCGGGCCGCCTCGCGGGCGCAGCGTCGGTGTCCAGGAGGGTGCCGGAGCGCATGACGCCCGCGATGGCGGCCGGGACGACCAGCCGTCCGTGGGCGGCCACGGCGCCCGCGACGGCCTCGGCCGCCTGCGCGCGTCGTGACGTCCACGGCGCGCGCCCGCGCGACGCCGCCGGCCTGCACCTCCGGCTCGGCGGTGTGCCGGGCGCGGCTCGCCCACGTCCGCGCAGAAGACGGTGGCCCCGGCCCGGGCGAGCAGCAGCGCCGAGGCCCGGCCGATGCCACTGGCGGCACCCGCGACCAGGGCGGTGCGCCCGGTGAGGTCGTACGCCGGTACGGCCATGCGGCGACCGCACGACCGGATCTGACAGGCCGTCAATCAGTGTGAGCGTGCCGCGGGCGCGGGGCCGCGCTGGCAGCGCGGGCACCAGTACGTCGCGCGGGTCTGGCCGGGCGGACCCAGCTCGGCGACGCGGATCGCCGTCCCGCAGCGCAGGCAGCCGTGCCGGTCGCGGCGGTAGACCCAGTGCGTCCGGCCGCGCCGGGTGTCGCCCGTGGTGATGTGGCCGTGCCGGGTCTTGTTGGCCTGCAGCAGCCTCCTGGCGAGTGCGACGACCTGTTCGGGCTCGGGGACCTCGCCGACCGGCATCCAGGGCGTGATGCCGCGCAGGAAGCACAGCTCGCACTTGTAGACGTTGCCGATGCCCGCGAGATTGCGCTGGTCCAGCAGCGCGTCTCCGACCGGGCGGGCCGGGTCGGCGGTCAGCCGGCGCACCGCCTCGGCCGGATCCCAGTCCGGGCCCAGCAGATCGGGGCCGAGGTGGCCGACGGCCCGGTCCTCCTCGGCGGTGCGCAGCAGCTCCAGCACGGGCAGCCGGTAGCCGACCGCGACCCGCTCGGCATTGGCCAGGACCGCCCGGACCTGGTGTTCCGGGCCGCCCCGCCAGCGCTCACCGGGCGCGTACAACTGCCAGGAACCGTCCATGCGCAGGTGCGAGTGGAGGGTCAGCCCGCCCTCGACCCGGATCAGCAGGTGCTTGCCGCGGGCCACGACCTCCTCCACGTGACGTCCCGACAGATCGGCCGTCGCCAGCCGCGGCACGCGCAGGTCCGTGCGGAGCAGCTCGTGCCCCGCCAGTGCCCAGTGCAGCCGGTGCGCGGCCAGCCAGATCGTGTCGCCCTCGGGCACCGATCCCCCTGTTCCTGTTCAGGCCCGCAGCCGCAGGCCGCGGGGCGTCGCGTGGAAACCGGCCGCCTCCAGGGTGCGGCCGAGCACCGAGGTGAGCGCGGACTCGCCGTTGGTGCGCTCCACCGTCAGCCGGCCGAGCGCGCCGTCCCGTACGGCCAGGGCGAGCGCGTCGGCGGCCGCCTGCAACCGCTCCTCGTCCGCGCCGTCGCCTTCGCGGCCGTCGCCCTCCGCTCCGGAGGCGCCGGGCCAGGCCAGCAGCGTCTTGCCGCCGCGCTCCACGTACAGCGTGAGCTCGCCGTCGACCAGGACGACCAGGGCCCCCGCCTTGCGCCCCGGCCGATGGGTCACCCCGGCGGGCTGCTCCGGCCACGGCAGGGCGGCGCCGTAGGCGTTGGCCGGGTCGGCCGCGGCCAGCACCACGGTGCGGGTCTTTTCGTGCCGGGTGTCCTCTCGGTCCCGCGCGTTGCTGATGGCCCGCAGGCGGTCCACGGCACCGTCCATGGCGAACTGCGCCGCGCCCAGCCCCTCCACGACGTATCCGCGGCGCGCCTGGCCGGTCTCCTCGAAGGCCGACAGCACCCGGTACGCGGCCGAGAAGCCGCCCTCCACGCCCTCGGCGGCCACCGCGCCCCGGGTGACCACACCGTGCCGGTCCAGCAGGGTGTGGGTGAGGGCGTGCGCCCGGTGCGTCGCGTCGGGCTCCGCCGCCGGCACGAGGGACCAGCGGCCCGCGGTCGTCGGCGGCCCGCCCCGCGACGCCGTCACCCGGGGCGCGGGCCGGCCGGTACGGGCCGTGAAGGCGCCGTAGCGGCCGCGGGGCACCGCGCGCGGCGCCCGGTGCGCGGTGGAGCCCGCCGTACGGCCGGAGCCGAGCAGCGCGCGCAGCGGCGCGAGCGTGTCGTTGGTCAGCCGGCCCGACCAGGCCAGCTCCCAGACCACCTCGGCCAGTTCCGGATCGGACACCTCGTGCCCGGCGGCGCGGACCTGCTCGGAGACCTGCCGGAAGAACAGCCCGTAGCCGCCCGAGAGCGCATCCAGGACCGCGCGGTGCACCGGGGAGAGCTCCAGGGGCTGCGGCTGCGGCAGCAACAGGGGCGCGGTGTCGGCGGGATACAGCGACACCCAGCCGTCCTTGCCCTGCAGGGCACCGGCCCCCGCCCACACGATCTCGCCCGCCGACGTCAGCTCGTCCAGCATCGCGGGGGTGTAGTCCGCCACGCGGGCGGGCAGGACCAGCTTCTCCAGGGCCGAGGCGGGGACCGCGGCGCCCTGGAGTTGCTCGACGGCCCGCACCAGGCCGTCCAGGCCGCGCAGGCTGTGCGTGCCCACGTGCTGCCACTGCGGCAGGAAGGTGGCCAGCGTGGCCGGCGGCACGGGCTCCAGTTCGTGCCGCAGGGCCGCCAGCGAGCGCCGCCGCAGCCTGCGCAGCACACCGGCGTCGCACCACTCGTGGCCCGCGCCGCCGGGCCGGAACTCGCCCTGCACGACCCGGCCGGACGCGGCGAGGCGGTGCAGGGTGCCGTCGGCGACGGCGGTGCCCAGGCCGAAGCGCTGGGCGGCCTCGGCCGAGGTGAACGGCCCGTGGGTACGGGCGTAGCGGGCCAGCAGATCGGCCAGCGGGTCCTTGACGGGCTCGGTGAAGGCCTCCGGCACACCGACCGGCAGCGCGGTGCCGAGCGCGTCCCGCAGCCGCCCGGCGTCCTCCACGGCGGCCCAGCGGTCCGTGCCCGCGACACGCACCCTGATCGCCCGGCGCGCGCCCTCCAGGGCGGCCGCCCAGCCCGGCTCGGCACCACGCGCGGCCAGCTCGGCGTCGTCCAGCGGGCCCAGCACCCGCAGCACGTCGGCGACCCCCTCGGGGCTCCTGATCCGCCGGTCCTCGGTGAGCCACTGCAGCTCGCGCTCCAGCTCCACCATCACGTCGGCGTCGAGCAGCTCGCGCAGCTCGGCCTGGCCCAGGAGCTCCGCCAGCAGCCGGGAGTCCAGCGAGAGCGCCGCGGCGCGCCGCTCGGCCAGCGGCGAGTCGCCCTCGTAGAGGAACTGCGCCACGTAGCCGAAGAGCAGCGACTTGGCGAACGGGGACGGCTCGGGCGTCGTCACCTCGACCAGCCGCACCTTGCGGGACTCGATGTCGCCCATGAGCTCGACCAGCCCGGGGACGTCGAAGACGTCCTGCAGGCACTCGCGGACGGCCTCCAGCACGATCGGGAACGAACCGAACTCCGACGCCACCTGGAGCAGCTGGGCGGCCCGCTGGCGCTGCTGCCACAGCGGCGTGCGCCTGCCCGGGTCGCGGCGCGGCAGCAGCAGCGCGCGGGCTGCGCACTCCCGGAACCGGGACGCGAACAGCGCGGAACCGCCGACCTGGTCGGTGACGAGCTGCTCGACCTCGCCCTTGTCGAAGGCGACGTCCGCGGCGCCGACCGGGGACTGGTCGGCGTCGTACTCGGTGCCCTGCCGCGCCGGGTCCACGTCGAGCAGGTCCAGGCCCATCAGGTCCGCGTCCGGCAGGCGCAGCACGATGCCGTCGTCGGCGTGCATCACCTGCGCGTCGAAGCCGTACCGCTCACCGAGCCGGGCGCCCAGCGCGAGCGCCCACGGGGCGTGCACCTGGGCGCCGAAGGGGGAGTGGACGACCACCCGCCAGTCGCCCAGCTCGTCCCGGAAGCGCTCCACCACGATGGTGCGGTCGTCGGGCACATGGCCGCAGGCCTTTCGCTGCTCCTCCAGGTAGGCCAGCACATTGTCGACCGCCCACGGGTCCAGGCCCGCGGCGGCCAGCCGGGCCCGGCCCTTCTCCGGATCCAGGGCGGCGACCTCGCGCAGGAAGGCGCCGAGCGCACGGCCGAGTTCGAGCGGGCGGCCGAGCTGGTCCCCCTTCCAGAACGGCAGCCGCCCGGGCACCCCCGGCGCGGGGGAGACCAGCACCCGGTCGCGGGTGATGTCCTCGATCCGCCACGAGGTCGTGCCCAGGGTGAAGACATCGCCCACCCGGGACTCGTAGACCATCTCCTCGTCCAGCTCGCCGACCCGGCCGCCGCCCTTCTTCGGGTCGGCGCCGGCCAGGAAGACCCCGAACAGGCCGCGGTCGGGGATCGTGCCGCCCGAGGTCACCGCCAGGCGCTGCGCGCCGGGCCGGCCCGCCACGGTGTTCGCCACCCGGTCCCACACCACGCGCGGCCGCAACTCCGCGAAGGCGTCCGACGGGTAGCGCCCGGCCAGCATGTCCAGCACCGCGGCGAACGCCGAGTGCGGCAGCGCCGCGAAGGGCGCGGCCCGGCGCACCACGGCCAGCAGATCGTCGATGTCCCAGGTGTCGAGCGCCGTCATCGCGACCAGTTGCTGCGCCAGGACGTCCAGGGGGTTGGCCGGGATGCGCAGCGCCTCGATCGCGCCTTCCCGCATGCGCTCGGTGACGACCGCCGACTGCACCAGATCGCCGCGGTACTTGGGGAAGACCACGCCGGTCGACACCGCCCCCACCTGGTGCCCGGCCCGGCCCACGCGCTGCAGTCCGGAGGCCACCGAGGGCGGCGACTCCACCTGGACGACCAGGTCCACCGCGCCCATGTCGATGCCCAGCTCCAGGCTGGAGGTGGCGACGACGGCCGGCAGCCGCCCCGCCTTGAGGTCCTCCTCCACCTGGGCGCGCTGCTCCTTGGAGACCGAGCCGTGGTGCGCCCTGGCCAGCAGCGGCGGTGCCCCGTGCGCCGCACCGGACTGCGCCATGATCTCCGCGGGCGGTGCGCCCTCGGGCAGGGGCTCGCCCATGGCCCGCTCGTAGGCGATCTCGTTGAGCCGGTTGCACAGCCGCTCGGCCAGACGGCGCGAGTTGGCGAAGACGATCGTGGAGCGGTGGTCCTGCACCAGGTCGGCGATGCGCTCCTCGACGTGCGGCCAGATCGAGGGCCGCGGGTCGTCGCCCTCGGTGGCCGGGGAGCCGCCCAGCTCGCCCAGGTCCTCGACGGGGACGACCACCGAGAGGTCGAACTCCTTCTGCGACGGGGGCTGGACGACCGTCACCTTGCGCTGCGGCGACAGGAAGCGCGCCACCTCGTCCACCGGGCGAACCGTCGCCGACAGGCCGATGCGGCGCGCGGGGCGCTCCAGCAGCTCGTCCAGCCGCTCCAGCGACAGCGCCAGGTGGGCGCCGCGCTTCGTCCCGGCGACGGCGTGCACCTCGTCCAGGATCACCGTCTCGACGCCGCGCAGTGACTCCCGGGTCGAGGAGGTCAGCATCAGGAACAGCGACTCGGGGGTCGTGATCAGGATGTCCGGCGGGCGGGTCGCGAGCGCGCGCCGCTCGGCGGCCGGGGTGTCGCCCGACCGGATGCCCACCCGCACCTCCGGCTCCGGCAGGCCGAGCCGCACGGACTCGTGCCGCAGTCCGGTCAGCGGACTGCGCAGATTGCGCTCCACGTCGACGGCGAGTGCCTTCAGCGGCGACACGTACAGCACGCGGCACCGGCGCTTGGCGTCGGCGGGCGGCGGCGCCGAGGCCAGCCGGTCGAGGGCGGCCAGGAACGCGGCGAGCGTCTTCCCGGAGCCGGTGGGGGCCACCACGAGTACGTCGGACCCGCCGGCGATCGCGCGCCACGCCCCCGCCTGGGCGGCTGTGGGCGCGTGAAAGGCCCCCGTGAACCACGCGCGAGTGGCGGGGGCGAACGCGTGGAGGGCCCCCGCGGGATCCTGCTCCTGCGGGGTGCCCCCGGTGCTCCGTCGCGACATGCCATCCATCCTGCCTCGCCGCACTGACAAACCGCCCGCACTCCGTGAGCGCAGCGCCCTTACCGGGCGGAGGCGGCCGGGAGCGGGGCGGGTGCGGGCGCAGACGGCGGCCGGCCGCGCTGCCGCCCAGCGCCCCTGCTGGCGGCCTTCACCGCTCCGCAGACCTTCGGGACGGCCGCGGGCTCGTGCTCGACGCGCGTGCCGCGGGTCCGGCGGCGGCCGGCGTCGCCCTCCTGCTGCCGCGCCCCCTTCCTGGTGGCCGTCACCGTGGCGGTGGTGGTGACCGGAGCGCCGCGGACCGTCACCGGATGACGGGTTAGTGTGACCGGTCACAAAGGATGCGCGAGTGAGGGGTGGGATTATGGCCGTCGACTCCCTGCCGGTCCTCTCCGACGCGGCCCGCGCCCTCGCGGCGCGCTGCGAGCACAAGGTGAACGAGATCGCCCGCTCCATGACCGTCCGCGCCTTCGCCGACCTCCCCGGTTGCGCCGACCTCCCCGGTTGCGCCGAGCTGCCCGCCGACGTGAAGGACGGGGAGCTGGCCGCCACCGCACGCCACGGCCTGCGGCTCTTCCTGCGCCGGGTCGTCCACGGCACTCCCGCCGAACGGCCGGAGCGGGGCGACCTCGACCGCTTCAGGGAACGCGCCGCCCAGCGCGCCGAGGAAGGGCTGCCCCTGCACCTGGTGCTGCGCGGCCATCTGCGCGGCACCACCGTGCTGTGGCGGGCGCTGCGCGAGGTGGCCCGGCCGGGTGAGGAAGCCGCGCTCGCCGAACTCGCCGACGTCCTCATCGGCATCCAGGAGGACATCGTCGGTGCCGTCTCCGAGACGTACCTGGACGAGCAGAGCACGCTCGCGGCCGAACGCCGTGCGGAGCGCCGCGTCCTGCTGCGTGCGCTGCTGGACGGCTCGCTCCCGCCGGAACGTGTCCCCGCCGAGCGGCTGGGCCTGACGGACGGCGGCCTGGTGCTCGCCCTCCACTTCCCGCCCGAGGACGCCGCCGGCCGCCACCCGGCGGGCGCGCACCGCAGACCGCGCCGCGCCCAGGCGGCGCTCGACCGTGCTTTCGGCACCGAGGTGCCGGCCCTGCTCGACGACACCGGGGGCCACGCCGTCGTCCCCGGGCACCCGGCTCTGCCGGGCGGCGACGACGCGCTGCTCGTCCCGCTGCGCCGCGTCTGCTCCGCGGGCCTGCGCCTGGCCGTCGTCACGGCCGCCGGCCCCGCAGACATCCCCGCCGCCGCCCGCACGGCGTCGGAGGTGCTGCGGGTGGCGCGCGCGGGCGGGCTGCCGCCGGGGCTGCACCGGCTCGACGACGTGCTGCTGGAGTACCACCTGTCACGGCGCGACGAGAGCAGCGACCGGATAGCGGCCCTGCTCGAACCGATCGCGGGCCGCCAGGACCTGGTCGAGACGCTGCGGACCTACCTCGGCAGCCGGCAGGAACGCCGCAGCACCGCACGGCAGTTGGGGCTGCACCCCAACACCGTCGACAACCGGCTCGCCCGGATCTGCGAACTCACCGGGCTCGACCTCGCCGCGCCGCACGGCACGGCCCTGGCACTGGCCGCGCTGCTGCTGCGCGACGCCGCCGGGTGAGCCGGCTCAGACCAGGCGTCCGTACGCCCGCAGGATGAGCAGCGCGTCGAGGGTGACCAGGGGCCGCCATTCCAGCAGCGTGCCGGGCGCCCACGCGGGCCGGCGCGCGGGCCAGCCGCCGTCGTCCTGCTGGGCGGCCGCCAGGAAGTCCAGCGCGCGGTCCATCTCCGCGTCCGTGAACCACTCACGCGCCGGGGAGTCCGGCGTGCGGGCGTAGTCGTAGGCGAAACGGTGCTCACCGTCGGGGGAGCCGGACGGCAGCGCGGGCTCCGGGTGCCGCCCCGGGTCCAGCACGACGAGCCGCTGCTCGCGCACGATCCGTCCCAGCCGCGCCGCCGCCGCCCGGGCCCGCGCGCGGTCGGGCGCGTGGTCCAGGAACGCCATCGCGGCCACGGCCTCGCCGGGGTGGGTCTTGTCCAGCGTCTCGATCGCCGCCCAGCAGAAGTCCGTGGCCCGGAACAGCCAGGCGTGCCACACCTCGTTTCGGTGCAACGTGCCCACCACGGGCGCGGTGGCCAGCAGGTCGCCCGGAGGGTCGTCCACCAGCGGCAGCCAGGGCGCGACCGGGAAGCCGCGCAGCGAGGGGTGGAGCGCGGGCAGCGCGCCCTCCGGGGTCGACACGGCCGTCACATAGCGGCAGATGCGCTCGGCGCGCTGGCCGCCGCACCTGCCGATCTCGTCGAGCACGCGCAGCGCGTGGGCCGCGTGCAGCGGCTGGCTGACCGTGCCGCGCAGATCGGGCTCCAGGGCGTGACCGAATCCGTCGTCGCCGTTGCGGTAGGCGGACAGCGCGGTCTCCACCGCGTCCGCGGGGCCGTTCCGGAAGTGGTACGCGAACCTGCGCTGCTCGAGCACGCGTGCGGTCAGCCACACGAAATGCTCGGCGCGTTCTAGCGGGGTTGCTGGCATGTGCGCACAGTAGGCCTCCGTAAGCGCTCTGCACACAGAAGTGCGTAGGGAGCACCCGGGCGTGCGACCACGCGCCCCCCAGTACGGGTCACAGGCCGACGAAAGTTGACGGCCCGGCGCGCCCCGGACTCAATGTGCCGGAAAACGCGGGGGAGGGGCGTCGTGGACGATCCATCGCGGGTGGCGGTACCGCCCGGCCGAGCCCGGTGGCGATGCGCGCGCGGGCTCCCAAGGGTTTGAATGGGAGGGGGAACCACGACATCGGACGACCGGGTGACTACACACACCGAGCCGGACAACCTCGGCTCGCCGCATGACGGCCGCTGCGCCCTGTTCGTCATCGACGGGCACGGCGACGTCCTCATGTGCACCGGCTCGGTCCGCGAGCTGACCGGTCGGCCCCCCGGGGCGGTGTGCGGACGTCCGGTCGCCGAACTCCTGACGACCCCTGACGCGTGGGCACGCCACCTTCCCGCGGCCGGTGCCGCCGACGCCGAGGGCGATGCCGAACTGCGGCACACCGACGGCACCGCGGTCCCGGTGCGACTGCGGGTGCAGTCGGTGGCCGCGGCCTGCGGGCCGGCCGGCGGCCTGGTCGTGACGGCCACACCCCGCGCGGTGGCGGAACGCCGCAAGGAGGACGAGGCGCTGCTCAGGGCCCTCTTCCAGCAGCGGCACGTGGGCCTGGCGATCCACGACATGGCGCTGCAGACCACCCGGCTCAACGTCTTCCCCGGCGCCCTCGGCCTGTCCGCGACGCTCGACGACCTCCATGTCGATCCCGCGCGCTGGGGCCTGGAGGACGTCCTCCTGCCCAAGGACGCGGAGACCCTGCGCGAGCAGCTCGAGCGCGTGGCCGAGACCGGGGAGCCGCTCGTCGACTGGGTGCACAGCGCCCGGCGCCGGGAGGCGCCGGACGTGAAGCGGCTGGCCTCCTTCTCCGCCTTCCGGCTGCACGGCGCGAACGACCGCCCCGTCGGGGTCGCCGTCATCTTCACCGACGTCACCCAGGAGCACGCCGCCCGCCAGCGCATGGAGCTGATGCACGCCGCCGCCGAGCGCATCGGCCGCAGTCTGGACGTCGCCAGGGTGGCCCAGGAACTCGTGGACGTGCTCGTCTCCCACCGCTTCGCCGACCTGGCCGCCGTCGACCTGACCCACACCGTGCTGATCGGCCAGGAGCCGGGCGAGTTCCGGCTCGGCGCCCCCTTCCGCCGGGTCGCGGTGGCCTCCTCCGACGGTTCGTGGCCCCCCGAGATCCACCCCCGGGGCGCCGGCTTCCGCCTGCGCAGCCTGGAGAGTGACCACCTGCGCCGCGGCGCGGCCGTCTACAGGGCGGATCTGACCTCCTGGCGCGAGGGCCTGGCCGGGGACCTGGAACGCAGCCGGCTGCTGCTGCCCGACGCGGCCACCTCCTTCCTGAGCGTGCCGCTGATCGCGCGCGGCCTGGTGCTCGGCGTCCTGGTGATGTGGCGGACCGCCGCCCTCCCGCCCTACGGCCTCGGCGACGCCGACCTCGCCGAGGAACTGGCCTCGCGGGCCTCCCTGGGTCTGGACAACGCCCGCCGTTACACGCGCGAGCACCGCACCGTCGAGGCGCTGCAGCGCAGCCTGCTCCCGCCGTCGATCACCGAGACCAGCGGGGTGCTGACCGCCGGCAGCTATGTGCCGGCGAGCACGACCGAGGCCGTCGGCGGCGCCTGGTTCGACGTGATCCCGCTGTCCTCCAGCCGGCTGGCGCTGGTCAGCGGAGACGTCACCGGCCACGGCCTGAACGCGGCGGCCACCATGGGGAGGCTGCGCACGGCGGTGCAGACCCTGGCCGACCTCGACCTGCCGCCCGGCGAACTCCTGGCCCATCTGGACGACCTCGTCGTCAGGCTCGGCGACGTCGCCCCGCCGCCCGGTGAGGAGGAGAACGGAACCGCGCGCGGCAGCGCGGTCGGCGCCACCTGCCTGTACTGCGTCTACGACCCCGTCGAGGGCCGCTGCGAGATGGCGAGCGCCGGGCATCCGCCGCCGGTGTACGCCGCGCCGGGCGCCCGCGCCGAGGTGATCGGCCTCAAGCCCGGTCCGGCGCTGGGCGTGGACAGCCTGCCCTTCGAACCGGTCGGCTTCGAGGTCCCCCCTGGCAGCGTGCTCGCGTTCTTCAACGAACCGCTCATCTCCCACCCCGACGGCTCCGCGCGGGAGCGGCTGGACCGGTTGTGCTCGGTGCTGGCGGCGGACCCCACCGGAACGCGCAGCCCCGCCCGGACCGGCCGGGCGATCCTCGAGGAACTCCTCGCCGAGCCGCCCGGCGACGACGTCACGCTGCTCGTGGCCCGCTTGCGCCCCCTGCCGCCCGGATCCGTCGCCACCTGGGAGTTCCCCGCCGATCCCGCCGTCGTGGTGCGGGCCAGGACCGCGGTGGAGAGCCAGCTGCAGCTGTGGGACCTCAAGCACCTGGCGTTCACGACCGAACTCATCACCAGTGAGCTGGTCACCAACGCGATCCGCTACGGCGGCGCCCCGGTCGGACTGCGCCTGATCCGTGACGACACCCTGGTCTGTGAGGTGTCCGACCCGAGCCAGACCCAGCCCCGGCTGCGCCGCGCCCGGCTGTCCGACGAGGGCGGCCGCGGACTGTTCCTCGTCGCCCAGCTCTCCAGCCGCTGGGGCAGCCGGTACACCGCGGGCGGGAAGACCATCTGGGCGGAGCAGCCGCTCTCCGAGTCCTGAGGTTCGCGTCAAGCGTCCGGGCCGCCCGGGTCGCCGGTTCGGGTGGTTCGCACTAAACCTGGGAGCACGATTGTAGGTGGTGCCGCGCGGCGCACCGCGCGTACGCCGACGGAGGTGGTTCCAGTGGCGCACGACGGCCCGCTCCCTTCCCTGGGCGACGCGGAGGCGGCGATCCTGCGTGCCCTTTTCACCCAGTCGCCGGTCGGACTGCACGTCCTCGACCCGGAGCTGCGCGTCGTCCGCGTCAACATGGGCACCCCCGCCATGCGCGGGGTGCGGGCGGAGGACCTCCTCGGGCGGTACTTCCGCGACGCCTATCCCGTTGTCTCGCCCGACGACGTGGAGGAGCGCGTGCGCCGGGTGCTGGAGACCGGAGTGCCCCTGATCGAGGACGTCGTGCGGACACGTCCGATCTCCGGGAACGGCGCGGAGCACTCCTACTCGGTCTCCGTCTTCCGTCTGGAGGATCCGGACGGCACGGTCCTCGGCGTCGCGCTCGCCGTGGTGGACGTGACCGAGCGGGAGAAGGGGCGTGCCCGGCTGCGCGTCCTCAACACGGTGCGCGATCGCGTGGGGCGCACCCTGGACGTGGTGGTGACCTGCGAGGAGCTCGTCGGCGCCCTGGTGCCCGCCTTCGCCGACGCCGTCGTGGTGGAGGTCGTCGACGACGTGGTCCGCGGCGACGACCCGCCACTGTCGCCGCTGCCCCGGGGCACCCCGCTGAGGCGGGCCGCCTTCGGCAGCAGCGCAGGCCCCGGGCAGCCCCAGGCGTACCCGGTGGGCGACGTGCGGAGCCTGCCCGACCCGACCCCGTACACGCAGGCCCTGTCCGACCTGCGTCCGCGTGTCCTGCGGCTGCACGCCGGACTGCCCTGGCTGGCCACCGACCCCGCCCGCGCCCGGGCGATCCGTGCCTCTGGGGTGCGGACGCTGCTCACGGTGCCCCTGGCGCTGCGCGGGACGGTGCTGGGGCTGATCAGCCTCTACCGCGCGGAACGGCTGGAGCCCTTCACCGAGGACGACGTCGAGATCGCGCTGCAACTGGCCGACCACACCGCCCTGTGCATCGACAACGCCCGTCGCTACACCCGGGAGCACAGCATCGCCGCCACGGTGCAGCGGCACCTGCTGCCCCGTCGCCCCGTCTCGCACACCGCGCTGGAGACGGCCTACCTGTCGACGGCCAAAGAGATCGCCGCGGGGTCCTGGTACGACACGATCCCGTTGTCCAGCGCCCGTACCGCCCTCGTCGTCGGGGACGTCGCCGGACAGGGCATCCACGCCACCGCCGGCATGGGCCAGTTGCGCACCGTCATCCGCTCGCTGAGCGCGTTCGACCTGGGGCCCGACGAACTGCTGGCCCGGCTCAACGACATCACGACCCACCTCGCCGCCGAGCGGGCCTCCTTGCCGCCCGCCGACCCGTTGCACCGGGAGGCGCTGACCGCCGCCTGCCTCTACGCCGTCTACGACCCGCTGACCGGCAGATGCACGATGGCCCGCGCCGGTCATCTGGCGCCGGTGATCGTACGGCCGGACGGCAGCGCTCAGATCCCGGACATCCCGGACGGGCCGCGGCTGGGCACCGCAGGGGGGACGCCGTTCGCTGCCGCCGAGCTCGACATCCCGGAGGGCAGCGTCCTGGCCTTCACCAGCTCGCCTGTGCTGTCCCTGCACCTGGCGGGCGGCTCCACCCTGCTCAAGGGCCGCCCGCCGGGGCGGGGCCGTCCGCTCCAGGACCTGTGCGACGAGATCATGTACACGCTTCCCGCGGGCGTCGACCGGGGTGTGCCCATGCTCCTGCTGGCCCGCACGCGCCCCTTCCCCGCCGACCGCGTCGCCGCCTGGCCGCTCGGGGAGGACCTCACGGCGGTCGCCACCGCGCGGGCCCTGGTCCGCGACCGGCTCGCCATGTGGGGAGCGGACGAGGACACCGCCTTCAACACCGAGCTGATCGTCAGCGAGCTCGTCACCAACGCCATCCGCTACGGGAGCCCTCCGATGCGGCTGCGCCTGATCCACGACCGGATGCTGACCTGCGAGGTCCGGGACGCCAGCCCCGCCGCCCCGCACCTGCTGCACGCGCGCACCGTGGACGAGGGCGGCCGCGGGCTGTTCATCATCGCCCAGCTCGCCGAAATGTGGGGCACGCGTTATGCGGAGGACGGCAAGACGATCTGGACCGAGCAGGCCCTCCCCGCGCCGCCACCGGGCTGACTTCGGCCGCCCCTCGCGGCGTTCCGCCGCTTCCACGGCCTCCGGCACCCTCGAAGCCCCTGACGCCACCGCGGCCCGCCGCCCCCTCAAGCGAACGGACCCGGTTTGTCTGACGCACCCTCCGGGGCGACGGAGCGCGGCGGCCGCGTTGCGGGGCCGGGCGACGCCGTTTCAGGTTCCGGCGGCGGGCAGTTCCAGCCTGAGCTCGTAGCCGCCGTCGGCCGTCGGGCCCGAGGTGACGGTGCCGCCGAGCAGCGCGGCGCGCTGCCGCAGGCCCACCAGGCCGTAATGGGCGCTGGGCAGGGGGAGCGCGGGCCGGGTGGGGGCGGTGTTGGTGACCGTGACCCGGACGGTGCCGCCCTGGTGGCGGATCCGGACCCGCGCCGAGGCCCCGGGCGCGTGCTTGCGCACGTTGGTCAGCGCCTCCTGGACGGTGCGGTAGACCGCGCGCTGCACCGTCGGCGGCAGCCCGTCCGGCAGCTCCGGCTGCAGCTCGGCCTCGATGCCGCTGCCGCTGACCAGCCGTTCCAGGTCCGCCAGGGAGGGCTGCGGGGTGAGCTCGGTGGGCCTGCCGCCGGCCGCGCGCAGCACGCTCACCATGTGCCGCAGCTCGTCCAGTGTCTGCACGCTCAGCCGCCGGATCGTCGCCGCGGCCTCCTTGACCTCGGCGTCCTGCGTGCCGACCTGCAGCGCGCCGGCCCGCACGGCGATCAGGCTGACCTGATGGGAGACCACGTCGTGCATCTCCCGGGCGAGCTGGGCGCGTTCCTTGGCCAGCACGGTCTGCGCGGTCAGCAGCCGCTCGTGGTCGCGGGCCTTGGAGATCTCGGTGAGCCGCAGCGACAGGTCCCGCCGGGCCTGCACGAGCTGCCCGAGGAAGACCGGGGCGGCGGCCGTCGCCGCCGTGTAGCTCAGGGTGATCAGGTTCGAGGGCTCGGACAGGTCGAACTTCGGAGCGGGCCACGGCGCCATGTCCGCGATCGTGAAGGCCAGCGCGCCCCCCGCCAGCAGCCAGCGGCGCCGAGAGAGCGAGGCGAGGGTGTAGAGCGCGGCCAGCGTGGCGAAGGCCGCGTCCGACACCAGCACCGCCGGCAGCGCCAGCACGAAGGTGACCAGAGGCAGGCGCCGGCGCAGCATCAGGGCGACGGCGCCGCCGAGGGCGCAGCCGAGCCGCACCGGCTCCCAAGGGTCGACGTTGACCCAGATGTCGAACAGCGCGACCGCGACGACGGCGAGGTCCACCACCACGGGCGACGGACGCCTGAACCTCATCCGCCCTCACCGTCCTGCGGTCGCCTGAGCAGCCCCGCGCGCTCCGCGAGCAGCGCGGCCTGCACCCGGCTGCCCACCTGCAGTTTGGTCAGGATGGCGCTCACATGGTCCTTCACCGTGCCCGTCCCCAGGTGCATCCGCCCGGCGATGTCCGCGTTCGACAGGCCCTCGGCCACCAGGAGCAGCACGGCGCGCTCGCGATCGGTCAGCCGTGCCACGCCGCGGGTCGCCGACTCCTGCGGGCCCGCGCCCAGGTACCCGTCCACGACCGTCCGGGTGACCTTGGACGACAGCACGGCGCCGCCCTCGGCCAGGGCCCGCACCAGAAAGGGCAGTTCCTCGGGGTCGGTGTCCTTCAGCAGGAAACCGGCCGCGCCCGAGCGGAGCGCGGTGGTCACGTACTCGTCCATGTCGAAGGTCGTCAGCATCGCCACCACCGGAGGCTGTGGCAGCCGCCGGAGCCCGGCCAGGACGGTGAGTCCGTCCACGTCCGGCATCCGGATGTCCAGCAGGACGACGTCCGGCTGGGTCTCCTTCGCCGTACGGATCGCCTGCCCGCCGGGCACCGCACCCACGACCTCGATGTCGTCCGCCGTGTCGAGGATGCGCTGGAAGCCCGTACGGATCAGGGCCTCGTCGTCGACCACCAATACCCGGATCACGTGTGCTCCACTCGCCACCGGACCCCTGCCCGATTCCTATCACGCCGCGGGCCGTCCGGCAGGGACCCGGGCCGCGTCCGGCCAGGTGACGGGGGTGCGCGGGTCAGGAGGCGGATGCGGTTCCGGACGACTGCCGGATGGGGCGCCGCGGGCACAACGCTGGAGCAATGACCAACGTAGCACCGGCCGCGCCGCCCGCAGCGGCGGGCGCGGTGGCGCCGCCCGGCCCTTCTGCGGGGCGCCGGGTCGCCCTCCACCTCGCCCGCGGTCCCGCGGTGCCCCGGCCTCCCGGGGGCGGGCCGGTGGGCCGGGCGATGGAGACGTCCCGCGGCCGCCCCTCGCCGGTCGCCCAGCATGGCCGGACGGCCTTCCCGACCCTGGGCAACACCGGCGTCGCCCTCGTCGTCCTCGTCGGCCGCCGCGCCGTGCTGCGGCGCCTGGCCGTACGGGTCTCCTCATCCTGCCCACCCGGCTGATCAACCGACGTCGCCGGGCGGAGCACGTTCCGCCGATGGTGGGGGCCGTCCTCGAGGCGCGGACGGCGCGGACGGCGCGGGACGAGTGCCGTCTGCGCGTGCGGGAGGGCTTGTGGGCGGCGGGGACGAGGCGGAGACCGCTGCCGACGTGCTCGCGGCCCTGGGCCACGACGACGAGCGGTCCGCCTACGTCCAGGCGGTGCCGCGCCCGGATGCGGGCCAACCGGTAGCGGGGACGCCGACCCGGATCCGGCCGCCCGGAGGGCGTCAGTAGTGGGCGGCCTTGGCGTGTTCCAGGGCGACGCGAACGGCCGCCGACAGGGTTTCGATGTCAAACGCACGGTAGTGGCGGCGGCCGTTGATGAAGAAGGTCGGCGTTCCCGACACATTGCTCAGGTCGGCGGATTCGGCGTCCTCGGCGACCCGGACCGCGACGGCGCGGGTCTCCAGGTCGTGCCGGAAGCGCTCCATGTCGAGCCCGATCGCCGCGGCCAGCCGTTCCAGTCCGCGGATGTCGAGCGCCTGCGGGTGGGCGAAGATCTGGTCGTGCATCTCCCAGAAGCGGTCCTGCTCGGCCGCGGCCTCCGCGGCGCGGGCGGCCTGGACGGCGTGGGGGTGCACGTCGGCGAGCGGCAGATGGCGCCACACGTACCGGACGTCGCCGAAGTCCGCGAGCAGGTCGCGGATGACGGGCTCCGCCTCGCCGCAGTAGGGGCACTCGAAGTCGCCGTACTCGACCACGGTGACCAGGGCGTCGTGCGGGCCGCGGATGTGGTCGCGTTCCGGGTCCACGGGGACGGCCAGGTCCTCCAGCTGCTGCGCCTTGCCGAGCAGCGCCCGCCGGCGCATCGTCCGGGGCAGCCGGGACAGGACGAGCGTCACACACCAGGTGAGCAGGAAGGAGACGAGCACCGCGGCGAGGATGCCGACCTTCGCCTCGGCCAGCCGCCCGCCCTGGAACGCGCGGTCGGCGATGAGCAGGGCAATGGTGAAGCCGATGCCGGAGATGGTGCCCCCGGCCGTCACCGCCCCCCAGCCGACCGGCGGGCGCAGCCGGCCGCGGCTGAGCCGCGTGGTCAGCGCCGAGGCGCCCACGATGCCGAGGGGTTTACCCAGCACGTAGGCGACGAGGATGCCGAGGGCGACAGGGGAGGTGAACGCGGCCGTCAACTGTCGTGCGTCGAGGGTGATGCCTGCGTTCGCCAGGGCGAAGGCGGGGACGATCAGATAGCTGCTCCAGGGGTGGAACAACTCCTGCAGCCGGGAGTTGAGCGACACCGACAGCGCCAGGCCCCGCCGGGCGTCGCGTTCCAGCGCGGGTGTGGGTTGCTCCCTGAACCGCAGGTAGAGCGTGCTGGCCCGGCGCAGGTCGGCGCCGCGCGCCGGGTGGTCGCAGGCCATCAGACCGAGCGCCAGCCCGGTGACGACGGGGTCCACCCCCGAGCCGAGCAGGGCGAACCAGACGGCCACGCCGGTCAGCGCGAAGGCGGCGCCGCGGAACTCGCCGCAGGTCCGCACGATGGAATTGGACGCCGCGAGCCCGACGGCGAAGAGGCCGATGGCGACGAACAGTTCGGGCCAGGAGATGCCGCTGGTGTAGGCGAACGCGATGACGCTGAGCGCGATGAAGTCGTCGACGACGGCCGCGGTCAGGATGAACGCCCTGGTGGCCGCGGGGAGTCTGCGGCCCAGCAGGGCGTACAGCCCGAGGGCGAACGCGGTGTCGGTGGAGATGACCGTGCCCCAGCCGCGTGCGTCGGGGGTGCCGTGGGTGAAGACGAGGTAGAGGGCGAGCGGCACGAGCATCCCGGCCAGCCCGGCCGTCGTCGGCAGGGTGATCCGGGTCCGTTCGCGGAACTCGCCGAGGTCGAACTCCCGGCGGGCCTCCAGGCCGACGATGAAGAAGAACAGCGTCATCAGCCCGCTGTTGATCCACTCCCGCAGGTCGAGGGAGACGCCCCGCGAGCCCAGAGTGAGCGACAGATGGGTGTGCCACACCGACTCATAGCTCCCCGGCGCCAGGTTGGCCCAGGCAAGGGCGATGATCGTGGCCGCCAGCAGGAAACCGGCGCCCGCGGTCTCGGTGCGCAGGAAACGCAGACGCGGAGTGGTCACGCCGAGATGGCGCGGGGTCTGCTCCGCTGCTCGCAGTGACGAGAACCCACTCACCCGCACATCGTGGCACGAGCCCGCCCCGGCGGCCCGTCGCACGGCGTACGGGCCCGTCGGGCGACTGCGGGGGCGCCGCGTGGAGCCCGCCCGCCTACGCACGGCGACCGCTCCGGCCGTCGCGGGCCCGGCGGTTGGCGCCTCGGCGCCGGACGTTCGAGACTGCAAGGAGACGACTTCTTCCCGTACGGCCGGACAAGCGCCCACGACCTTGTGGCAGCGGGCCGCTGGGACGTGGACGGTCGTGAACCCTCAGGGATTACATGATGGACAAATCAGCCGAGGTCCGTCGGTGCGAACAGGATGAAGCCTCAACCACCGGGGGTGATCGTGCCGGTCCTGGGACCGGCACGACAAGGATTCTGGCGGAGACCCTGGCCGGCGTCGTGCACACCGAGCAGGTATGCGTCGACAGCCACTTCTTCGACGACCTGGGCGCCGACTCGCTGGTGATGGCGCACTTCTGCGCACGGCTGAGGAAACGGCCGGACGCGCCGTCGGTGTCGATGAAGGAGATCTACCGGCACCCCACGATCCGCAGCCTGGCGGCCGCCCTCGAGGAGGCCGCACCGGCCGCCTCCGCCCCTTCCCCGGCGGCCGCTCCCGGCTCCGTACGCGCCTCGTCCGCGGCAGGCGCGCAGAGGCAGAACGGCGACGGCGCCTCGCGCGCCGCGGTGCCGGGATCGGTGATGGCGCCGCCGTCCGGCCGCCCGCACTACGTCCTGTGCGCGACGCTGCAGCTCGCCTTCTTCGTGGCGTACTCCTTCGGGGCCG
Source organism: Actinacidiphila sp. bgisy160 (assembly GCF_057707815.1). Lineage (NCBI taxonomy): Bacteria > Bacillati > Actinomycetota > Actinomycetes > Kitasatosporales > Streptomycetaceae > Actinacidiphila > Actinacidiphila sp. bgisy160. The sequence continues at coordinate 38,088 of NZ_JBYIQW010000039.1, forward strand.
CGCTCGTCCTCACCAAGGGTGTGGACTGGATCGCCGGGGCCTCGGGCCTGGTCGACACCTACCTGCGGGCGATCGCCTTCGGCGGCGTGGCCTTCGCCGCGGTCTGCGTGCTGCCCATCGTCGCCAAATGGGTGCTCGTCGGCCGGTGGCGGCCCCGGCAGATCCGCATCTGGAGCATGGACTACCTGCGCTTCTGGTGCGTCAAGACGCTCATCCGGTCGGATCCGCTGGTGTTCTTCCACGGGTCGCCGCTGTACACGCTGTACCTGCGGGCCCTCGGCGCGAGGATCGGGCGCCGGGTCACCGTCCTGTCACGGCGCGTGCCGGTCTGCACCGACCTGCTCACCGTCGGCGACGACACGGTGATCCGCAAGGACGTGTTCTTCTCCTGCTACCGCGCCGAATCCGGGGTGATCCGGACCGGCCCCGTCACGCTCGGCAAGGATGTGCTCGTCGGCGAGGTGACGGTGATCGACATCGACACGGCCATGGGCGACGGTACCCAGCTCGGGCACGCCTCCTCGCTGCACGCCGGACAGCGCGTGCCCGACGGTGAGCACTGGCACGGATCCCCGGCCCAGCCGGCCGACGTCGACTACCGGGCCGTCGGCCCGGCCCGCTGCGGCGCCGCGCGGAGGGCGGGCTACTCCCTCTCGCAGTTGCTGGGAGCGGTCCTCGTCCACGTGCCGCTGGCCGTCGCCGGCTCGGTGCTGCTGTTCGCCGCCGTGCCGCAGTTCGCCTCGCTCGTGGAGCCGGGTCCCACCGCGCTGACGGCCTGGGACTTCTACGCCGACGCCCTGGTCACCTCGATCGCCCTGTTCTTCGGCGCCGTGGTGCTCGGCCTGCTGTTCACGGTGACGGTCCCGCGCGTGCTGAACCTCGCCGTCCGGCCGGACACGGTCTACCCCCTGTTCGGCTTCCGGTACGGCATGCACCGGACCATCGGCTTCCTGAGCAACCGGCGTTTCTTCAAGACCCTGTTCGGCGACAGCTCGGCCATCGTCCACTACCTCGGCGGCCTGGGCTACCGGCTCTCCCGCGTGGAGCAGACCGGGTCGAACTTCGGCACGATCATGAAGCAGGACAACCCGTTCCTCAGTGCCGTCGGCCGGGGCACGATGGTGGCCGACGGGCTGTCGATCATCAACGCCGACTTCTCCAGCTCGTCCTTCTGCGTCTCGCGGGTCACCATCGGGGCGCACAACTTCGTCGGCAACTACGTCGCCTACCCGTCGCAGGGCAGGACGGGGGACAACTGCCTGCTGGCGACCAAGGTCATGGTCCCGGTGGACGGGAAGGTACGGGAGGACGTCGGCCTGCTGGGCTCGCCCAGCTTCGAGATCCCGAGGTCCGTCCTGCGGGACAGCAAGTTCGACCACCTCAAGGACGGCGAGATTTTCCGCCGCCGCCTGGCGGCGAAGAACAAGCACAACGTCTTCACCATGGCGCTGCACCTGCTCGCGCGGTGGGTCTTCTTCTTCTGGGTGGCCCTGGTGGTGTCGGTGGCCGCGGACCTGTACGACGCGCTCGGGGTGTCGGTGATCGCCCTCGCCAACCTCCTCACGCTCGTCTTCACCGTCGCCGACATGGTGCTGTCCGAACGCGTCGCCACCGGCTTCCGGGGGCTGCGGCCGCTGTACTGCTCGATCTACGAACGTCCCTTCTGGCGGCACGAGCGGTACTGGAAGGTCACGAGCGTGAGCGAGGCGATCATGGTCTTCAACGGCACACCCTTCAAAAGCGTCGTCTGGCGTTGGATGGGCGTCCGGGTCGGCCGACGGGTCTTCGACGACGGCTGCTACTTCCCGGAGCGCTCCCTGGTCAGCATCGGGGACGAGTGCGTCCTCAACGAAGGCAGCCGGATCCAGTGCCACTCCCAGGAGGACGGCACCTTCAAGTCCGATCACAGCGCCCTCGGGGCCGGCTGCACCGTCGGCGTCGGCGCCCTCGTCCACTACGGCGTGACGATGGGCGACGAGGCGGTCCTCGCGCCCGACTCCTTCCTGATGAAGGGCGAGGAGATGCCGCCTGGCGCCCGCTGGGCAGGAAACCCCGCCCGGGAGATGCCGGACGAACTGCCGGTGCCCCCGGCGCACCGCGACGCCGCGGCCACCGCCCGGACCGGCTGAGCGGCGGCGCCGCGCCGCGCTCCGTGACCCTCCGGGCACTGCGGTGGCACGCGCGTCCGATCGGGCCAAAACTGGTGGAGTACGGGCAAATCGACTGCGGCGGGCGCCACTCAGCCGTTGTGGGCCCGCCGGACGGATGGGCAAGGTGACGACTTCCCCCTTCGGGTCCGGCGACCCGTTCTCCGACCTGTTCGACCACTTCCTCGGGATGAGCCCGGCGGCCTCGCCGCCGCCGTCCAGCGCGTACCCGTCGGGCGACTGCTCGGCGACTCCTCCGACGAACTGCTGGCGGCAGCCGCGAGCCGCGCGGCCGCGGACGGCGCCGACCTCGGCGCCGAGCACCTGCTCTGGGCGGCCACCCGCTTACCGGCGGGCAGGCAGTTGCCGGCCGGCGCACGGCCGTTGCGCCGCACCATCCAAACCGAACTCGACAAAGGGCTCTCCAAGATGCTGCTCGACGGCACCCTCAACCCCGGGGACACCGTCGTCGCCGACATCAAGGACGGGCGGTTGTCCCTCGGTCTCAAGGAGGGCCAATCGCGGGAGCCGGCCAAGGAGGCGGCCGCGTCGGACGGTTGACCCCGGCCCACCAAGCAGCTCACGGGCGGGCATCCGCCCCGGGCCCGCGCCCTCCCCGCAACCGTACGGGGCGGGCGCCGGGAGGAGACGGAAATGACCGGTCACATGTACCTCGCCTACGACTACCCGGTCCTGGGTGCGTTCTGGACGATGATGTGGATCTTCCTGTGGGTCATCTGGATCTTCCTCATCGTCCGCGTCGTGATGGACGTCTTCCGTGACGACGCCATGAACGGATGGGCCAAGGCGGCATGGCTGCTCTTCGTGCTCGTCCTCCCCTTCGTCGGGATCCTCGCCTACCTCCTGTTCCGCGGCGCGGGCATGGGCAAGCGCGAGGCGGAGCAGATGCGCACCCGCCAGAAGGCGTTCGACGACTACGTCCGGCAGACCGCGGGCGGCGCCGGCACGGCGGCGGGCGAGGCCGACGCACTCGCCAAGCTCTCGGAGCTCAAGGCGAAGGGCGACCTGACGGAGGAGGAGTTCCAGCGCTTCAAGGAGAAGGTCCTGCACTGAGCCGTCCTCGTCGCGCGGCGGCCCACGCCGCCGCGCGCAGCGCCGGGAGAACACCATGAACGCAACGTACGGACACGCCACGACGCGAGGGCCGGCCGACCCCGACGAGGTGCTCGGCAAGTTGGGCGGCTCCTGGGGATGGTCCCTGGGCTTCGCGCTCGCGACGCTCGTGGCGGGGGTGATCGTGCTGGCCTGGCCGGACGAGACGCTGCACGTACTGGCGATCGTCATAGGCCTCTACTTGCTGGTCACGGGGGTCTTCCGGTTCGTCACGGCGTTCTCCCGCCGTGACGGCGGGAGCAGGGTGACGGCTGTGATCGTCGCGGTGGTCGCCGTGCTCGCGGGGGTGCTGTGCCTGCGGCACCCGCTGCAGACCGCCGCGGTGCTCTCCCTCGTCCTCGGCGCGTACTGGCTGGTGTCCGGGCTGCTGGTGGCGTTCATCGCCGTCGCGGGGCGGGACATGCCGTACCGAGGGGCGGCCTTCGCCGTGGCCGCGCTCGGGGTCGTCGCCGGGATCGTGGTGCTCGCGTTCCCCGTGCAGTCGGCGGTCGCGCTGGCCCGGCTGGTCGGGCTGTGGCTCGTCCTGCTGGGCCTGGCCGAGGCGGCGCTGGCGCTCGCCTTGCGCTCGCTCGCGAAACGTCCGGCGTCCCCCCGCCCACCCGTGTGATGAGGCGTCCGCGGCCTGCGCGGGCGGGGCCGGGGCCCGCCCGGCCCGGAGGCCGGGGCCCGTCAGCCCGTGAACGCCTCGACCAGGGTCCAGGCGGCCAGACCCGCCATGCAGACACCGCCGACGCGCTGGATGGTCTTCAGCGGGACCTTCTTGGCGATGAACCGGCCCACCACCAGGGCCAACGCGGAGACCGACATCAGGGCGACGGCCGAGCCGACGGCCGTCGGCAGCCAGCCGTTGGTGGCGGCGAGGTTGGCGGTGGTGATCTGCGTGAGGTCGCCCCACTCGCTGATGAAGACGGCCGTGAACGCGGTGGAGTACACCGGCCAGAACCCAGTCACGGTCCTGCCTGCCTCGTCGTGGTCGTCGTCGCCCCCGCCCCGCAGCAGCACCACAGCGCCGAAGGCGAACAGGGCGGCGGAGACCAGTTTCACCGCCATGCCCGGCAGCAGGCTGATCAGGCTGCCGGCGCCCACGGCGATGGCCACGTGCACGATGAAGGCGGTCGAGGTGCCGAACCAGACGTACAGCGGGCGCATGCGCGTGCCCATCGCCAGCGAGGCGAACATCGTCTTGTCCGGGAGCTCGGCGAGGAAGATCAGCCCGAAGGCGGTGACGAGCGCCAGGGGGTCGAAGGTCATTCCGGTGCTTTCTGCTGGGGCCGGACCGCGGACTCGGCGACACCCAGGGGGCGACGGGAAGCGCCATCGGCCCGGCACGACGGAGCAGCCCGCACGGTGATGCGGACCACGTCTTGCCTTGGCCGAAGGTCTCGTCCACCCCCGCACCCGGTGCGGCGGCCCGGTGGCCGGGACGTCCAGGACGTCCAGTGTGTCGACCAGCCGGTATCGCGGGACTACTCCCCTTCGCTGCACCCAGTGTACCCAACGCCCCGATCGGCCCCGCCGCCCCGGCCGCGCAGGCGTGCGCCCCAGTGCGACGCCTGCCCGTTCGGTTGGCGGCGCGGGATACTGGGCGCATGAAGCTCACGGTGTTCTGGGAACGGATGCGCGCGCACTTCGGCGAGACCTACGCCGACTCCTTCGCGCGCGATCATGTCATGTCCGAGCTCGGCGGTCGGACCGTGCACCAGGCACTGGACGAGGGCTGGGAGACCAAGGACGTGTGGCGGGCGGTGTGCGTGGCCGTCGACGTACCGGCCGCGCGCCGCTGAGCGGGGGTGGGACTGAGGCCGTGGCGGGAAGCGACGAGACGATAGCCGGGGCGGCCGCGGGTCCGCGGTCGCCGGGGGAGCCCGGGGAGCCGGGAGACGGAACGGGGGCAGGGGAGGGCGTGCGGGGTTCCGCGATGCCGCGCTGGCTGCCGAGGGCGATGCTGCTGGCGTTCGCGCTGCTGGCCGCCTTCCAACTGGCGAACTGGGCGTTCCACCAGGTCATCGGACTGCTGGTGAACATCCTGCTGGCCTTCTTCGGCGCCCTGGCGATCGAGCCGGCGGTGGACTGGATGGCCGCGCGCGGCATGCGCAGGGGGTGGGCGACCGGGCTGGTGTTCCTGCTCGTGCTCGCCGCGGGCGGGACCTTCGTGGTGCTGCTCGGCTCCCTGCTGGTGGACCAGATCACTTCGATCGGCCGCAATCTGCCGGAGTACGTCGACGACGTGGTCGTGTGGGTCAACCAGACCTTCGGCACCGACCTGTCCGTCGGCAAGCTGCAGGAGAACGTGCTGCACTCCGACTGGCTGCGCGACTACGTGCAGCGGCAGGCGGGCAATGTGTGGGGGCTGTCGGCGACGGTCCTCGGCGGGGTCTTCCAGGTGCTGACGATCAGCCTGTTCACCTTCTACTTCGCCGCCGACGGGCCCCGGATGCGGCGCGCCGTGTGCTCGGTGCTGCCGCCCGCCCGGCAGGCCGAGGTGCTGCGGGCCTGGGAGATCGCGGTCGCCAAGACCGGCGGCTACCTGTACTCGCGGGCACTGATGGCGCTGATCTCGGGCGTCGCCCACTACGTGCTGTTCGTGGTCATCGGGGTGCCGTACGCGCCGGCGCTGGCGGTCTGGGTCGGCGTGGTCTCGCAGTTCGTGCCGACGGTCGGTACGTACCTGGCGGGGGCGCTGCCGATGCTGATCGCGTTCACGCAGGACCCGTGGGACGCGGTGTGGGTGCTCGGCTTCGTCGTGGTCTACCAGCAGTTCGAGAACTACGTGCTGCAGCCGCGGATCACCGCGCGCACCGTCGACATCCACCCCGCGGTGGCCTTCGGGTCGGTGATCGCCGGCACCGCGCTGCTGGGGGCGGTGGGCGCGCTGGTGGCGATCCCAGCGACCGCGACGCTGCAGGGTTTCCTCGGGGCCTACGTGAAGCGGTACGCCGTCACGGACCCGCGGGCGCACGGGCCGCAGCGGCGGCCGCTGTTCCGGTGGTGGTCGCGGGCCGGCCGGGGGAGCGGTCGGGGCGACGGTCCGGGCAACGGCAACGGTCCTGAGGGGGCCGCCGGGGACGGCCGGGACCGCCGGGACGGGGCGGGCGACGGGGGCGACTGAGGTTCGCGAGTCGCTTGACACAAAAATCGAACATCCATTCTCATGGATGTCCCGGGCCCGGTTTCCCAATGGTTTTCACGGACTTCCGTGGGTTGTCCACAGGCCGGGGGCGGCGTCGGGACGCATTGTCAGTGGCAGGCAGTAGCGTCATGGACGTGAAGCGAACGACTCAGACACCCAGGGTGGAACCCATGGCAGGAACCGACCGCGACAAGGCGCTCGACGCCGCGCTCGCACAGATTGAACGGCAGTTCGGCAAGGGTGCCGTCATGCGCCTCGGCGATCGGCCGAACGAGCCCATCGAGGTCATCTCGACGGGATCCACCGCCCTGGACGTCGCCCTCGGCGTCGGCGGTCTCCCGCGCGGCCGCGTGGTGGAGGTCTACGGCCCGGAGTCCTCCGGCAAGACGACTCTGACCCTGCACGCGGTGGCCAATGCCCAGCGGGCCGGCGGCAAGGTCGCCTTCGTGGACGCCGAGCACGCCCTCGATCCGGAGTACGCCCGCCGCCTCGGCGTGGACGTGGACGCGCTGCTGCTGTCCCAGCCGGACAACGGTGAGCAGGCTCTCGAGATCACCGACATGCTGATCCGCTCCGGCGCGCTGGACCTCATCGTGATCGACTCCGTGGCGGCCCTCGTGCCGCGGGCCGAGATCGAGGGCGAGATGGGCGACTCGCACGTGGGTCTGCAGGCCCGCCTGATGAGCCAGGCGCTGCGCAAGATCACCGGTGCGCTCAGCCAGTCCAAGACCACCGCGATCTTCATCAACCAGCTCCGCGAGAAGGTCGGCGTGATGTTCGGCTCCCCGGAGACCACGACCGGTGGCCGGGCGCTGAAGTTCTACGCCTCCGTGCGTCTGGACATCCGCCGCATCGAGACCCTCAAGGACGGCACCGAGGCGGTCGGCAACCGCACCCGCGTCAAGGTCGTCAAGAACAAGGTCGCGCCGCCCTTCAAGCAGGCCGAGTTCGACATCCTCTACGGCCAGGGCATCAGCCGCGAGGGCGGCCTGATCGACATGGGCGTGGAACACGGCTTCATCCGCAAGTCCGGTGCCTGGTACACCTACGAGGGCGACCAGCTCGGCCAGGGCAAGGAGAACGCGCGGAACTTCCTGCGCGACAACCCCGACCTCGCCGACGAGATCGAGAAGAAGATCAAGGAGAAGCTCGGCATCGGCGTCCGGCCGGAGGCCCCGGCTGATGAGGCCGGCACCGAGGCGGCCGCTCCCGCCGCCGCAGCGGCCGACCCGGCCAAGGCCGACGCCGCGACCGTCCCGGCGCCCAAGGCCGCCAAGGCGACCAAGGCCGCGGCCGCCAAGGCCTGACGGTGGCGTACGGGCACAAGGATCGAGGCGGCTCTTTCGCCCCCTCCTCGCCCGTTCCCGGGCAGGAGGGGCCCAGGGCGGAGCAGGAGCGCCCGCTCGACCCCGTGGAGCAGGCGCGGGCGCTCTGCCTGCGCCTGCTCACGGGGACCCCTCGCACCCGCAAGCAGCTGGCCGACGCCATGCGCCGCCGGGAGATCCCGGAGGAGGCGGCTGAGCATGTGCTGGAGCGGTTCGAGGACGTCGGGCTCATCGACGACCAGGCGTTCGCCAATGCCTGGGTGGAGTCCCGGCACCACGGCCGAGGCCTCGCCCGGCGCGCCCTCGCCCAGGAACTGCGCACCCGGGGAGTGGACGCCGAGGCGATCGGCCACGCCGTGGGGCAGCTCGACGCGGAGCAGGAGGAGCAGACGGCCCGTGCCCTCGTCGACCGCAAGCTCCGGGCCACCCGTGGCCTGGAGAAGGAGAAGCGGATCCGCCGGCTCGCCGGGATGCTCGCCCGCAAGGGGTACGCGGAGGGGCTCGCCCTGAGGGTGGTTCGCCGCGCCCTGGAGGAGGAGGGCGAGGACCCGGAGTTGCTGGAGCACTACCTGCCCGACTGAACCTCCGCTGAGGTTCCTTGACCGTGCCTCTGAGTCGACCTAGCCTCACAACGGGTGAGGGATCGCGTCCTCAGAGATACGGGAGTTGGTGCCATGGGCATCGCGCTGGGGACCGAATCCGTGTTCACGGTCGTGGCCGTGACCGTCACCGTGGTCGTGGCCGTCACCGCGGGGGTGCTGCTCCAACGGCTCCGTGCGGAACGCGAACAGCTCAGGGCGGCGGCCGAGCGTGAGGCCCGGGAGATCCGGGCCACCGCCAAGGAGGAAGTCCAGGAGGTCCGGGCCGACTTGGAGCGGCGTGAGCAGCGGCTCGCCGACCGGGAGTCCCGTATCGACGCCGAATCCGAGCAACTCCACCGGCGTCGCCGCGAACTGGCGGAGGAACGCGAGGAACTGGAGCGCCGCCGCGCCGAGCTCAACCGGCTGGAGGAGGAGCGGCGTGACGTCCTGGAGCGGGTCGCCGCCTACACCGCCGCCGAGGCCCGAGCCGACCTCGTGCGCTCCGCCGAGCAACAGGCCAAGCGTGAGGCGGCGTTGATCGTCCGCGACATCGAGCGGGCCGCCCGCGACCGCGGCGAGGAACGCGCCCGGCGGATCGTCGCCGGGGTGATCCAGCGCGTGGCGACCGAGCAGACCGCCGAGTCCGTGGTCTCGGTGCTCCAACTGCCGGGCGACGAGATGAAGGGCCGGATCATCGGCCGCGAGGGCCGCAACATCCGTGCCTTCGAGGCCATCACGGGGGTCAACCTCATCATCGACGACACCCCCGAGGCGGTGCTGCTCTCCTGCTTCGACCCGGTGCGCCGGGAGGTCGCCAGGCTCGCCCTCGACGCGCTCGTCACCGACGGCCGCATCCACCCGCACCGCATCGAGGAGGTGTACGAGCGCAAGCAGGCCGAGGTCGAGCAGCTCTGCGTACGCCACGGCGAGGACGCGCTCACCGAGATCGGCATCACCGAGATGCACCCCGAACTGGTCACGCTGCTCGGGCGGCTGCGCTACCGCACCTCCTACGGCCAGAACGTGCTCGGCCACCTCCTGGAGTCCGCGCACATCGCGGGCATGATGGCCGCCGAACTCGGCATCGACCCGGTCGTGGTGAAGCGCGGCACGCTGCTGCACGACATCGGCAAGGCCCTCACCCACGAGGTCGAGGGCAGCCACGCCATCATCGGCGCGGACCTGGCGCGGCGGCACGGCGAGTCCGAGGACGTCGTCCACTCCATCGAGGCCCACCACAACGAGGTCGCCCCCCGGACCGTCGAGGCGGTCCTCACCCAGGCCGCCGACGGCATCTCCGGGGGCCGTCCCGGCGCGCGGCGCGAGTCCCTGGAGAGCTACGTCCGCCGGCTCAAGCGCCTGGAGCAGATCGCCGCCGCGCACACGGGCGTGGCCAAGGTCTTCGCCATGCAGGCTGGACGCGAGGTCCGGGTCATGGTGCACCCGGAGGACGTCGACGACATCCAGGCGCAGGTCATCGCCCGCGACGTGGCCAAGCAGGTCGAGGAGGAACTCACCTACCCCGGCCAGATCCGCATCACCGTCGTCCGGGAGTCCCGCGCAACGGAGTTCGCCCGCTGAGCCCGTCAGTGGGCGACGCGGTCCTGGACGGGGCTCGGAGGGCCGCCGCGGGCGAGGTCGGCGTAGGCGTACAGCTCGGTCGGGCGGCAGCCGGTCATCACCGTCACCAGGTGGCCGTCCGGGCGGATCAGCAGCACGCTGTGCGCCGTGGACCCCGGATAGGCCTCCGCCACGAGCAGTTCCGCCCGGGTGGGCAGGGCCGCCACCGCCTTGGCCAGCCGGGGCATCAGGCCCGCGGTGAGCCAGTGCCGGCTCTCCCACACACCGGTGCCCGGCGCGACGAGGACGACCAGCAGGTCACGCCCGAGGCGTTCGTACAGCCGCGCCTTGGAGCCGTCCAGTGCCGTGACCGGCACGTCGACGACCGCACCGCCCGGGGGAGTGGCACAGGACCCCAGCAGCGGCGATGGCGCGGCCGCCGAGGAGGCCGAGGCCGCCGCCCCCGCCCCGCGGGGGGCGGGAAGGGCGAGCGGTGAGCGGGCGTAGACCGGCGGCGCGCCGAGCGGGCCGCGGCCGAGGTGGCCGTCGGTGAGCAGTTCGGCATACCGCCGGGCCGAGCCGGACAGCACGGAGCGCCGTACCGTGTGCCAGACTCCGCTCGCCCGCAGCAGCGGCAGCACCTGGTCGGTGGCCCGCAGCCGGGCGCCCACCGCGCCGCGCCGCTCGGCCTGGTAGCTGTCGAGAAGGGTGTCCGAGGCCCCGTGGTGCCAGGCCAGGGAGAGCTTCCAGGCGAGGTTGTCGGCGTCGCGCAGGCCCTCCTCCAGGCCCTGCGCGCCCAGCGCGCCCATGAGGTGCGCCGCGTCGCCGGCCAGGAAGACGCGTCCGGCGCGCCAGCGCCGGGCCAGCCGCTGGTGCACCGGGTACTCGGCGGAGCCCAGCAGCTCGTACGACGGAACGCTTCCGCACCAGGCCGTGAGGGTGCCGCGGATGCGCGAGACGAGTTCGTCGGAGGTGAGCGGCTCACCGCGCGCGGGCAGCAGCCAGTCCAGCCGCCACACTCCGTCCGGCAGCGGACGGGCCGTCACCTCCAGGCCCGCGCCCGGCCCCGGCGGCTCGCGGTGCAGCAGCGCCACGCCCTCGTCCGGCAGTGCGACCCGCAGGGCGGCGACGGCGTGCCGGTCGACGGCCGTGCGGCCGGGGAAGCGCACCCCCAGCAGCTTGCGCACGGTGGAGCGCGGGCCGTCGCAGCCGATCAGGTAGCTCCCGCGCCACCAGGTGGCGTTGGCGCCCTTGGTGCGGACGCTGACCCCGCGCTCGTCCGGCTCCACAGAGTCGACGCGCGCCCCCGGGACGATCCGTGCCAGCGCCTGCTCGGCGAGGGCCCCGCGCAGCCCGTGCTCCAGGCGTTCCTGCCCGATGTGCAGCGGGGAGGGCCCCTGACCGCCGGAGGCGCGGTCTCCGAACTCCACGCGGACGGTCTCCTGCCGTCGGCGCAGCGTCCGCCACGCGTCCCAGGTGGCGCCGGACTCGTAGAGCCTTCGATGGCCCAGCCGGACCAGCAGCCCGGCGGTCTCGGGACTCAGGACGGCCGTGCGTTCCGCGGAGAGTGCGGGCGCGTGGTCGTGCTCGTCCAGGACGATGCTCGGCACGTCGTGCCGGGCCAGGCAGAGCGCGAGGGCGAGCCCGACCGGACCCGCCCCCGCGATGATCACCGGGTCCACTGCGCGGTCCCGGGAAGTTGTGCAGTCACATTGCGTATGCAACCTACTGCGCGTGCGTGCGTCAAGTGACGACACCTGCCGCGCGGCGGCGCGCCTGGCGCACCGTCACTCCGCGGCGGCCTCCACCGCCTTGATGTCGCCGGCCTTCGGCGGCGCGCCCTTGCGGCTGCGGCGGCCCCGCCGCTCGATCCAGTTGGCCAGCGCGCTGAGCGCCAGGCACATCAGGATGTAGATCGGCGCCACGATGATGATCATCGGGATGAAGGGGAAGCCCGCGCTGTTCTTCGCGATGAGGTTGCCGGTGTAGAGCAGCTCCTCGTACGTGATGATGTAGCCGAGCGAGGTGTCCTTCAGGGTGACCACCAGCTGGCTGATGATCGACGGCAGCATGGCCCGGGTCGCCTGCGGGATCAGCACGAAGACCATGACCTGCGTCTTGCGCAGCCCGATCGCGTACGCCGCCTCCCGCTGCCCCTTCGGTACGGCGTTGATGCCGGCCCGGAAGATCTCGGCCTGCACCGAGCCGTTGTAGAGGGTCAGGCCGATCACCAGCGCCCACAGCGGGGCGGAGGTGAAGACGCCGACGTACAGCGCGAAGATCATGATCAGCAGCGGCATCGCGCGGAAGAACTCCACGACGACGGTCGCCACCCAGCGCACCGGGGCGTGGTCCGACAGCCGGCCCGCCGCCAGCGCCGCGCCCAGCACCAGCGAGAAGACCGCGGCGAGCGCGAACGCCTTCAGCGTGGCGAGCAGGCCGTCGACGATGCGCTGCTGGATATCGGTGTACTGGAAGGGCTCCCAGAGGTACGAGGCGAACTGCCCCGACTCGTCGAGCCGCCGGTAGACGAACCAGAGCAGGACGAGGATCGCCAGGGCGGCGACCGCGCCGACGACCCGGTTGCGGATCCTGGCCCGGGGGCCGGGCGCGTCGAAGAGGACGTTCGCGCTCATCGGGCCACCGCCAGCCGGTTCTCGAGCAGTCGGAAGACCGCGCTGATGAAGAGGGTGATGATCAGGTAGGCGAGCGCCACCCAGATGAAGATCGCGAAGATGTTGTAGCCCTCCTCGCCGAGCGTCTTCTGGACACTGAACAGCTCGAAGACGCTGAAGCCACCGGCGATCGCGGAGTTCTTGGTGAGCGCGATCAGCAGGCTGCCGATGGGCGGCAGCACCGTCCGGGTGGCCTGCGGCAGGATGATCAGCCGCAAGGTCTGGGTGAAGGTCATCCCGAGGCTGCGGGCGGCCTCGGCCTGCCCGAGCGGGACGGTGTTGATGCCCGAGCGCACGGCCTCGCAGATGAAGGCCGAGGTGTAGCAGCTCAGGGCCAGCACCGCGAGCCGGAAGAAGCTCCAGGTGTTCAGCCCCAGCCGGGGCAGCACCAGCGCCGCGATGAAGAAGAGCAGGGTCAGCGGGGTGTTGCGCAGCAGCGTCACCCACGCGGTGCCGAAGGCACGCAGGGGCGGAACCGGGGACACCCGGAACGCGGCCATGATCACCCCGAGCACCAGGGCGATCGCCCCGCTGAGCGCGGTCAGCTCCACCGTGCCGAGGAACCCCTCGCGGAAGAGCGCGAAGTTGTCCAGCAGTACGTTCATCGATTCTCCGAAAGGGGTGCGCCGACGGCCGCTCCAGGCCGCCGGCGCATCAGGCTCGGGCTGTGCCGGGGAAGGGGGTCGGGACCCGGGTCAGGCCGGGTCCCGACCGCTTCAGGACTGGAGCTGCGGAATCTCGGCGCTCACGCCGGACTTGCCGAGCGTGGCGTCGTACGCCTTCTTCCAGTCGCCGTTGTCCTCGTGGTTCTTCAGGGCGTTGGTGATCGCGTCCTGCAGCACCTTGTCGTCCTTGAGCAGGCCCACGCCGTAGGGCTCCTCGGAGAACGGCTTGCCGACGACCTCGAGGTTGGCCGGGTCCTGAGCGGCGTAGCCCTTGAGGATGGCGTCGTCCGTGGTCACCGCGTCCACCTGGCCGGAGGCGAGGTTCTGCACGCACAGCGAGTACGAGTCGTACTCGACCGGCTCGGCGCCGTAGCCGCCGTCCTTGATGCGCTGGATGGAGGTGGAGCCGGTCGCCGAGCAGACCTTCTTGCCCTTGAGGTCGTCCGTGCTCTTGATGTTGCTGCCCTTCTTGACCAGGAGGTCCTGGCCCGCGACGAAGTACGGGCCGGCGAAGGAGACGGACTTCTTGCGCTCGTCGTTGATGGTGTAGGTGCCGACGTAGTAGTCGACCTGGCCGCCGGAGAGGGCGGTCTCGCGGTTGGCCGACTGGATCGTCTTGAACTCGATCTTGCTCTCGTCGAAGCCGAGGTCGGCGGCGATCATCTTGGCGATCTCGATGTCGAAGCCGGAGTACTTCTTGCTGCCGGGGTCCTGGTAACCCAGGTTCGGCTGGTCGGCCTTGACGCCGATGACGAGCTTGCCGTTCTTCTTGATCCGGTCCCAGGTCTTGGAGCCGGCCAGGTCCACACCGGTCTTGACGGTGTAGCTGGGCAGCTCGGCGGTGGCCGCGCTGCTGGACCCGTCCTTGTCAGGGGTGCCGGAGGAGGAGGGCGAGCCCTCCTTGCCGCACGCGGTGGCGGTGGCGGTCAGCGCCAGGACGGCCAGAGCGGCGGCGGCAGTGGTACGGAACCTCATCGTGATCATCCTTAGGTCGGCGAACCGTCGGTGTCGCTCTCAGTGGTGAAGGATCTTCGAAAGGAAGTCCTTGGCCCGGTCGCTCCGGGGATTGCTGAAGAACTGGTCGGGCGTCGCCTGCTCGACGATCCGTCCGTCCGCCATGAAGACGACGCGATTGGCGGCGGACCGGGCGAAGCCCATCTCATGGGTGACGACAACCATCGTCATCCCGTCGCGTGCGAGCTGCTGCATGACCTCCAGCACCTCGTTGATCATTTCCGGGTCGAGCGCCGAGGTCGGCTCGTCGAAGAGCATGACCTTCGGTTCCATCGCCAGCGCCCGGGCGATGGCCACGCGCTGCTGCTGGCCTCCGGAAAGCTGTGCCGGGTACTTGTCCGCCTGACTGCCCACGCCCACCCGGTCCAGCAGGGCGCGCGCGCGGTCCTCGGCGGCCTTCTTCCCGGCCTTGCGCACCTTGACCTGGCCGAGCGTGACGTTCTCCAGGACCGTCTTGTGCGCGAAGAGGTTGAACGACTGGAAGACCATGCCGACGTCGGCGCGCAGCCGGGCCAGCTCCCTGCCCTCCTGGGGCAGCGGCTTCCCGTCGATCGTGATCAGACCGGAGTCGATCGTCTCCAGGCGGTTGACGGCCCGGCACAGCGTGGACTTGCCCGACCCCGAGGGGCCGATGACGACCACGACCTCGCCGCGGCCGATGCTGAGGTTGATGTCCTGGAGCACGTGCAGCGCGCCGAAGTGCTTGTTCACGTCCTTCAGCACGACCAGGTCGTCGGCCGCCGGAGCGGCGTCCTCGGTCACCGGGACTTCGGTCATCGGCGTGTGCTCCATCCTCGTCGGTTGACCAGACCTTGGTGATCACCCTATTGACGCTTGGCAAACCGAGTCAGTACATCTGAGGGGAACTTGAGCATTACGAT
Source organism: Actinacidiphila sp. bgisy160 (assembly GCF_057707815.1). Classification (NCBI taxonomy): domain Bacteria; kingdom Bacillati; phylum Actinomycetota; class Actinomycetes; order Kitasatosporales; family Streptomycetaceae; genus Actinacidiphila; species Actinacidiphila sp. bgisy160. Next base: position 53,200 of record NZ_JBYIQW010000039.1, read on the forward strand.
CCGGTCACCGACTGGCGCAAATCCGGCACCGTGGGTGAGCCCGGCCGGTTGTGCAGCGTACCGGCTCCGTAACAGTCGCCACACAGGGCCGGGCTGCGCTTGACGCGCGGGCGGCCCATCGGCGTGTATTCCGTGGTAGAGCACGCCGTGGGGGCGTGCGGGGCCGAGCCGTGGGAGGTGAACGGATGAGACTGCTGCTCGTGGAGGACGACCACCGGGTCGCCGCCGCGCTGTCGGCCGTGCTGGCCAAGCACGGGCTGCAGGTCACCCACGCCCGCAGCGGCGAGGAGGCGCTGCACGCGCTGCTGCCCGACCACGGTCCCGGCTTCGACGTGGTCCTGCTCGACCTCGGCCTGCCCGACCAGGACGGCTTCGAGGTGTGCAGCCGCATCCGGCTGCGCACCGCCACCCCCGTGATCATGGTGACGGCCCGCGCCGACGTGCGCTCCCGCATCCACGGCCTCAACCTCGGCGCCGACGACTATGTGGTGAAGCCGTACGACACCGGGGAGCTGCTCGCCCGCATCCACGCCGTCTGCCGCCGCAAGGCGCAGGAGGCGCCCGCGGGGCCCGAGGCCGAGGGTGCGGAGGCCGACGGCGGCGTCATCGCCCTCGGGCAGGTCCGGGTGGAGCTGGAGACCCGCAAGGTCACCGTCGGCGACGAGCCGGTCGCGCTGACCCGCAAGGAGTTCGACCTGCTCGCGATGCTCGCGCAGCGGCCCGGAGTGGTCTTCCGCCGTGAACAGATCATCAGTGAGGTGTGGCGGACGAGTTGGGAGGGGACCGGACGCACCCTTGAGGTGCATGTGGCGTCCTTGCGGTCCAAACTGCGCCTGCCGTCCCTGATCGAGACCGTGCGCGGGGTCGGTTACCGCCTCGTCGTGCCCTCCGGCTAGGAGGCCGTCGCTCCGTGCATACCCGGCTGCTGCCACTGCTCATCGTGCTGATGGCCGGTGTGCTGCTGGCCCTCGGCTTCCCGCTCGCCGCCAGCCTGGCCGCCACCCAGCAGCAGCGGGTCGTCGTGGACCGCATCGACGACACCGCGCGCTTCGCCGCGCTGGCGCAGTACGTGAGCACCGACGGCGGCGGTGAACGGGAGAGCACGCTGAGGACGGAGCTGCTGCAGTACCAGAAGGTGTACGGCATCAGGGCCGGCGTCTTCGACCGCGACGGCCATCCGATCGCCTCGGCCCCGAAGGGCTGGAAGCTGCCCACCGGCGGTGAGGCCTTCGCCGCGTACAGCGAGGCCCTCGCCGGGCGGCGCAGCCACGACCCCAAGCAGATCTGGCCCTGGCAGGACCGCTCGCTGCCGGTCGCCTCCCCGGTCGTCCGGGACGGCGACGTCGTCGCGGTCGTGCTCACCGACTCGCCCACCGGTGCCATGCGCTCGCGCATCCTGCGCGGCTGGCTGCTGCTGGCGGCCGGTGAACTGGCCGCCATGATCGTGGCCGTCATGGCCGCCTTCCGGCTCACCGGCTGGGTGCTGCGCCCGGTCCGGGTGCTGGACCGGGTCACCCACGACATCGCCACCGGCCGCATGAAGTCCCGGGTGGCGGTGTCCGGTGGACCGCCCGAACTGCGGCGCCTGGCGCGGTCGTTCAATGAGATGGCCGACAACGTCGAAGAGGTCCTCGACCAGCAGCGGGCCTTCGTCGCCGACGCCTCCCACCAGTTGCGCAACCCGCTGTCCGCGCTGCTGCTGCGGATCGAGCTGCTGGGCCTGGAACTGCCCGACGGGCACGAGGAGATCGCCTCGGTCCGGGAGGAGGGCAAGCGCCTGGCCTCGGTCCTGGACGACCTGCTGGGCCTCGCCACCGCCGAGCACGCGGAGGCCAACCTCGCCCTCACCGACATCGCCGCCCTCGCCGCGGAACGCGTCGAGGCGTGGCGGCCGGTCGCCGAGCGCGACGGCGTGGAGCTCACCTACGGGGGTGCCGCGGCCGTGACCGGCTGGGCGGACCCGGTGGCGCTGTCCAGCGCCCTCGACGCCGTGATCGACAACGCGGTGAAGTTCACCCCGGACGGTGAGTGCGTACGGGTCACCACCGAGCTGCCGGGCCGCCCCGGAGCGATCGACGTGACCGTGGCCGACGGCGGCCCGGGGCTCACGGAGGAGGAACTCGCCCGCATCGGCGACCGCTTCTGGCGCAGCCCGCGCCATCAGAACGTCGACGGCTCGGGCCTCGGACTGTCCATCGCGCGGGTGCTGCTCACCCAGGGCGGCGGCAGCATCGCCTACGCGCCGAACGAGCCGCACGGGCTGCGGGTCACCCTCACGGTGCCGCGTACGGCTCCCTGAGCCCGGGGCCGGCCTGGCGGGCCAGCGGGTTGGAGCCGATCGAGTTGTGGATGCTGAAGTTGACCGCGTCCGAGCGGTAGCGGTCGTCCGACCACTCCACCGGGCGGCCCTTCTGCGTGGTGGTCACCCGGCGTACCCGCAGCAGCGGGCTGCCGCGCCGCACGCCCAGCAGTTCGCTGTCCCGGGTGCCCGCCGCGACCGCGTCGATCAGGTGCTCCCCGTAGGCGAAGACCAGGCCCGTGTCGTCGTACAGCCGCTGGGTGACCGACTCGCAATCCGGCTCTATGCGCAGCACCGCGGGGGCGATCCAGTCGGCGTAGACCGTGCGCTCCACCAGGACGCGCTCGCCGTCCAGTTCGCGCACCCGTAGCACGTACAGCACGTCCGTCCCCGCGCGCAGGTGCAGGCGCGTGGCGTCCTCCGCGGTGGCCGGCCGGATCTCGGTGCGGACCACGGCGCCGGAGGCGGCGCGGCCCATCGCCCGTGCCCACTGGGCGAAACTGCGCAGCTCCGCGAAGCTCTGGCTGCGCCGGCTGGCCAGCACGACACGGCGGGCGCCCTGGCGGGAGCCGATCAGCCCCTCCGCGGTCAGCGCGGCGACGGCCTGACGGACGGTGCCGCGGGAGACGGCGTACCGGGCGGCCAGTTCCGTCTCAGGGGGGAGCAGCGCACCGACCGTGTACTCCTCGTCGTCGATGGCCCGCCGGAGCTCCTCGGCGATCTCCTCGTGCCGCGCCGCCACCGTGCCCCCTTCCGTTCATTCACTGTCTGCGCACAACACCGCTCAGGGTAGACGAGCCGGGCACCGATCGCGCGCATGGGTTCACGGCCCCGGCAGGTGGTCACCGAGTCCTTGGCCGAAAAGGGACGACAGCCCTCTGCGGGCTTGCCGAGGTTTTCCTGCCGTTTACGGAAAGGTCATTGACGCACGGCCTACTGGAGGCCAACTTGTTCGGACAAGTCGAATCGCTCCCGACCTCCCTGGCCTTCAGGACCCGACTTCCCCTCCAGGAGACTTCCGTGCCCGCGTCCCTCCCGAAGGCGGCCGCAGTCGCCGCCGGCCTCGCCGTGACCGCGCTGGCGCTCAGCGCCTGCGGCTCGGCCCCCACCACGCAGACCTCCGCCGACGGCAAGAACGGCAAGAGCGCGGCAACCGCCACCTCCGCCGAGGAATTCGGCGGCATGGACGCCCTGGTCGCCGCCGCCAAGAAGGAGGGCACGCTCAACGCGATCGCCCTTCCCCGCGACTGGGCCAACTACGGCGCGCTGATCGACGGCTTCACCAAGAAGTACGGCATCAAGGTCCAGAACGAGACCCCGGACGCCTCCAGCCAGGACGAGATCAACGCCGTCACCTCCCGCAAGGGCCAGGACCGCGCCCCCGACGTCCTCGACCTCGGCGCGGCGTTCGCGATCAGCGGAGCGCAGCAGGGCCTGTTCGCCCCTTACAAGGTCGCCTCCTACGACGACATCCCGGCCGCCCAGAAGGACGCCCAGGCCCGCTGGTACAACGACTACGGCGGCTACGTCTCCATCGGCTGCGACGCCAAGCGCGTCAAGAACTGCCCGACCACCTTCGCCGACCTGCTCAAGCCCGAGTACAAGGGCCAGGTCGCGCTGAACGGCAACCCGACCAAGTCCGGCTCCGCCTTCGGCGGCGTCTACGCGGCGGCGCTCGCGGGCGGCGGCTCCTTCGACGACATCCAGCCCGGTATCGACTTCTTCGGCAAGCTGAAGAAGAACGGCAACTACAACCCCGTCGAGTCCACCCCGGCCACGGTCGAGAAGGGCGAGACGCCCATCAGCATCGACTGGGACTACCTCAACGCCGGCTACGCCGAGGAGTTCGCGAGCAAGGGCGTGGACTGGAAGGTCTCCGTCCCCAGCGACGGCCAGTACGCCCAGTTCTACGCGCAGGCGATCAACAAGGACGCCCCGCACCCGGCGGCCGCCCGCCTGTGGCAGGAGTACCTGTACAGCGCCGAGGGCCAGAACCTGTGGCTCGCCGGCTTTGCCCGTCCCGTGCTGATGCCCGCCATGGACAAGGCCGGCACCCTCGACAGGACCGCCGCCGCCAAGCTCCCCCCGGTCACCGGCACCCCGTCATTCCCGACCGATGACCAGCAGAACAAGGCCAAGGGCGTGCTGGCCCAGGGCTGGGGCAAGGCCGTCTCCGGATGACCGGCCCGATGACCGCCACCGCGGCGCCCGTCGCCGCCGCTGCCGGGGCAACCGCCCCGGCGCGGCGGCGCTCGGCCGGCTGGCTCGCGGTGCTCCCGCTGCTCGTCTTCGTGGCGATCTGCTTCGGGGCCCCCGCGGTCGCCATGATCAACGGCGCCTTCACCGTCAAGGACCCCGCGACCGGGGCCTCCTCGTACACCACGGCGAACCTGACCACCTCCCTGCAGGGCGCCTACCTGACCGCCCTGTGGGGCAGTGTGAAGCTGTCCGGGCTCTCCGCCGCCATCGGCGCGGTGCTCGGGCTGCTGCTCGCACAGGCCGTGGTGACCTCGCGGTTCCGCGCGCTGCGTGAAGCCGTGCTGACCGCCTCCGGCGTGCTCGCGAACTTCGGCGGGGTGCCGCTGGCCTTCGCCTTCGTGGCGACCCTGGGCAACGCGGGCGTCCTCACCCGCCACCTGGGTCTCGCCGACCACGGCTGGAGCCTCTACAGCTTCTGGGGCCTGGTCATCGTCTACCTCTACTTCCTCATCCCCCTCATGGTGCTCACCGTGACCCCGGCGCTGGAGGGGTTGCGCGTCCAGTGGCGCGAGGCCGCCCAGAACAACGGCGCCACCGCCGGTCAGTACTGGCGACACGTCGCCCTGCCCGTGCTGGCCCCCTCACTCCTCGGCGGCCTGGTACTGCTCTTCGGCAGCGCCTTCGCCGCCTACGCCACCGCCGCGGCGATGGTAGGCAGCTCGGTTCCGCTGATCACCCTGCAGATCGCCGACGCCATTTCCGGCAACGTCCTGGTCGGGCAGGAGAACGTGGCGCTCGCCCTGAGCCTCGACATGATCGTCGTCGCCGGCCTGGTCATGGCGGTCTACCTGCCCCTGCAACGACGGAGCGCGCGATGGCTGGTCTGACGGACACCCGGATCCGGCCCTGGCGCGGCATCGTCCTCGCCGGCGCCGGCCTCTACTTCCTGGTGCCGCTGGCCGCCTCGGTGATCTTCACTGTGGACGTCCCCGGCCAGGGCATCACCTTCGACGCCTACGGGCAGATCCTCAAGGCCGAGGGCTTCACCTCCAGCCTGCTGCTCTCCCTGGAACTCGCGGCCGCCACCATCGCCGTCGTCCTGCTGCTGATGGTCCCCGCCATGGTGGCGCTGCGCCTGTCCGCACCCCGGCTGCGCCCGCTGGTCGAGGTGATCTGCTCACTGCCCCTGGTGGTGCCGCCGATCGCGCTGGTCGCCGGGGTCAGCAGTGTGCTGCGCTGGGGCCCCGAGCACCTGGCCACGACGCCCTTCTTCCAGACTTTCGTGGCCATCCAGAACCCGTCCTTCCCGGTCGTCCTGGTGCTCACCTACGTGGTCATGGCGCTGCCCTTCGTCTACCGGGCGCTGGACGCGGGACTGCGGGCGGTGGACGTCCGCACCCTCGTCGAGGCCGCCCGGTCCTGCGGTGCGAACTGGCCGGCCGCCCTGATCCGGGTGGTGCTGCCGAACCTGCGCGGGGCGCTGCTGAGCGCATCCTTCCTCACTCTCGCCCTCGTGCTCGGCGAGTTCACCGTCGCCCAGCTGCTGGGCTTCCAGCCCTTCGCGGTGTGGATCGTCACGGTCAGCGGCTCGCAGGCACAGCTGTCCGTGGCCGTCTCGGTGCTCAGCCTGCTGGTCACCTGGGTGCTGCTGCTGATCCTGGCCGCCGTCGGCGGACGCCGCCCGACCTCATCCGCCTCCCGGAAGTGACCGACAGATGACCGACACCTCACCCGCCCCGGTCGCCGACGCCGTGACCGCCGCGAGCAGCGGCGCCACCGTCGAGTTCCGGGCCCTGCGCCGATCCTTCGGAACCACCGTCGCACTCGACGGGCTGGACCTCACCGTCCGGCCCGGCGAACTCGTCGCACTGCTCGGCCCGTCCGGGTGCGGCAAGACCACCGCGCTGCGCATGCTCGCCGGCTTCGAGCACCCCGACTCCGGGCAGGTCCTGGTCGACGGCGAGGACGTCACCAGGATCCCCGCGCACCGCCGTGACGCGGGCATGGTCTTCCAGTCGTACAGCCTCTTCCCGCACCTGAGCGCCGCCGACAACGTCGCCTTCGGGCTGCGCATGCGCAAGGTCGGCGCCGCCGAGCGGCGCACTCGTGCCGCCGGACTCCTGGAGCTCGTCGGCCTGCCGGACCACGGGGACCGCTACCCCCACCAGCTGTCGGGCGGCCAGCAGCAGCGCGTGGCCCTCGCCCGCGCCCTGGCGCTGCGCCCGCGCGTACTGCTCCTGGACGAGCCGCTGAGCGCGCTGGACGCCAAGGTGCGCACCACCCTGCGCGAGGAGATCCGCCGCCTCCAGCGCGAACTCGGCATCACCACCCTGTTCGTGACGCACGACCAGGAGGAGGCGCTGTCCATGGCGGACCGCGTCGCCGTCATGAACGCCGGGCGGATGGAGCAGTGCGCCGCTCCCGCCGAGCTGTACGACCGCCCCGCCACCGCCTTCGTCGCCGAGTTCGTCGGCACCAACAGCCGCCTGCCGGGCCGGCTGACCGACGGCGGCCAGGTCGAGGTCCTCGGCCGGCGGCTCCCCGCCCAGGGCGAGGTGCCCGCCGGCACCGAGGTGGACGTCCTCGTACGCCCCGAAGCGGTGCGCGTGACCGCCGACCCCACCGGCGACGCGCGCGTCGTGGCGACCGCCTTCCTCGGCGCCGTCACACGGGTGACCGTGCGACTGGCCGACGGGACCTCCGTCAAGGCCGACCTGGCCAGCTCCGACGCCGCCTCCCTGCCGCCGGGCGCGACCGTCGCCGTCTCCCTGCCCGACCGGCCCGTCCTGGTCACCGCGCGCGCCGTCTGACCCCTGCCGCACCTCCATCCCCCCACACCCCCGACGAAAGAGAGCCCCGTGACCCACCCACCGCACCATCCGCTCCAGGCCGTCCTGTTCGACATGGACGGCACGCTCGTCGACACCGAGGAGCTGTGGTGGGAGGCGGTCGCCGAGGTGGCCGCCGGGCTGGGGCACGTGCTCGGCGACGCGGACGTGACCGAGGTCCTCGGCCGCGCCGTCGAGCACACCGCCGCCCACCTGGCGACCACGACCGGCACGGCGACCGGCGCCGACGAGCTGGCCGCCCACCTGCACCGGGAGTTCGCCGAGCGGGTCCGCGCACGCACGGTCCCCCGCCCCGGCGCGCTGGAGCTGCTGAACGAACTCGCCCGGCACGACATCCCCATCGCCCTGGTCTCGGCGTCCCCGCGCGAGGTCGTGGACGTCGTGCTGGCGGTGCTGGGCCGCGAGCGCTTCGCGGTCTCGCTGACCGCCGACGACACACCCCGCACCAAGCCCGCCCCCGACCCCTACCTCGCCGCCGCCCGCGCCCTCGGCGTGGACCCCGGCGCGTGCGTGGCCGTCGAGGACACCCCGACCGGTGTCGCCTCGGCCGAGGCCGCCGGCTGCCGCGTGCTCGCCGTGCCGTCCCTGACGCCCATCGCCCCCGGCGCCGGTCGTGCGGTGCTCGGCAGCCTGGAACGGGCCGACGTCCTTCTGCTGCGGGCCCTGGTCGCGCGGCCGCCGTCCTTCCTCGTGCCCGCCTTCACCAGCCGCCGCGCCCGCGTCGGGGAGCTGTTCCGCGCCACCGTCGCCGGGCTGCTGCGCGGTGCTCCCGTCACGTACGCCAAGTCCTCGGGCCCCGGCTGGGCGCGGGTCTGCGCCGACGGCACGGTCACCGGCACCCCCGACGCGCCCGGCGACGCGCAGGTCCGCGTCACCGCCACGGACGCCGACGGACGCTCCGCCACCGTCACCGTGCGTGTGCCGGTCGTCGCGGCGGACGAGCCCATGGTGCGGCACCTGCGCGTCATGAGCTGGAACCTGTGGCTCGGCGGCAGCCGCGTCGACGACCACCGCGACAAGCAACTGCGTGTACTGCTGGACGCCGACGTGGACGTCGTCGGCCTTCAGGAGACGCGGACGCACTCCGCGAAGGAACTCGCCGAGGCACTGGGCTGGGAGCACCACCAGGCGGGCGACAACCTCGGCGTCATCAGCCGCTACCCGATCGCCTCCCGCCACGGCCTGCCCGCGAGCCCGTTCTACGGCGGCCTCGGCGCCACCATCCGGCTCGACGAGGGCCGCGACGTCACGCTGTGGAGCGCGCACCTCAACTACACCCCGTACGGCCCCTACGACGCCCTTCACGACCGGCAGCCGGTCGAGGTGCTCGTCGAGCACGAGGCCGCCTCGGGACGCCTGGAGCAGTTCCGGGACATCCTGCACGACATGGCCGATGACCTCGCCGCCCGCGACACCACCCCGGTCGTCCTCGTCGGCGACTTCAACGTCCCCTCGCACCTGGACTGGACGGCCGAGGCGGCGCCCCTGCACGGCGGGTACGGTCCCGTGCCCTGGCCGGTCACCCTCGCCGCCGAGGCCGCCGGGCTGCGCGACTCCTACCGCGAGGCCCACCCGGACCCCGTGCGCGACCCCGGCACCACCTGGTCACCGGTCAACCCCGAGCCCGAGCCGCAGGACCGGATCGACTACGTCCTGTACGCCGGGCGGGCCCTGCGCGTGCTGGACTCCACGACCCTGGTCACCGGGGAGCACCGTCCCGGACCGCATGTGGCGGGCAACGACTGGCCCTCCGACCACGCGGCCGTGGTCACCACGTTCGCCTGGTCCTGAACAGGCGGGCCCGTGCGACCGGTCCGGTGGCACGGGCTCAGCGGCACTCCTCCATGCTCTCGAACTCCGGCGGCCGCTGATCCGCCAGCTCCTGCGGGGTCAGCGGCTTGAGGTGCTTCTTGTACGAGTCCCGCCAGGCGCCGGAGGAGATCTGCTCCTTGATGGCGCCGCATATGGCGTGCTTCAGCGCGGGCTCGTCCTTGTGCAGCCCCACGCCGTACGCCTCGCTGCCGAACGGCGCTCCCAGCAGGCGCAGTCGCTTGCTGTGCTGCGCCCGGTAGCCGGCCAGGATGATGTCGTCCGTCGACACGGCGTCGACCCGGCCGGCGAGCAGTTCGTCGACGCACAGACCGTACGAGGCCAGCTGCTCGGTCTTTATCAACGGGTACTGCTTGCGCAGCCGTTCGGCGGGCGTCGAGTCGGTGACCGTGCAGACCTTGTGGCCGAACAGGTCCTGCGTGCCGTGGACGGGGGATTCGTCGCGCACGAGGAAGTCCTGCGCGGCCTGGTAGTAGGGACCGGCGAAGTCGACCTGCTTCTTGCGCTCATCGGTGATCGAGTAGCTGGCCACTATCAGGTCGACCTGCCCGGTGCCCAGCCGGTACTCGCGGGACTGGGTGTTGACGACCGCGAACCGGACCTCCTTGAAGCCCAGTTTGCGGGCGATCGCCCAGGCCAGGTCGATGTCGAAGCCCTCGTAGCCGCCCTTGGCCGTGGCCGAGGCCTCGCTGAGGCCGGGCTGGTCCTCCTTGACGCCCACGAGCAGGTAGCCGCGTGTCCGGGCCGCCTGGATGGTCTGCGAGTCGGAGAGGTCCGGCCCGGCGTCGCGCGACCGGTCGAAGACGAACCAGCCGCACGCGGCCAGGACCGCGAGGGCGACCCCGCCCGCCGCAAGCGTGTACCAGCGCCGCCGGGAGGGGCGCGGGTGCGGGGGCCGCGGATCCCGCGGCGGGGTCACGGAGTCGGGAACCTGCCGTATGCTGACGCCGGACCCGTCCGTCCGCGTGGCGTCGGGGTCGTAGTCCGGGTGGACGCCCACCGGGAACTGCGGGGTCTCCTGCGCCACGTGCTGCAGCAACTGCTCGGCGCGCTCCGCCGACAGGCGCGCCCCCGGCTCCTTGACCAGCAGCCCGTCGATCAGCGGGCGCAGTGGCCCCGCGTGCGCCGTCGGCGGCGGTTCCGCCGTGCGGACGGCCTCCAGTACCTCGTACGGCGTCGGCCCGCGGAACGGGGCCCGGCCCTCGACCATCTCGTAGAGCGTGACGCCCAGCGACCACAGGTCGGCGGCGGGCGTCGGGGTGAGCCGGCCGGCCAGCTCCGGCGCCAGATACTGCGGGGTGCCGACGGTCTCGTGCATCCGCGTCACCTGGGCGGCGCCCTCGAAGGTCGCGATCCCGAAGTCCATGAGCACCGCCCGCCCGTCGCGGCGGAACAGGATGTTGTGCGGCTTCACGTCGCGGTGCAGCACCCCGGCGGCGTGCACCGCGCGCAGCCCGCGCAGCACCTCCAGACCGATCCGCGCCGCCTGCAGCGCCGGGATCCGGCCCCGCTCGCGCAACTGGTCCGCCAGCGAGTGCGGGTTGACCTGCTCCATGACGATCCAGACCTGGCCGTCGGCCTCGATCACGTCGTGCACGGCGACCACGTGCTCGTGCCCGATCCGGGCGATGGCCTGCGCCTCCCGGCGCGCCCGCTCCACCCACTGGGCCTGGGTCTCCGGGTCCAGCGCGCCGCGGAACAGCAGTTCCTTGACGGCGACCTGACGGCCGAGCCGGTTGTCGTGCGCCTCCCACACCACGCCCATGCCGCCGCGCCCCAGTTGCCGGCGCAGCTCGTAGCGGCCGTCGACGAGGGTGTGCGGCATACCCCCAGAACTCATGCGTGTGCCCCCATCGGTACGTGGTCCGCTACAGGTTAGGGGGCTCTGACGGGGATGCACATCGTCCCCGGGACGCGAGATGATCTCATGTCGGGCGGAATGGTCCGTACCGGTCCCGGGGACGTTCTAGGGCTTCACGGACCGGTAGTAGCGTTCGGCGCCCGCGTGCAGCGGCAACGGGTCGGTGAAGACCGCCGTCCGCAGGTCCATCAGCTGGGCGGCGTGCACCTCCTGACCGATCCGGTCACGGCTGTCGATCACCGTGCGGGTGACGCGCTCCACCAGCCCGGTGTCCGTCCGGTCCGTCGTGATCAGCAGGTTGGCCACGGCGATCGTCTGCACCGCTTCGCGGCCCCGGACCATCGGGTACGCGTCCGCCGGCATGACCGCCTGCCGGTAGAACGTCGACTCCCCGCTCTCGGCGTGCAGCCGGGCCACCAGGTCGCCGAGCTGGACCAGCTTCACGTCGGTGGTCTCCGCAAGGTTGGCGATGGTCTTGGTCGGCAGTCCGCCCGACCAGAAGAAGGCGTCCAGTTTCCCCTGGCGCAGCATCTCCGGCGCCCGGTCGATGCCCACCGTGCGGCGCCGCACGTCGCCGGGCTTCCCGAGGCCCGCCGCCTCGAGAAGCCGCTGCGTTATCAGGTTCACCCCGGAGCTGGGCTGGCCGATCCCCACCCGCAGCCCGCGCAGGTCCTTCGCCGACCGCACGGGGGAGTCGGCGGGTACCACAAGCTGCATGTAGTCGTCGTACAGCCGGGCGCAGGCGCGCAGCCGCTCCGCGCCCGGGCCGTCGTAGTCGGCGACGGCGTCGGCCGCGGCGATCGCGAAGTCGGCCTTGCCGGTCGCGACCCGCCGGACGTTGTCCACGGACCCCTCGGACCGCACCAGGCGCACCGGCACCCCCGGCAGGCCGGTGTGCAGGTAGGGCTGGAGCCGCTTGCCGTACGTGTCGTACACGCCGTTGCGCACACCGGTGGCGATGTCGATCCGGTCCTTCGGGTACGACGGCCCCTTGGAGGGCAGCACCCACCACAGCAGCAGCGCGACCGCCGCCGCCACCGCCAGCACGGCCTGCACGGCCCTGCCTCTGCCGATCCGGGAGAGCTCCATCCCCGCGATAGTGCCAGTCCCCCCGTCGCACTGGCCAGCGCCGTCCCGCCGGCCCGGCCCACCGCCGGTGCGGACCAGCCCCACGGGGAACACCCCTGCCGCCGACCCCGGGATACCAGCACCGCCCGGCATCGACCCGGTACCGGCCGTGCGTACCCCCCGTGTGCTGCCCGGCGGGTACGCGGGTAAGGACACCCTGCTGCTGGGCACCCACTTCCCGCCGCCCGCAGCCGCCCGCCACAAGGGCGGGCGGGGGCACGGGCGCGCGCGGCGCGCCCTTACCCTGGATGGGTGCAGCGTGAAGAGCAGGGTGTGAAGAGCTACGAGATCCGCACCTACGGGTGCCAGATGAACGTCCACGACTCCGAGCGGCTGGCAGGCCTCCTGGAGGCGGCCGGCTACGTCCGCGCGCCCAAGGGCGAGGACGGCTCGGTGTCCGCAGATGTTGTCGTCTTCAACACCTGCGCGGTCCGCGAGAACGCCGACAACCGCCTCTACGGCAACCTCGGCCGCCTGGCCCCGCAGAAGGCCGCCCGGCCGGGCATGCAGATCGCCGTCGGCGGCTGCCTGGCGCAGAAGGACCGGGACACGATCGTCAAGAAGGCCCCCTGGGTCGACGTCGTCTTCGGCACCCACAACATCGGCAGCCTCCCGGTGCTGCTGGAGCGCGCCCGGATCGCCGAAGAGGCGCAGGTCGAGATCGCCGAGTCGCTGGAGACCTTCCCGTCCACGCTGCCGACCCGGCGCGAGTCGGCCTACGCGGCGTGGGTGTCGATCTCGGTCGGCTGCAACAACACCTGCACCTTCTGCATCGTCCCCGCGCTGCGCGGCAAGGAGAAGGACCGCCGCCCCGGCGACATCCTCGCCGAGGTCGAGGCGCTGGTCGCCGAGGGCGTCATCGAGGTCACCCTGCTCGGCCAGAACGTCAACGCCTACGGCTCCGACATCGGCGACCGCGAGGCCTTCAGCAAGCTGCTGCGCGCCTGCGGGAAGATCGACGGCCTGGAGCGGGTCCGCTTCACCTCGCCCCACCCGCGAGACTTCACCGACGACGTGATCGCGGCCATGGCCGAGACGCCGAACGTGATGCACCAGCTGCACATGCCGCTGCAGTCCGGCTCCGACACGGTGCTGCGCGCGATGCGCCGCTCCTACCGGCAGGACCGTTACCTCGGGATCATCGAGAAGGTGCGCGCGGCCATGCCCGACGCCGCCATCTCCACCGACATCATCGTGGGCTTCCCCGGCGAGACCGACGAGGACTTCGAGCAGACGCTGCACGTGGTGCGCGAGGCGCGCTTCGCGCAGGCCTTCACCTTCCAGTACTCCAAGCGCCCTGGCACGCCGGCCGCCGAGATGGAGGGGCAGGTGCCGAAGGCGGTCGTCCAGGAGCGCTACGAGCGGCTGGTCGCGCTCCAGGAGGAGATCTCCTGGGCCGAGAACAAGAAGCAGGTCGGCCGCACCCTGGAGGTGCTGGTCGCCGAGGGAGAGGGCCGCAAGGACGAGGCCACGCACCGCCTGTCCGGCCGCGCCCCCGACAACCGCCTGGTGCACTTCGCGCCGCCCGCCGAGCCGGTCCGCCCCGGCGACGTGGTCATGGCACGGATCAGCTACGCCGCGCCGCACCACCTGCTCGCCGAGGACCCGGCCTTCGGCGTCCGCCGCACTCCCGCGGGCGACGCCTGGGAGCGCCGCACCTCGGCCGCGGCGGCCAGACCCGCGGGTGTCATGCTGGGCCTGCCGACGATCGGCGCGCCCGTGCCGGCCCCGGCGGCGGCCGCACCGGGATGCGGCTGCGACTGACCGGCGCGGGTCCGTGAGGACCGCGAAAACGAGGGGGGACGCAGGTGGCTCGTTGGGGGCTGTTCGCCGAGGAGACCGTGGGCAGCGGCGACGCCAGGCGCTGGGAGTTCGAACTCCTCGGTCACGCCGACGGCACGCGGCAGGAGGCGTTGCGGAAGCTGGAGGAGGCGGCGCTGGCCTACCGGCCGAGCAAGCCCTTCAGCATCCGGCGCAGCCGGCTGTACCGCTCGGGAGAGGGGTTCGTACAGGTCAACGAGGGTGTCACCACGACCTACATCTGCCGCTTCACGGTCGCCGAGCTGGTGCGGGACAGCAAGGACCCGAAGGTCGCCGCCACGGCCGAGCCCTGGGACCGCGTGCCCGAGGGCTTCTGAGACGACGGACGGTAGGGTTCCGATCATGCTGGTCGCCGCCGCCGTCTGCCCCTGTCCGCCGCTGCTCGTGCCCGACGTCGCCTCGGGGGCGGCGCCGGAACTGGACCCGCTGCGTGCCGCCTGCGCGGACGCGCTGGCCGTGCTGGCCGCCGCGCGCCCCGATCTGCTGGTCGTGGTGGGCGCCGCGGACTCCGCGCACGTCTGGGAGGGCGGCGGTACGGGCTCGCTGCGCCCGTACGGTGTGAACCTGACGGTGCGGCTCGGCGACGGCAGCGACCCCGAGCCCCTGGCCCCGTCGCTGACGCTGGCGGGCTGGCTCCTGACGCGGGCCGGCTCCACCGCGCCCCTGCACGCCTGCGCGGTGCCGGCGCATGCGCCGGCCGGCCGGATGCTGGAGCTGGGACGGGGCCTGGCGGAACTCGCCGACCGGGTGGCGCTGCTGGTCATGGGCGACGGCAGCACCTGCCGGACGCTCAAGGCGCCCGGCTACCTCGACGAGCGCGCCGAGCCCTTCGACGCCTCCGTGGCGCGCGCCCTGGCCGCCGCCGACACCGGGGCGCTGGCGGCCCTGGACGCGGGGCTCGCGACCGAACTGGGGGCGGCCGGACGCGCCCCCTGGCAGGTGCTGTCCGGTGCCGCCGACGGCGCCGGGCTCGGCGGGCAACTCCTCTACGACCAGGCGCCCTATGGTGTCGGCTACTTCGTGGCGGCCTGGTCATAGGACCCGTCGGGTCCGGCCGGCCGGGTGGGACGTCTTCAGGCCGTGTCCTTGGAGCCGCTGTCCTTGAGGTGCTCCATGGCGCCCTTCGTCTTGTCCACGCCCTTGTGGATCTTCCCGCTGTACTT
Organism: Actinacidiphila sp. bgisy160; assembly: GCF_057707815.1. Lineage (NCBI taxonomy): Bacteria > Bacillati > Actinomycetota > Actinomycetes > Kitasatosporales > Streptomycetaceae > Actinacidiphila > Actinacidiphila sp. bgisy160. Next base: position 68,350 of record NZ_JBYIQW010000039.1, read on the forward strand.
GTGCTTGGTCTTCTCGTCCACCGTGTGCGCGACCTTGTCCAGCCGGGAGCCGATCGCCTCGCCGTGCTGCTCCATGAAGCCGCCGGCCTTGGCGCTCGCCCTGGCCCTGGCGTGCTCGGCCTTGGCCTTCAGCGTGTCCTTGAAGCTCATGCGTCACCGTCTCCCATGGATGCCTTTTGCTAGAAATGACCCTTTTCTTGTAACGATCTTACTCGTCCACGGGTGAATCCGCGCCGCCGGAATTTGCGAAACTGTGCACGTGAGAAACGACGTCCCCCACGTGATCGCCGTCGTCGGCCCCACCGCGGCCGGCAAGTCCGACCTCGGAGTCGCCCTTGCCCAGGCCCTCGACGGGGAGGTGATCAACGCCGATTCCATGCAGCTGTACCGCGGCATGGACATCGGCACCGCCAAGCTCGGCGAGGACGAGCGGCAGGGAGTGCCGCACCACCTGCTCGACATATGGGACGTCACCCAGGCCGCCAGCGTCGCCGAGTACCAGCGTCTCGCCCGCGCCGAGATCGACCGGCTGCTGGCCGCCGGGCGCACCCCCGTGCTCGTCGGCGGCTCGGGGCTCTACGTGCGCGCCGCCATCGACGCCCTGGAGTTCCCCGGCACCGACCCGGAGGTGCGCGCCCGGCTGGAGGCGGAGCTCGGCGCGCTCGGCTCGGGGCCGCTGCACGCCCGTCTGGCCGCCGTGGACCCGGAGGCGGCCCGCGCGATCCTGCCCAGCAACGGCCGGCGGATCGTCCGCGCGCTGGAGGTCGTGGAGATCACCGGCCGCCCCTTCACCGCCAACCTGCCCGGGCACGACTCCGTGTACGACACCGTCCAGATCGGCGTCGACGTGCCCCGCCCGGAACTCGACGAACGGATCACGCTGCGGGTCGACCGCATGTGGGAGGCCGGACTGGTCGGCGAGGTGGCCGCCCTTGAGACGGCCGGCCTGCGCGAGGGACGCACGGCCTCCCGGGCCCTCGGCTACCAGCAGGTGCTGGCCGCGCTCGCCGGGGAGTGCACGGACGCGGAGGCGCGCGCCGAGACCGTCCGCGCCACCAAACGTTTCGCGCGCCGTCAGGACTCGTGGTTCCGCCGGGACCGCCGGGTGCACTGGCTGGCGGGCCGCGGACAGGAACTGGCCGGCCAGGCGCTCGCCCTTCTCGGCCCGTCCGGTCGGGCGGTCACAGCCTGATCACGTGATGGCATCGGGACGCCCCAGCGGCACTTGACGCCGCTTCGAGCGTGACATCATCGAGCATCGAAGCTACGGTGTCGGACTTCTTGGGAGGGCGCGTGGCGATGGAAGCCGGCCCTCGCAATGGACCACAGCCGGAACACACCGAGCGCGCCTCCGGCGAGGAGCTCGAGCAGCGCGACCGGCTCGTCGTGGACGGCCCCCTGGAGGACCCGCTGGACGAGCAGACCCTCGCGGAGGAGCAGCAGTCCTTCCGTGAGCTGCGTCCCGAGCGGCGCCTGCGCGCGTGGCAGCTCGCCCCGATCGTGGCCCTCGGTGTGCTCGGCTCGCTGATGTTCGCCTTCCCGCTGGCCTTCGAGACCGGCGACGGCGGCGCGGTCGTCGCGATGCTCGGCCTCCTGCTGGGCTGCTGCTCCGCGGGCTGGGGGATCATGGCCGCCCGCCGGGTCGGCTACACCTGGCCGGGGCTGCCGGCCCGCGGCTCCGGCCGCCGCCCGGACTGGCGTTTCGTGGCGCTGTACGCGGCGATCACGGTGGTGATGGCGCTGCTCGCCTTCTGGCGGGTCGCCCGTCTGCGCTGACCCGTAGACTCAGGCCATGACCAGCGCGGCACCGCAGGGCCTGCCCTTCCTCAAGGGGCACGGCACGGAGAACGACTTCGTGATCATCCCCGACCCCGACGGGGCCCTCGACCTGACCGCCGGGACCGTCGCGCGCCTGTGCGACCGCCGCGCCGGGATCGGCGGCGACGGGGTGCTGCGGGTCGTGCGGTCGGCGAAGCACCCGGAGGCCGCCGCCATGGCCGCGGAGGCCGAGTGGTTCATGGACTACCGCAACAGCGACGGCAGCATCGCGGAGATGTGCGGCAACGGCGTACGCGTCTTCGCCCACTACCTCCTGCGCGCCGGGCTCACCGGCGCCGGGGACGTCGCCGTGGCGACCCGAGCGGGCGTGCGCCGGGTGCGCATCGAAGAGGACGGTGACATCACCGTCGACATGGGCCGCGCCGCGCTCCCCGGCGGTGAGGTCGAGGTGGCGGTCGGCGAGCGCAACTGGCCCGCCCGCAACGTGAACATGGGCAACCCGCACGCTGTCGCGTTCGTCGACGACCTCGCCGACGCCGGCAAGCTGCTGGAGCCCCCGGCCTGGGCGCCCGCGACGGCCTACCCGGACGGCGTGAACGTGGAGTTCGTCGTCGACCGCGGCGACCGCCACGTCGCCATGCGGGTCCATGAGCGCGGCTCCGGCGAGACCCGCTCCTGCGGCACCGGCGCCTGCGCCGTCATGGTCGCCGCGGCCCGGCGCGACGGCCGCGACCCGGCCGTGACCGGCAGCCCCGAGACATACCGGGTCGACCTGCCGGGCGGCACCCTGGTCATCACCGAACGTCCCGACGGCACTGTCGAGATGACCGGACCCGCCGTGATCGTCGCCGAGGGCGTCATCGACCCGGCCTGGCTCGGCGAGCGCGGCTGAGGATCCACTCCGCGGACCCGGTATTCGCTCGAACGGGTGATGCCGATCACGCTGGGCGAGAGTGTGGCAGCGGCACGTGATGGGCTCGGTAGCATCAAGCACCGGCACGGAAGCCATCCCGCCGGTGGGTGACGCTGCCGGAGGTGCCGCATGAGACCGGACAACGCAGTGGAGACCGCCCCGGGCGCCGCGGCACGCAGGCGCATCCCCCGGACCGCGGACCTGCGCCGGCTCGGACGTGCGGCCCTGCTGGGCTCCGGCGGCCGCGCCGGCCGACTGCCGGACGCCATCGAGCACATCGCCAAGGTGCACCGCGACCGACATCCCGGCGCGGACCTCGCCATCCTGCGCAAGGCGTACGTGCTCGCCGAGTCCTCGCACCGCGGCCAGATGCGCAAGAGCGGCGAGCCGTACATCACGCACCCGCTCGCGGTGACCCTGATCCTCGCCGAACTCGGCGCTGAGACCACCACGTTGACCGCATCGCTGCTCCACGACACCGTCGAGGACACTGATGTGACGCTCGATCAGGTGCGGGAGGAGTTCGGCGAGGAGGTCCGTTTCCTGGTCGACGGCGTCACCAAGCTGGAGAAGGTGGACTACGGCGCAGCAGCGGAGCCCGAGACCTTCCGCAAGATGCTGGTCGCCACGGGCAACGACGTCCGGGTCATGTCCATCAAACTCGCCGACCGGCTGCACAACATGCGCACCCTCGGTGTCATGCGCCCCGAGAAACAGGCCCGGATCGCCAAGGTCACCCGGGACGTGCTGATCCCGCTCGCCGAACGCCTGGGCGTCCAGGCGCTCAAGACCGAACTGGAGGATCTGGTCTTCGCCATCCTCCACCCCGACGACTACCTGCGCACCACCGAACTGATCCTGGAGCACGCCGCCCTGCCCGATCCGCTGGGCGCCGTCGCCGAGGACGTCCGCAAAGTGCTCCGCGAGGCCGGCATCAGCTCCGAGGTCGAGGTGCGTCCCCGGCACGTGGTGTCCGTGCACCGGGTCCGGCTCAAGCGCCGCGGTGCGCAGCCCGGCGGCAGCGACTTCGGGCGGGTGCTGATCCAGGTCGCCGAGGACGCCGACTGCTACGCCGTCCTCGGTGAACTGCACACCTGCTTCACCCCCGTCATCGCGGAGTTCAAGGACTTCATCGCGGCGCCCAAGTTCAACCTCTACCAGTCGCTGCACACCGCCATCCGCGACGGCGAGGGCCGCATCGCCGAAGTCCTCATCCGCACACGGCAGATGCACCATGTCGCGGAGGCCGGGGTCATCGCGCTCGGCAACCCGTACGCCACCGGCGACGGCGCGGACTCCGACGAGGGCGAGCGCGCCGACCCCACCCGTCCCGGCTGGCTCGCCCGGCTGCTGGAGTGGCAGCGTGAGGCCCCCGACCCGGACTTCTTCTGGAGCACCCTGCGCGACGAGCTCGCCCAGGACCGCGAGATCACCGTCTTCTCCGCCGACGGCGGCACCGTGGGCCTGCCCGACGGCGCCACCTGCACCGACGCCGCGTACGCGCTGCACGGCGAGGGCGCCCACTCCTGCGTCGGGGTGCGCGTCAACGGCCGGCTCGCGCCGCTCGGCACGGCATTGAGGGACGGCGACACCGTCCAGCTCCTGATGACCGAGGCCACCGACGGGGAGGGGTACGGGCCCTCGCCCGAGTGGCTGGAGCACGCCCGCACCCCGGCCGCCCGGATCGCCATCGCCCGCTGGCTGGAGGCCCATCCGGTGGCCCCCGCCGAGCAGGAGCCGGCCGCCCCCGCCGTGCGCTCCGCCGCCACGGCCGCCCGCCGGGCCGCCGAACCGCTCGCGGACACCGACCCGCCCGGCGCCGCCGTCCGCATGGCCCGCTGCTGCACCCCCGTGCCGCCCGACGGGATCACCGGCTTCCCCATCCGCGGCGGCACCGTCGCCGTGCACCGCAGCGAGTGTCCCGTCGCCGCACGCATGGCCGCCTCGGGCCGCGCCACGGTCGCCGTCCACTGGCGCTCCGACGCCCCCGTCACCGGTCACCGGGCCACCCTCTACGCCGAGGCGCTCGGCCGGCCCCGGCTGCTCGCCGACCTCACGGAGGTGATCGCCACCGAGGGAGTCGCCATCGTCTACGCCGCCGTGGAGCCGCCGCAGGAGCACCGCGTACGCCACACGTACACCGTCGAACTGCCCGACCCGGGAGCGCTGCCCGCCCTCATGCGTGCCATGCGCGCCGTCCCCGGCGTGTACGACGTGTACCGCGCCCAGGAGGCCGTGGCCGCCGCGCAGCCGTAGCGGAGTACCCGATCGGGTGGGGTGCTGACGCGCCGCGCCCGGGCGGGCACGGGGCGCTGATAGCCGTATCCCATGATCGGATCCTTTGCGCGCCGTGCCACCGTCACCGCGGCGGCGGTGGTGGCGCTCACCGCGGCAGGACTGCCCGGCGACACGACGCCCGCAGGGCTCGGTGACCGGCTCTACCCCGAACTCGGCAACCCCGGGTACGACGTCTACGACTACGACATCTCGTTCACCTACCACGGCAACGACCGGCCCCTGGACGCGATGACCCGGGTCGACGCCCTCGCCACGGACACCCTGAGCCGCTTCTACCTCGACTTCCGCGGCGACGTCCGCTCCGTCGAGGTCAACGGCCGCCGCGCGGCGTTCCGCACCTGGCGCGAGGAACTGGTCGTCACCCCCGCCGTCCCGGTACCCCGCGGGGACCGCCTGCGGGTGACCGTCGTCCACACCAGTGACCCGGTGGCCAAGGGCGACACCGGCTGGATCCGCACCAAGGACGGTTTGGCCATGGCCAACCAGGCCGCCGCCGCCCACACCGTCTTCCCCTGCAACGACCACCCCTCGGACAAGGCCCGCTTCGCCTTCCACGTCACCGCGCCCGGCGATCTCACGGTCGTCGCCAACGGCCTGCCCGAGACGGCCGTCCGCAAGGGCCCCGTGACGACCTGGAACTACCGCACCGTCCACGTGATGGCCACCGAGCTCGCCCAGGTCTCCATCGGCCGCTCCACCGTCGTACGCCGCACCGGCCCCGGCGGCCTCCCGCTGCGTGACGTCGTCGGCTCCGCCGACCCCGACCGGGCCAAGCTCGACAAGCGCCTGGCGATGACCGCGGGGCAGATCGCGTGGATGGAGCAGCAGGTCGGCCCGTACCCCTTCGAGACGTACGGCATCCTCAGCGCCGACACCGTCACGGGTTTCGAGCTGGAGACCCAGACCCTCTCGCTCTTCGAGCGGCGGGTGCTGCTGGCCCGCGAGGCCGAGGCGGCGCCGGTGATGGTGCACGAGCTGGCCCACCAGTGGTTCGGCGACAGCGTCTCGCCCGCGACCTGGTCCGACCTGTGGCTCAACGAGGGGCACGCCACCTGGTACCAGTGGCGCTACGCCGCCGAGCACTACCACGAGCTCACACTGGAGCAGCTCGCCAAGGCCGCCTACGGCGCCGACGCGCGCCTGCGCCGTGACGGCGGCCCGCCCGCCGCCCCCAAACCCCCCGGCGTCGACGGCAAGCTCGGCATCTTCCGCGGCAACGTCTACTTCGGCGGGGCGCTCGCGCTGTACGCCCTGCGCCAGGAGATGGGCGCCGACGCCTTCCAGCGGCTGGAGCGGGCCTGGGTCGCCCGCCACCGCGACGAGGCCGCCTCCACCGGTGACTTCATCGCCCTCGCCTCCGAGGTCGCCGGCCGTGACCTCGGCGGCTTCCTGCGCGCCTGGCTCCACGGGCCGACCACGCCCCCGATGCCCGGCCACCCCGACTGGAAGCGCTCCGTGCCCGCCAAACCGGTGCACGGTCACGCGCACCAGGGCGAGGCGGGGAAAGTCGCGTGACCCGGCGGCGACGGGCGTGCGACCATCTACGTACGGCGACGACGGCGCGTCCGGACCGGGGGAATCCTCCGGGCCCGCGCGGCGTTGTCACCGTACGAGGGGCCGAGCGCCCCCGTTCCCGTCGATCTTCCGAGCAAAGGATCCAATGACCTCCTCTTCCTCCTCTTCTTCTGCTTCTTCTGCCCGCAGCCGCCAGCGCCTCCCCGAGAGCCTTCGGGCCGACGCCCTGATGGAAGAGGACGTCGCCTGGAGTCACGAGATCGACGGAGAGCGTGACGGCGATCAGTTCGACCGCTCCGACCGTGCGTCGCTGCGTCGGGTCGTCGGCCTCTCCACCGAGCTCGAGGACATCACCGAGGTCGAGTACCGCCGGCTCCGCCTGGAGCGGGTCGTGCTCGTCGGGGTGTGGACGGACGGCACGGTGCAGGACGCCGAGAACTCCCTCGCGGAGCTCGCCGCCCTCGCCGAGACCGCCGGCGCCCTGGTCCTGGACGGTGTCATCCAGCGCCGCGACAAGCCGGACCCGGCCACCTACATCGGCTCCGGCAAGGCCCAGGAGCTGCGCGACATCGTCGTGGAGACCGGCGCCGACACCGTCGTCTGCGACGGTGAGCTCAGCCCCGGCCAGCTCATCCACCTCGAGGACGTCGTCAAGGTCAAGGTCGTCGACCGCACCGCGCTGATCCTCGACATCTTCGCCCAGCACGCCAAGAGCCGTGAGGGCAAGGCCCAGGTCTCCCTCGCGCAGATGCAGTACATGCTGCCGCGGCTGCGAGGCTGGGGTCAGTCGCTCTCCCGGCAGATGGGTGGCGGTGGCTCGGGTTCCGCGGGCGGCGGCATGGCCACCCGCGGTCCCGGTGAGACCAAGATCGAGACCGACCGGCGGCGCATCCGCGAGAAGATGGCAAAGATGCGCCGCGAGATCGCGGAGATGAAGACCAGCCGCGACCTGAAGCGCCAGGAGCGCAAGCGCCACAAGGTGCCCTCGGTCGCGATCGCCGGCTACACCAACGCCGGCAAGTCCTCGCTCCTCAACCGGCTCACCGGGGCGGGCGTCCTGGTGGAGAACGCGCTGTTCGCCACCCTGGACCCGACCGTGCGCCGGGCCGAGACCCCGGGCGGGCGGCTCTACACCCTGGCCGACACCGTCGGTTTTGTGCGGCACCTGCCGCACCACCTGGTCGAGGCGTTCCGCTCCACCATGGAGGAGGTCGCCGAGGCCGACCTCATCCTGCACGTGGTGGACGGCTCGCACCCCAACCCGGACGAGCAGCTCGCCGCCGTGCGCGAGGTCTTCCGTGACGTCGGCGCGCTGGACGTGCCGGAGATCGTGGTGATCAACAAGGCGGACGCCGCCGATCCGGTGCTGCTGCAGTCCCTGCTGCGCCGTGAGAAGCACTCCATCGCCGTCTCCGCCCGCACCGGGCGGGGCATCGCGGAGCTGCTCGGCATGATCGACGACGAGCTGCCGCGGCCCGCCGTCGAGATCGAGGCCCTGGTGCCGTACACGCGCGGTGCCCTCGTCGCCCGCGTCCACGCGGACGGCGAGGTGCTCTCCGAGGAGCACACCGGTGAGGGCACCGTGCTCAAGGCGCGGGTGCACGACGAGCTCGCGGCGGAGCTCGAACCGTTCGCGC
>NZ_JBYIQW010000004.1:0-216852 GCF_057707815.1 Actinacidiphila sp. bgisy160
GCCGCCCCCCCCTGTCCTCCCCCACCCCCGCGCACGCGGGGCATCGGACCCACGTGCGCGTCCTTCCCTATATGGCCCGGATCGCCGCCGCGTCGGCGGCCGGGACCGCGATCGAGTTCCGCGACGCGGCGGACGAACGGCGGGGTGGCCCCACGGTCAGGCGTCGACGTGCTCCTCGTCGTGCTGCTCCGCGGTCGCCTGCTTCCTCGACGCCATGAGGCTGGTCACCGTGGTGACGGCGAGGACCACGACGATGAAGCCGAGGGAGAACGGGATGCTGATCTCGGGGACGTGGACCCCCGACTCGTGCAGGGCGTGCAGGACGAGCTTCACGCCGATGAAGCCGAGGATGATCGACAGCCCGTAGGAGAGGTGGACGAGCTTCCTCAGCAGGCCGCCGATGAGGAAGTACAGCTGGCGAAGGCCCATCAGGGCGAAGGCGTTGGCGGTGAAGACGATGTACGGGTCCTGGGTGAGGCCGAAGATCGCCGGGATGGAGTCCAGCGCGAACAGGACGTCGGTGGTGCCGATCGCCAGCATGACCACGAGCATCGGGGTCATGACCCGCTTGCCGTTCTGCTGGATGAAGAGCTTGGTTCCGTGGTAGCGGTCGGCGACGCCGAAGCGGCGCTCGGCGGCCTTGAGCAGCCGGTTCTCCTCGAATTCCTCGTCGTGTTCCTCGGCACGGGCCTCCTGGATCAGCTTCCACGCGGTCCAGATGAGGAAGGCGCCGAAGATGTAGAAGACCCAGGCGAAGCTGGCGATGATGGCGGCGCCGGCGGCGATGAAGACCGCGCGCAGGACCAGCGCGATGAGCACGCCGAAGAGCAGGACGCGCTGCTGGTACTGGGACGGCACCGCGAACTTCGCCATGATCAGGACGAAGACGAAGAGGTTGTCGACGCTGAGCGACTTCTCGGTGATGTAGCCCGCGAAGAACTCGCCCGCGGGCTGTCCGCCGGCGAGGAGGAGCAGGCCGAGCCCGAACAGGGCGGCCAGGACGATCCAGACGACGGTCCAGATCCCCGCTTCCTTGACCGACACCTCATGGGGCTTGCGCCCGATGAAGAAGTCGGCGGCGATCAGGGCGCACAGACCGGCGATGGTCAGCGCCCAGAGGGTCAGGGATACATCCACGCGATGCCTCCGGCAGATGGGCTGGCGATTGTCAGCGTTGTCGCTGCCGGAGGTCTCTTCCACCCGGGCCCGTGGGCCGGGGCCGGTGTCCCGGGGCCGTTTCGGCCCGTGATGACGGGAGGCACCGCAATGCAGGGAGTACTCCCCTCCGCGTAAAGGAGAGTACATGAAATCCCAAGGAAAGGTAAAGAGAGTAAAGCAACGGTCAATCGTGATGGTTGTCGAGGAGGGCGAGGCTGGGCCCTGTCGCCCGATCGAACGGTCAGTGGCGGCCCGGGTCGTACGTCCGGCGGGCGGCGGCCACCTGGCGCAGCACCTGCGACAGGACCGCGCTGCCGGCCGGGGCGAGCAGCGGTTCGTACGTCCAGGAGTGGCCGACCCAGGGGTCGGCGAGGTGGTCGTCGGGCTGCGGGGTAAGGCGCATCAGCGACCGCCACAGCGGGTCGAGCAGCGGACCGTACTCGCGGGCGTCGTCGCGGTCGGCGACCACCACCAGGTGGACGCCGACCTGCGGGCCCTCGTCGGCGAGGTAGCGCAGCTGGTTGATCGTCCGGTCGTCGAAACCGTACGGGAAGTCGTTGACCACCAGCACCTGGCGGGCCGGGTCGACGCCCGGGGGGACCTCGAAGGGCACGCCGGCGCGCAGGGCCATCTGCACCAGGTCGACCCGCTCGGTGAGCCGGGCGAGCAGTGCCGCCACCCCGGCGGCGCCGGTGGCGGGCGGCTCGCGCAGCGCGCCGGAGTCCGTGAACGGGGTCAGCGCCGTCACGGCGGAGCCCGCCGGGTCGATCACGTGGACGGCGCACTCCCCCGCCGGGTGGGAGGCGAGCAGTCGGGCGGCGAGCGCCACGGCCACGTCCACGGCCCGGCGGCGGTCCTGGGCGCTGTCCACCCACAGACCCCGTTCCAGTGGCAGCCGTACGAGCAGGGGGACGCGCAGCTCAGGACGCTCGGGCAGGTGGAGGTCGCCGAGCCGGACCGCCATGGGCGGCTCGGCAGGGACGCGGTAGCCGTGCCAGACCGGGCTCTCCCAGCCCGCATAGGGCGCCGGCAGCGCGGGCTCGACCACCTCGGCCTCGGCGGTCAGCTGTGCCAGATCACGGTCGAGCACGGCACGGGCCCGGTCCACCAGCTCGGCCTGGCGGGCCCTGGCCTGGTCGCGGGCGGCCTCGGCGGCGGGGCCGACGCGGGTGCGCGGGTCGGCGAGGAGCGTGTCCAGTTCCTGGTCGAGCCGGGACTCGGCGAAGTCGACGGCGCTGCGGTAGGCCGCGATGGTGCGGGCCAGGTCCTCGAACATGCCCCAGACCTGGTTGTAGAGCCGTTCCTCCATGCTCCAGCCCGCGGCGTCACCCGCGACGGGCGCGGACGCCGGGGTCGCCATGTGCGGCACGGAGTCCGCGGGTGGCGGAGACGGGGAGGCCGGGGGAGGCGGGGGCGGGGAGGCCGGGGGAGGCGGGGCGGAGGGCGTGCTGGGCAGCGCGGGCGCGGGGCGTACGGCGTCCGCCACGCGGGCGGCCACCGCGTCCGCGTCGGAGCGGCCCAGCCCCTGGTCGCGCAACAGCTCGGCGAGCCCGCCCGCGTACCCCTGGCCGAGCGCCCGCACCTTCCAGGCGCCCTGGCGACGGTAGAGCTCCAGGACGACGATCGCGGCCTCGGCGCCGAGCCCGGTGGCGGTGAAGCTCACCACCGGTATCCCGTCGGGTCCGGCGACGGTCAGGTGGGGCGCGGGACAGGCCCCGAAGCGGGTCGGCGCCCCCGCGAGCGGCGGCAGCGCCAGCAGGACGTGGACGCGGTCCACGTCCGCCGGGACGGCCGCCAGGTCCGCGGTGACGCGCTGCTCGGCGGCGAGGCGCGCGGGCACCTCGATGCCGGGCAGCCGCGGCGCCCCGGGGTGGGCGACGGACCCGGGGCCGCTCACGCGCCCCTGCCCGTCGCCCAGCGAGACACCGGCCACCACCGGCGTGCCGGCCGACACCCGTACCTCCAGCGAGGTGCCGGGAAGCGGATGGTTCTGCCCGTGGACCAGCTCGATGGTCATGCCCGCGCCCCCCTGTGCCCGGTCAGAGCGCCGGCAGGATCGCCGGCATAAGGTCCTGGAAGGTGCGGCCGTTGGCCGCGGAGCCGATCGCGGTCATCGACCAGCCGTCACCGTTGCGCTGAACCTTCGCCATGATCTGGGCGGTGTAGCCACCGCCTCCTGTCAGGGTGTAGCGGGCGAGCTCCTGCCCGCTGGTCTCGTCGACCAGGCGGCAGAAGGCGTTCTGCACCTCCTGGAAGGTCTGCCCGGTGAAGGAGTTGACGGTGAAGACGATCTGGTCGATGTGCACCGGAACCCGCTGCAGGTCGACCAGGATCGACTCGTCGTCACCGCCCTGTCCGGCACCGCCGACCAGGTTGTCGCCGGTGTGCCGGACGGAGCCGTCATCGCTGACGAGGTGCCGGAAGAACACCACGTCCACGGGCTGCTTGTCGGCGAACAGGACCGCGGAGGCGTCAAGGTCGATCTCCCGGGTACGGGAACCGAAGAGACCGCGACGCGGGGCGGCCTGCCAGCCGAGCCCCATACGGACCGCCGTGAGGGTCCCCCCGTCCGACTTCTGCAGGCTGATCTTCTGACCCTTGGTCATATTGACCGTCACGCGCTGTCCCCTCTCAACCGTTTTGCCGACGTGCGGTTGCTCCGCACCCTATGGGGAGACGCACGGGTAGGGCACCGTGGTTCGGCAAGAGATTCGACAGCCGGTACGGTCAGGCCACCCCGGCCTCCCGCATCTGCCGCAGTTCCTTCTTCAACTCGCCCACCTCGTCGCGCAGCCGGGCCGCGACCTCGAACTGCAGATCCGCGGCGGCGGCGTGCATCTGGTCGGTCAGCTCGCCGATGAGCTCGGCCAGTTCGGCGGCGGGCAGGCTCTTGGCGGCGCGCTTCTCGCCCGCCTTAGCGGACAGCCCCGGCACCGGTGCCTTGCCGCGCGAGCGCTGGCGGCCGGAGCCCAGCAGCTCCTCGGTGTCGGCGTCCTCGCGGGCGAAGGAGTCCAGAATGCCGGCGATCTTCTTCCGCAGCGGCTGCGGGTCGATCCCCCGCTCCTCGTTGTAGGCGATCTGCTTGGCCCGGCGCCGGTTGGTCTCGTCGATGGCCTTCTCCATCGCCGGGGTGATCTTGTCGGCGTACATGTGGACCTGGCCGGAGACGTTGCGCGCAGCACGGCCGATGGTCTGGATCAGGGAGGTGCCGGAGCGCAGGAAGCCCTCCTTGTCGGCGTCGAGGATGGCGACAAGCGACACCTCGGGCAGGTCCAGGCCCTCACGGAGCAGGTTGATGCCGACCAGCACGTCGAACTCACCCGCACGCAGCTCGCGCAGCAGCTCCACCCGGCGCAGGGTGTCGATGTCGCTGTGCAGGTACCGCACCTGGATGCCCAGCTCCAGCATGTAGTCGGTGAGGTCCTCGGCCATCTTCTTGGTGAGGGTGGTGACCAGGACGCGCTCGTCGCGCTCGGCGCGCACCCGGATCTCGTGCACCAGGTCGTCGATCTGCCCCTTGGTGGGCTTGACGATCACCTCGGGGTCGACCAGGCCGGTCGGGCGGATGATCTGCTCGACGACGCCGTCGCCGCGGGAGAGCTCGTACTTGCCCGGGGTGGCCGACAGGTAGACCGTCTGACCGACCCGCCCCAGGAACTCCTCCCACTTCAGCGGCCGGTTGTCGAGGGCGGAGGGCAGGCGGAAGCCGTGGTCGACCAGGGTCCGCTTGCGGGAGGCGTCGCCCTCGTACATGGCACCGATCTGCGGCACGGTGACGTGCGACTCGTCGATGACGAGGAGGAAGTCCTCGGGGAAGTAGTCGATGAGGGTGTCGGGGGCGGAGCCCGCCTCACGGCCGTCGATGTGCCGCGAGTAGTTCTCGATGCCGGAGCAGGTGCCGATCTGCCGCATCATCTCGATGTCGTAGGTGGTGCGCATCCGCAGCCGCTGCGCCTCCAGCAGCTTGCCCTGCTTCTCCATGACAGCGAGCTGCTCGCCGAGCTCCTTCTCGATGCCCGCGATGGCGCGCTCCATGCGCTCGGGGCCGGCGACGTAGTGGGTGGCGGGGAACACGTACAGCTGCTGGTCGTCGGTGACGATCTCACCGGTGAGCGGGTGCAGCGTGTACAGGGCCTCGATCTCGTCGCCGAACATCTCGATGCGGACGGCTAGCTCCTCGTAGACCGGGAAGATCTCGATGGTGTCGCCGCGCACCCGGAAGGTGCCGCGGGTGAACGCCACGTCGTTGCGCGCGTACTGGATGTCGACGAACTTGCGCAGCAGGGCGTCCCGGTCGATCTCGTCGCCGACCTTGAGCCGGACCATGCGGTCGATGTACTCCTGGGGCGTGCCCAGGCCGTAGATGCAGGACACCGAGGCGACGACGACCACGTCGCGGCGGGTCAGCAGCGAGTTGGTGGTGGAGTGGCGCAGCCGCTCGACCTCCTCGTTGATCGAGGAGTCCTTCTCGATGTAGGTGTCCGTCTGCGGGACGTACGCCTCGGGCTGGTAGTAGTCGTAGTACGACACGAAGTACTCGACCGCGTTGTTCGGCAGCAGCTCGCGGAACTCGTTCGCCAGCTGGGCGGCCAGCGTCTTGTTGGGCGCCATGACCAGGGTCGGGCGCTGCAGCCGTTCGATCATCCAGGCCGTGGTCGCCGACTTGCCGGTACCCGTGGCGCCGAGCAGGACGACATCGTTCTCACCCGCGCGGATGCGCCGCTCGAGGTCGTCGATGGCGGTCGGCTGGTCGCCGCTGGGCTGGTAGGGGCTGACGACCTCGAAGGGCGCCACACTGCGTTCGATGTCTGATACGGGCCGCATGGGTCAACGGTACGACCCCCCACTGACAACCGGCTCCGACCGGCCCGGATCAGGGCAGGAGGCGGGGACGGCGCCCCGCGGCAAGGTCCTCCACCAGGCCCGGGAGCAGCATGGCCACCGCGATCAGCACCCACGCCACCCCGAACTGGAACCAGGTGCTGCCCAGCGGCAGCGACAGCTCGAAGGCCCTGACCCGCCACATCAGGTCGATCAGGGGGACGCTGAGCATGAGCGCGACCTCGTGCCACAGGTAGACCGTCACGGCCCGCGCGCTGACGATCCGCACCAGCCGGTCCAGCGGCCGGATCCGCCCGGCCGGCTCGACCAGGCCGGCACATGGCCGGAAGCGCAGCAGGAGCAGCACGAGGCCGGCCGACCACAGGGCCTGGGCGAGGGGGATCTCGTTGAGGTCGTGCGAGCCGTCCACGCGGTGGGACGAGGCCCACCAGGCGCCGGCCGCCATGGCGAGGGCGGCCAGGACCAGCACCAGTCCCGCCCGCACGCGGTCGAGCAGCCCGTCACGGTGGGCGAAGCCGAGCAGCCAGCAGGTGAGGAAGGTCGCAAGGTCGATGACCTCGCTCCCGGCCCGGCCTTCCGGCGGACTCCAGACCGTCTGCAGGAGCACGATGGGGACGAGGGAGACGACGAGCGTGGCGGAGGGCGACCGCCGGAACACGCGCAGCAGCAGGGGCGAGAGCAGGACGAACCACAGGTAGGCACGCACGTACCAGAGCACCCCCGTGGCCTGCTCGGCCCAGGCGCTGCCCGGCGGGTCCGCCACCGGCACCACCCACAGGAGCAGCCGCGCCCACCAGCGTGCTGCGTGGTGCTCGCCGGGCGCCCAGCCGTGGAACAGCATCGCCGGCACCAGGACGGCGCCAAGGCACCACAGCGGCGGCAGGAGCCTGCGCAGCCGGCGCCGCACCACCGGCAGTGCGGGCCCCTCCAGCGACCGCGCCATGAACGAGCCCGCGAGGGCGAACATCACGCCGAGGGAGGGGAACGCCAGGCTCAGCCAGGGCCAGCCGAACGTGTGGTAGGTGACGACGCGGACGAGCGCCAGGACGCGCAGGAGGTCCAGGTAGCGGTCGCGGCCGCCCGGGGCGCCAGGGACGGCGCGGGTGACGGCCCGCGCGCCGCGGCGGGCGGCGTGCCGGCCGGAGGCCCTGGGCCGGGGCAGGGAGGAGGTGTCGGACGCGGTCATCGGGCGGCTCCCGCGGACGCCTGCGGGGAGCCGACCTCGCCGGTGCGCTCGAGCTTCTGCCAGCGCAGCCGGCCTCCGGTCATGGCCGTGACGCAGGAGTGGATCAGGACGAGGTACATCAACTGCCGGTAGACGATCTGCTGCAGCGGCAGCATCAGCAGGTGCCGGTACCGCTCGCCGTCCAGGCGGAAGGCGTAGGCCGCGCACATCACCTGGACGCTCATCAGTGCGGCCCAGGAGACGAGCGACCTGACCGGGTCGACGAAGACGGCGCCGTAGACGGTCAGGAGGTCGATCAGCGGCGCGAACAGGGGCGTGACGATCTGGAAGAGCACGACCAGTGGCATGCCGACCCGGCCGAAGCGTCCGGAGGGCCCGCGGTCCACCAGGGAGCGCCTGTGCTTCCACAGCGCCTGCATGGTGCCGTAGCTCCAGCGGTACCGCTGCCGCCACAACTGGCCGATGGTGCCCGGCGCCTCGGTCCAGGCCCGGGCGTGCTCGGCGTACACCACGCGCCATCCCGCGCGGAGCAGGGCGATGGTGACGTCGGTGTCCTCGGCGAGGGTGTCCCCGCTCATGCCCCCGGCGGAGAGCAGTGCGGCGCGGCGGAAGCCGCCGGCGGCGCCCGGGACGGTGGGCATGCAGCCGAGCAGGTCGTACATGCGGCGGTCGAGGTTGAAGCCCATCACGTACTCGATGTGCTGCCAGGAGCCGATCAGCGTGGCGCGGTTGCCGACCTTGGCGTTGCCCGCGACGGCGCCCACGCGGGGGTCGGCGAAGGGTTGGACGAGCCGGTGCACGGTGTCGGGCTCGAAGACGGTGTCGCCGTCCATCATCACGACGAGGTCGTGACGGGCGCACTCCAGGCCGTGGTTGAGCGCGGCGGCCTTGCCCGCGTTCTCCTGGCGCACGACACGCACCTGGGGCAGGCCCATCGCCTCGACGATGCCGGCGGTGCCGTCGGTCGAGCCGTCGTCCACCACGATGATCTCCACCGGATGGGTGCTCGACACGAGCGAGCCGACCGTGTTGGCGATGCACTCCTTCTCGTTGTAGGCGGGCACGATGACGCTGACCGGTTCGGTGACCGGTGGCCCCCATCTGAAGCGGCGGCGGCCGCGGATCCTGGCGTGCCGGCGGGCGAGGACGAGTATCAGGGCGAAGCGGGCCAGGACGGCGACGCCGACCACGACGAGCAGCCAGAACAGGACGGGCATGGTGAACTCGGCCAGCGCCACGACCCCGACGAGGGCGCGACCCTGCCACAACTCGGCGCCGCTCGCCCGGTGGTTGGCGGTCGTGGCGCCCAGGCTCGCGGTCAGCGTGGTGAAGGTGTATCCCTTCGCCTTTATGGCGTCGATGTACGTGCCGAGCGCCGCCACGGTCTGGGAGCGGTCGCCCCCGGCGTCGTGGAAGAGCACCGAGGCGCCCTTGCCGCCGCTCGGGGTCGCGCCGCGGACGATGCCGGCGACGCCGGGGCGCCGCCAGTCCTCGCTGTCGGTGTCGACGAAGGCGCTGATGTAGCCCTTGGTGCCGAGGTAGCGGTAGACGGGCCACGTGGCGTCGTCGACGGCGTCGGGCTCGGAGGAGTACGGGGCCCGGAAGAGGGAGGTGGTGATGCCCGCGGCGCCCGCGAGCGCCAGTTGGGTCTGGGCGAGTTCGCGGTCGATCCTTCCCCTGCTCTGGTACGCCAGGTCGACGTGGGAGAAGGTGTGGACGCCGATCTCGCCGCCGGAGTCGACGATGTCGCGGATGAGCGCGGGGTACCGGGCGGCCAGCTGGCCCACGACGAAGAAGGTGCCCGGCACGTCGTGCTCGCGCAGTACGGCGAGCACCTTCGCGGTCCACCGGGGGTCGGGGCCGTCGTCGAAGGTGAGCGCGATCGTCCGGGGCGGCAGGGTGTGGCTGACGGGCTCGCCGTCGGCGTCGAAGGTCAGGACCGGCCCGCCGTCGAGGACGGAGGCGGGCACCCGGCCCGCGCTCCCGGACTCGTGGACACGGCTGTCGTTGCCGATCTCCGAGTGCAGGTAGCCGTCCAGCAGCAGCACGCACACCAGCGCCCACAGCCCCAGCACGGCCATGACGACGCGGGGTCTGGGTACGGCCTGCCGACCGGCCGACGCCACCTTGGTGATCGCGCCGGGTGCCGCGTGCCGGGCCGTCCGCGTCATGGCCGCTCAGTCGTCCCAGCCGTCACCGGGTACCGGGTCGCCGCCCGCGTCGCCCGGGGGGAAGGCGGGGGTGTCAGGACCGGGTGTCACGGGGACGGAGGCGGACGGCGGGGCACTGGCGGTGGGGGTGCGGTGGGTCGTGGGCCGCGGGGAGGTGCTCGCCGTCGCGGTGGCACCGGTCCCGCGGGGACCGGCGGAGGCCGTCGCACGGCCCGCGGTGGCGGAGGGGGTGACCTCGGCGGCCGCGACGACGGTGGGCGCCGTGGCAGGGCCGCGGACCGCGGGATTGGGGGCGTGGACGGCGGCCGGGGCGCTCGCGACGCGTTCCGCGGCACCGCCGGTTCTTCCACCCGCCCCGGCCTGCGCCGACGCGCCCCCGGGGACGTCGGCGCCCGGAATCAGGGTCGCCGGCGCGAAAGGGGTGCCTCCCACAAAAGCCACCCCGAGCAGCACGGCATATCCCGCGCAGGCGACCCCGACGGCCAGTCCGGCGCGCCGGATAATGCGCGCCCGGCGGCCCGAGGCGTCGACGAACACGGGCCCTTCCGCCGTGGACTGCCCACGGGGACACGCCCGCCGGGAGAGGAAATGCATGGGCGGAATGCTAGCAGTAAATCCCCTCCTTGAATTCCACGGATCCCCCCGGCGAATTAATCCCACGAATGAATCGCGGACCCTTTTCCAAAATTCCGGGGAAGTGAGATCCTGGATTTCCGGGGCAGATGGTCTCTCCGTCGTGAAGAGCCGCACGGCACAGCTGATCACCGGACTCGTGGCGGTCGCCGTCGCCGCCACGACCGCTTCCCTCCTCACCGGCACGGAGCCCGCCGGCTCCGCGGCACCCCGCGCGCCCGAGGGGAGCGAACCGGTGGCCGCGGTGGCCTTCAGCCCGTACGTGGACGCCTCGCGCTCCACCGCGTACGACATGGAGGGTGCTGCGCGCGGGATGGGGGCCGACGGCTTCGCCCTCGGGTTCGTGACCGCGCGCGACGGCTCCCGTGCGGCCGCCGCGTACACCCGGACGTCACATCGCCCCGGGCAGCGCCGTGATCCGTTCCAGCGGCCCGTACGGCCCTGCTGCCAGCGCCGTGCGCAGGGCGGCGACGACCTCGGCAGGACTGCGGGTGAGCGCGGCGGGCGCGACCCGCAGCACACGCAGTCCCAGCGACTCCAGCCGGCCGCGCCCGGCGCCCGGGCCGAGGTCCAGGACGAGGCCGTCGCGCACCCAGTAGGCGTCGGGCGTACCCAGGAAGGCGCCGTCGAACTGGAGGGTGGGACGCCACAGCGGCTGCCGCAGCCCGGACCGGGACACCAAGGCGCGGGCCTTCGGCTCGGCGGAGGCGGCGCGCGGGCCGGCGTCCATGGCGTCCAGCAGGGCGGCCACGGCGGGGCGCCGGGCGAGCACCGCACCGCCCAGTTCGGCGGCGAGCACGGGAGCGGGCACGCCGAGCGCTATGACCAGTTCGCGGACCACCTCCAGGGCCCACTCGGGGTCGATCGACTCCCGTACGCCGTCGGCCGCGGCCCGGGCCACCGGCGCCACGGGAACACCATCGACGGTCCCGGGCGCGGGGAGACCGCGGCCGTGGTGGACCCGCACCCAGGTGTGGGTGCGGATGCGGCGCTCGCTCGGGACGAGCACGTCCACCACCGGGAGACCGCACGGCGGCGCGGCCACTTCGACCCCGTGCAGGGCGAGCCCCGCAACACCGGTGATCATGGCCGGGACCTGCGGGTACCCGGCGAAGGCCAGGGCCGCCCTGGAGCGCTGGGCGGCACTGAGCGGACCGGGCTGGAGGACGACCACCCGTGGCAGTGGCCGCTGCCACCGGCCGCCGGGTCGGCACCATTCGCGCAGCCTGCTCTGCGGCACGCCCAGCGCGGCGAGCTGGGCGACAGTGGTGACCCGGTCCTGTTCACGGGCGAGGCGGCGGACGGCGGGGACGAAGTCGTTTCGCGTCATGCGCGCCCCATCCCCTCCCGGGACCTGTCAACCACTGCCTGTGACACACCTGTCGAGAACGGCCACCCTCCCGGGTGGCGGAGCGTGCGGCCGGTTGCCGTCGCCGGAGCGGGGACCGGCGGGACCGCGTCCGGACCGGCTGTCAGTGCCCCGTCCTACCCTGGGGACCGTGACGCAACCGCAGACCCCTTCCGCCGAGGTCGCCTGGACGGTGCTGGAGGCACCGATCGGGCGGCTGCTGCTCGCCGCGACCGGGCAGGGCCTGGTCCACGTGGCCTTCCGGACCGGGGAGGAGGAGGCGCCCGCCGTACTGGAGCGGATCTGCTCCCGGCTGGGCGCCGTGCCCTCGCGCAGGCCCGGGCCCGCGAGCGCCGCGGGAGTCCGGCTGGACGAGGCGATACGCCAGGTGGAGGCCTACTTCGCCGGGGAGCGACACACCTTCGACCTCGACCTCGACTGGTCGCTGACGACGGGCTTCAACCGCCGTGTGCTGCGCGAGTTGTCGGCCGGCGTCCCCTTCGGCAGCGTGGTCGGCTACCAGGACCTCGCGAACCGGGTCGGCGAGCCGGGCGCGGCCCGGGCCGTGGGGGTGGCCATGGGCTCCAACCCGCTGCCTGTCGTCGTCCCGTGTCACCGGGTCCTGGAGAGCGACGGGGGCATCGGAGGCTTCGGCGGGGGCCTGCGCATGCTCGACATCAAGCGCTCGCTGCTGGCCCTGGAGGGTGTCCTGCCGGAGCCGCTGTTCTGACGCGTCGTCAACGCACTGCGGGTGGCGACCGATGGCCGGCGCCGGCGATGGCATCTGTACTGATCAACGCCCGCCGCGACGGCGGGTCACACCGGCGGGGGCCGGGGAGGGGTGGAGAAATGAACGAAGAGGCTTTCCGGATCACCGAGGGCGCGCCGGACTCACCGGTGCTCCTCCACGTTCCGCACAGTGCCCGCGCCGTCCCCGGGCACGTCCGTGAGCGCATCCTCCTGGACGACGCCGGGCTGGCGGCCGAACTCGACCACATGACCGACGCGTACACCGACCTGATCGCCGCGCGCGCCGCCGCGCCAACCGGGGCCTGGCAGTTCACCAACCGCCTGTCGCGGCTTGTCGTCGACCCCGAGCGGTTCCCGGACGAACGGGAGGAGATGCGCGCCGTCGGCATGGGCGCCGTCTACACCCGCACCTCGCACGGGGCGCCGCTGCGCGAGGACGACCGCAAGCACGAACGGGCCCTGCTGGAAACCTACTTCGAGCCGTACGCGGCCGCCATGACGGCGGCCGTGCAGGACCGGCTGGAAGCCACCGGACGGGCGGTCGTCATCGACGTGCACTCCTACCCCGGCGCGCCGCTCCCCTACGAGTTGCACGGCGACGGGCCCCGCCCCGCCGTCTGCCTGGGCACCGACATCTTCCACACTCCGCCCTGGCTGCTCGACGCGGCCCGCGAGGCCTTCGCGTCGTGCGGCGAGGTCGGGTTCGACTCACCGTTCGCCGGCACCTACGTGCCGTTGAAGCACTACGGCGAGGTCCGCGAGGTGTCGGCGCTGATGGTCGAGATCCGCCGGGACGGGTACATGACGGAGCCCGGTGGCGCCCCTGGTGACGGGCTGGACCGGCTCGGTGACGCCCTGGCCGCCCTGGTCGCCGCCGTGGGCACGGGTCGGGGCTGAAGGGGACGGGCGGCCTCAGGTGACGCGGAAGCCGGTGAACTCCACCAGGCCGCGGTCCCCCGTGCCGCCGTTCCCCGCGGTCATGAAGAGCCCCACGTCCTGGGTCCGGGCCGCCGCGGGGACGGTCACGGTCGCGACCTTCCGCCACGTCGTCCCGTCGTCGGTGCTGCACTCCCCGGTGTAGGCGCGGCCCCGGCGGCGCAGCCTCAGCAGCACCGGGGCGCGCACCCCGGCGAGCCGCCGGTAGCGGTTCAGCCGGCCGCCGCCGTCGGAGTCGTACGACAGCGTCACCCCGTGCCCGGGGCTGACGGCCAGGTTCAGGAAGCCCGGGGCGGCCGGGTCGTCGAGGTCGTCGCGGACGACGATGCCCGCCCGCGCCCATGCGGCCGTCTCGGCCTGGCTGTCGACCCGGGTGGTGACCGTCACGCCGTCCCGCAGCGCGCCGCGCCGCAGGACCGCCGCGAACTCGGCCGTGCCCTTCCACAGGTCGCGCCCGGCGCCGTCGATGGCGAAGCGGTCGCCGAGTTGCCCGAAGACCGCGCCGGTGCCGTTGACGGTGCGGTACGCACGCTCCAGCGGGCCCGCGACGTACAGGTCCCCCGTGGCGACCGCGGGCACCCTCGCGCCGCCCGGCACCGGCTCGTACGCGGCCCGCGCCTCGTACCGCAGCGGCGACAGGGGCCGCTTCGGACGTGTCTCGGGCGCGGTGACATGCCAGGTCGCACGGCCGGTGCCGCCGGCCGCCACGCGCGGCAGCGACAGCGCCCCGCGCGGCACGGCCCGCACGCCGTCCGCGGTCAGGGAGAAGCCGACGGTGCCCGTCGGGGCGAGACCGTTGGTGTTGATGAACTCCGCGGTGACCAGGGTCCGGCCGCCCGGCACCAGGGTCGCGGGTTCCGCGGTCACGGTCAGCGTGCCCTGGTAGGGGGCGGCGGCGAGGGCCTGGTAGGCCCGCCGGGCAAGCGTGTGCGCGTCGCCGGTGGGCCGGGTGGGGTAGCTTCCGGTGCGTTTCGTCCAGGGCTCCTCGGCGCGGTACCAGTCGACGGCCCGCGGTGCGCGCCGGGTGGTGAGGGCCGCCGCGCACTCGTCCAGGAAGGTCCGCCAGCGCGGCAGGTAGAAGTCCGCGACCAGCCCGTTCCAGTCCCGATTGGCGTACTCGTGCAGTGACGCCGAGGTCGCGCGCCCGCCCCAGGTGGTGGTCAGCACCCGGGCGGTGCGCTCGAGTTCCGCGCGCTGCGCGTCCGCCTTGCCCCAGGCCCGGGCCTCCGCGAGCCAGGGGCCCAGCAGGAACGCGCGGTGGCCGCCCGCGACCTCGTCGGCCAGCCGCATCAGCCGCAGCCACAGCTCGGACAGCTGGCGGAAGACAGCCGCGTCGCCGCGCGCGAACGCGGCACGCAGTTGCGGCAGCAGCTGCCGGCTGCGGTTGGCGACGGCCTGCCGGGCGACGTCGATCAGGTCGTAACGGTAGGCGTCGCGGTCACGCGCCCCCGCGGAGACCGCCAGCAGCGCGGCGAACGCCGTGTCGAATCCGGCGGGATCGTAGGTGAGGGCGTTGGGGGCGTACACGCTGCCGGAGTCGGCGGTCAGTGAGGGGCGGGCGGTGAAGAGGCTGTCGTGGGCGTCTGCGCGCTCCAGCGCGTCGTGCCGGTAGGCGGTGCGGCGCAGGGCCTGCCAGGCGACGCGGGCCTGGCCGTCCGCGGCGCCGTAGCGGGTCCGCGCGTAGGTGTCGAACCAGGTCGGCAGGTCCACCCGCTGTTCGTGCCAGGGCAGTTCGCAGAACAGCTCGAAGGCGGCCGGGTCGCGCTCGGCGGCCTCCGGGAGGTAGCAGGTGCCGACCAGGGCGCTGCCGGGCTTGTCCCGCCAGCTGAAGAAGCGGTCCGCCCACACGTGCGTCTTGGCACCGATCGTCGTCCGGCCGCCGAAGTTGGGGATGGAGCCGAAGGCGTACGGGGTGCCCGCCCAGTCCCGCTCGCGGTCGGTGACCGAGGCGAACCGGTCGGAGACGCCGTCCACGACGAGCATCCGCTCCTTGTCGACGGCTCCCAGCAGATCGGCCCGCGGGTTCTTCTCCCAGCCGAGGATCACCCAGGTGGCGCGGGGGTGCGCCGCACGCAGCGCCGCCTGGACGCCGCGGGCGGCCGCGGCCACGGGCACGCCGCCGGCGGTGCCGCCCTCATGGAGCAGGTCCATCTTGAAGTACGCGGCCTCGCCGAAGAGCTCCTTCTGGTGCCGGTAGAAGGAGGCCGCCACGGCACCGAAGGCACCGGTACGCGGGTCCAGCCAGTCAGGGCGGGCGAAGCCGTGCCAGGTGCCCTGCGGGACGACGCGCGCCCCCGCGTTGCGCCCGGCGAAGCCGTCCGGGACGGTGCCGAAGTAGCCCGGCAGCACCGGGGTCATGCCCAGTTCGCGCAGCCGCGTGGTGATCCTGCGGCCCAGTGCGGCGCGGGCGTCGACGAGGCCCGGAGTCAACGGGCCGCCGTACCCGGACAGGTTCTGCAGCAGCCACCACGGCTGGTGCGACGGGGCCGGCAGCCAGGCCAGGGCCTCCCGGTCGGAGTAGCCGAACTCGCGCAGCACGCGCCGGTAGACGGCCTCCGCACCGGCGACGACCAGCACCTCGTTGCAGCCGTGCAGTGCGAGTACGTCGATGAAGCGCTCCCAGCGCGGCCAGTCGGCGTAGGGGGCGGTGTAACCGTCGTTGGTGTCGTTGAGGACGAAGCGGTGCGGCACGGTGGCGCGCCGGGTGATGCCGCCCGGGGGCGGCGCAGGGAGCGTCGCGGGCAGGGCGTCCAGACTGTCGCCCGCCCAGGAGACGCCCACGCCGCACACGTGCTTGAGGTACCAGCGCACACCGCACAGCAGTGTGGCCGGGGACGTCCCGGCCACCTCGATCCGGCCCCGCGCGCCGGCGATCCGGAAGCGGTCGGGCCCTCCGCCGTCCTTGCCGCCGTTCCCCCGGGCCTGCGCGGTCAGCCGGAACTGCCCCGCATGCCGTGGCAGCAACCGGCCCAGCGCGGCCCGCGCGGGAGCGGTGTCGAAGGCGCCGGCCATGGTCGCGCCCGCCGCCCCCGCCGGGAACACCGCGCCCGCGGCGGTCACGGCGGCCGAACCCAGCAGCATCCGCCTGGTCACTCGAGTCACGGCCGGCTCCCCACAGTTGAGGCTGCGTCAGAACACGTGCCCCGGAACCGTAACGAGAGCGACGATATGGATCAATGTGACGCGAGGGGCGCCCGGCGTAAAACCGGGCGAACTCCCCATTCTGGCTCACGCCGGGTATGGGAAGCGGGCCGCTTGCAGGTAGTCGGGCTTGGGGTCGAGCGCCGCCGCCAGCCGGAAGTGCCGCAGCGCCTCCCCCGAACGGCCGGAACGCTCCAGGGTGCGGCCGAGAGCGAAGTGCGCGTACGCGTTGTCCGGCTCACGCTCCAGGACGACCTGGAACTCCAGCTCGGCGGGGCGTAGCTGCGCGGACAGGAAGAAGGCACGGGCGCGCAGCAGCCGCGCGGCCGTGTTCTCCGGGTGGGCGGCGATGACCGAATCCAGCAGCTTCACCGCCCCACGGGCGTCGCGGACCGCCAGCAGTTGCTCCGCCGCGCGGAAGTCGATGACGTGGTTCTCGGGGCTCTGCTCGGGCACAGCCGCCTCCTTCCCCGGGCGCTCAACAGGTCACAACTACCCAACATCACCATCCGTATATGCATTCCCCTGCGGAACGCCGCGGAGGTCGCTCAGGCCTCCCCGTCGGCCGGCCGCCGTTCCGTCGGCACCGTGGGCCCGGCCGGGCCCTTCGGCGCCTCCAGAGGCTGCGGCGTCGCGCCGTCGACCTCGGTGACGGGCCGCGCGGGCTCGGCGGCCGGAGCCGGAGCAGGGAGCAGGGAGCAGCGGCCGGATCGGCGGGATGGCGTCCCGCCGGGTGGTTCCGGATCAGCTCTTGACGATCTTTTGACGCAACCGCTCCCACACCTGCCGGACCTGGGGCTCCAGCGCCTCCAGCGGCCCGTCGTTGTCGATCACGACGTCGGCGATCGCCAGCCGCCGCTCCCGGGTGGCCTGGGCCGCCATCCGGGCCCGGGCGTCCTCCTCGGCCATGCCGCGCAGGCGCACCAGCCGGTCAAGCTGAGTCTCGGGGGCGGCATCCACCACCACGACCACGTCGTACAGCGGTGCCAGGTCGTTCTCGGCCAGCAACGGCACGTCGTGCACGACGACCGCGTCCGTGCCCGCGGCCCGCTCCAGCGCCGCCGAGCGGTCCCGGACCAGGGGGTGGACGATCGCGTTCAGCGCCCGCAGCCGCTCGGGGTCGGAGAAGACGATCGCGCCCAGCTTCGGCCGGTCCAGGGTGCCGTCGGCGGCCAGTACCCCCTCACCGAACTCGGCTACCACCGCCGCCAGCCCGGGTGTGCCCGGCTCCACCACCTCGCGCGCGATCCGGTCGGCGTCGACCAGCACCGCCCCATAGGAGACCAGCAATCGCGACACCTCGCTCTTGCCCGCCCCGATCCCGCCCGTCAGCCCCACCTTGACCATGGCGCGAGACTATCGGGGCCGCCGTCCGCCCACGAGCCGGGTCAGGAGCCGTCGTCCTCGCGGTCGGCCAGGAAACGCTCGAACTCCGCCGCCAGGTCGTCCGCCGACGGCAGCTCGACCGGCTCGGCGATCAGGTTCTGCCGGCTGCTGCCGCCCGCCAGCGCGTCGTACTGGTTCTCCAGACCCTGCACCACCGCGACCAGCTCCGCGTCGCCGTCGGCGACCTGCCGGTCGATCTCGGCACGTACGGTGTGCGCCTCCATCCGCAGCGCGTGCGCCACCTGCGGCAGCACCAGGCCGGTGGCGGCCGTCAGCGTCTCCACCACGGCCAGCGCCGAGTCCGGGTAACCCGAACGTGCCAGGTAGTGCGGTACGTGCGCGGCGACACCCAGCACGTCACGGCCCGCCTCGGCCAGCCGGTACTCGATCAGCGACTCGGCGCTGCCCGGCACCTGCGCCTCGTCGAACCAGGTGCGGTGCCCCGGCACCAGGTCCAACCGGTTGCCGTGCGGCGTCAGCCCCACCGGGCGGGTGTGCGGTACGCCCATGGGGATGCCGTGGAAGTTGAAGGCCAGCCGCACGCCCAGACGCTCCACGATCTGCACCACCGCCGCGGCGAAACGCTCCCACTCGATGTCCGGCTCCTGGCCCGACAGCAGCAGGAACGGCGAGCCCGTGCTGTCCCGGACCAGCCGCAGCGCGATCTGCGGGGCCTCGTACCCCGACCAGCGGTCGCGCTTGAAGGTCATCAGCGGACGGCGCGCCCGGTAGTCAACCAGGCGGTCCGCGTCGAAACGCGCCACCAGTTGGTGCTCCTGCCGCTCCAGCAGCTCCTCGACGACCTGCGCACCGGTCTCCCCGGCGTCGATGTACCCGTCGAAGTGGTACAGCAGCACGGGTCCGGTCTCACCGAACGCCTCGTCGACCGCCTCTGCCCCGCCCGGCTCGTATGCGTACAGCCCCTGCGGATCCAGCACTGCGCACCCTTCCCTCGGTCTTCGTCAACTCTGGGTGCAACGGCCCGTACGGCCCGCGCATTCCCGCCCGGACTTGGCGAACGAACGCGGAAGGACCCGCCCTCCAGGGGAGAGCGGGTCCTTCCGTGGTGCGTGGGCGATACGCCCTGCGATCAGCTCTGGCCGCCGGCCAGCTTCTCGCGGAGCGCGGCCAGCGCCTCGTCCGACGCGAGGGCGCCGGACTGGTCGCCGGACTCCGAGGAGTACGAGCCACCGGCCGGGCCGGCCGGAGCCGCCTCGCCGGCCGCGGCCGCGGCCTCGGCGTCCGCCTCGCGGGACTTGATGACCTGCGCCTGGTGCTGCTCGAAGCGGGCCTGCGCCTCGGCGTACTGGCGCTCCCACTCCTCGCGCTGCTTCTCGTAACCCTCGAGCCAGTCGTTGGCCTCGGGGTCGAAGCCCTCGGGGTAGATGTAGTTGCCCTGGTCGTCGTAGGACGCGGCCATGCCGTACAGGGTCGGGTCGAACTCGACCGAGGCCGGGTCGGCACCGAAGGACTCGTTGGCCTGCTTCAGCGAGAGGCTGATGCGACGACGCTCGAGGTCGATGTCGATGACCTTGACGAAGATCTCGTCGTTGACCTGGACGACCTGCTCCGGGATCTCCACGTGGCGCTCGGCCAGCTCGGAGATGTGGACCAGACCCTCGATGCCCTCGTCCACGCGGACGAACGCACCGAACGGCACCAGCTTGGTGACCTTGCCGGGGACGACCTGGCCGATCTGGTGGGTCCGGGCGAACTGCTGCCACGGGTCTTCCTGGGTCGCCTTCAGCGACAGCGAGACGCGCTCGCGGTCCATGTCGACGTCCAGGACCTCGACCGTGACCTCCTGGCCGACCTCGACGACCTCGGAGGGGTGGTCGATGTGCTTCCAGGACAGCTCGGACACGTGCACCAGGCCGTCCACGCCACCCAGGTCCACGAAGGCACCGAAGTTGACGATGGAGGAGACGACGCCGGAGCGCACCTGGCCCTTCTGGAGGGTGGTGAGGAAGGTCTGGCGGACCTCGCTCTGGGTCTGCTCCAGCCAGGCACGGCGGGAGAGGACCACGTTGTTGCGGTTCTTGTCCAGCTCGATGATCTTGGCCTCGAGCTCCTTGCCGACATACGGCTGGAGGTCGCGGACACGGCGCATCTCGACCAGGGAGGCGGGGAGGAAGCCGCGGAGGCCGATGTCGAGGATGAGACCACCCTTGACGACCTCGATGACGGTACCGGTGACGATGCCGTCCTCTTCCTTGATCTTCTCGATCGTGCCCCAGGCGCGCTCGTACTGGGCGCGCTTCTTGGACAGGATCAGACGGCCCTCCTTGTCCTCCTTCTGGAGGACCAGGGCCTCGATCTCGTCGCCCACGGCGACGACCTCGTTGGGGTCGACGTCGTGCTTGATCGAAAGCTCGCGCGAGGGGATGACACCCTCGGTCTTGTAACCGATGTCGAGCAGGACCTCGTCCCGGTCGACCTTCACGATGACGCCGTCGACGATGTCGCCGTCGTTGAAGTACTTGATCGTCTCGTCGATCGCGGCGAGGAAGGCTTCCTCGGAACCGATGTCGTTGACCGCCACCTGCGGGGTGGTACGAGGGGCCTGGGCCTCGGTGCTGCTCGTCATTAGGAAAAGGGCTCCGGTACGGACATGAAGTCGTAGGTACTGCTACGCCGTAAGCCCGTTTCGCTCCTGCCGATTCCGGACAGCCCGCAAGGCCGAGAGGTTTACAACAGATGTGAGCGCAGCCTGCTCCGTCCGAGGCGCGCAGGCTCGCAGCGCAACTTGTAGCATACGGGGGCAGCCGGGCACGGTCAATGCACGAAGAGCACACCACGGGCGTAACACCCCGTACCGGGCACTGGTACATGGACGTGCAGCGGCGGCACCGCAGCCACAGGTCACCACAGAGGGTACGACGAGCAGCGCGATGATCCAAGCACCGGCCCCCCGGCCCGATCCCGAAGAACCCGAGGCCACGCGCCGTGTCGCGGGCACCACGGAGAGCAGTCGAGCCAACCGCGGATGGTGGGACCGCAACGCCGACGAATACCAGAACGATCATGGAGAGTTCCTCGGGGACGCCGATTTCGTCTGGGGCCCGGAAGGAGCAACCGAGGACGAGCTCCACCTCCTCGGACCCACCGCCGGACTGAAGGGCGCGGCCGTCCTGGAGATCGGCGCCGGCGCCGCCCAGTGCTCCCGCTGGCTCGCCGCGCAGGGCGCCCGGCCCGTCGCCCTGGACCTCTCCCACCGCCAGCTCCAGCACGCCCGCCGCATCGACGACGCACGCACCGCGTCCACCTCCGCCCCTCCCGCCCCGGCGTTCCCCCTCATCCAGGCCGACGCCGGCGCCCTCCCCTTCGCCGACGCCTCCTTCGACCACGTCTGCTCCGCCTACGGCGCCCTCCCCTTCATCGCCGACACCGCCCACGTCATGCGCGAGGTCCGGCGCGTCCTGCGCCCCGGCGGCCGCTGGGTCTTCTCCGTCACCCACCCCATCCGCTGGGCCTTCCCCGACGAACCCGGCCCCGAGGGGCTCACCGCCTCCGCCTCCTACTTCGACCGCACCCCCTACGTCGAACAGGACGAGACCGGGCACGCCGTCTACGTCGAACACCACCGCACCCTCGGCGACCGCGTCCGCGAACTCGCCGCCGCCGGCTTCCACCTCGTCGACCTCGTCGAACCCGAGTGGCCCGCCTGGAACACCGCGGAATGGGGCGGCTGGTCCCCGCTGCGCGGCCACGTCATCCCCGGTACCGCGATCTTCGTCTGCGTCGCCCCGTGACCCCCCGACCCGCGGGCCTCCGCGAGGACGCCCTCGCCGCGCTCCCGGTGCGCACCGCCCTGCCCGCCCTCCACGACGCCCTCGACAGCCACGGCTGCGCCGTCCTGGCCGCCCCGCCCGGCACCGGCAAGACCACCCTCGTCCCGCTCGCCCTCGCCGGACTGCTCGACGACCGGCCCCGCCGGACCGTCGTCGTCGCCGAACCACGCCGCATGGCCGCCAAAGCCGCCGCCCGCCGCATGGCCTGGCTCCTCGGCGAGGAGCCGGGCGGCCGTGTCGGCCACACCGTACGCGGCGACCGCAGGGTCTCCCCCGCCACCGTCGTCGAAGTCGTCACCACCGGAGTCCTCCTCCAGCGGCTCCAGCGCGACCAGGAACTCCCCGGCACCACCACCGTGCTCCTCGACGAGTGCCACGAGCGCCACCTCGACGCCGACACCGCCATGGCCTTCCTGCTCGACGTGCGCGCCACCCTCCGCCCCGGCCTGCGCATCGTCGCCGCCTCCGCCACCACAGACGCCGACGCCTGGTCCCGGCTGCTCGGCGACGCACCCGTCGTCCAGGCCGAAGGCCGCCTCCACCCCGTCACCGTCACGCACGTACCGCCGCCGCAGGGCATCCGCCCACCGCACGGCACGCGCGTCGACCCCGCGTTCCTCGACCACGTCGCCGCCACCGTCCGCACCGCCCTGCGCACCGCCCACGGCGACGTCCTCTGCTTCCTCCCCGGCACCGGCGAGATCGCCCGTGTCGCGGGCCTGCTCGCCGGCACGGACGCCGAGGTCCTCCAGCTCCACGGCCAGGCACCCGCCGCCGTCCAGGACGCCGTGCTCCGCGGCGGCGACGGCACCCGGCGCCGCGTCGTCCTCGCCACCTCCGTCGCCGAATCCAGCCTCACCGTCCCCGGTGTACGGGTCGTCGTCGACTCCGGCCTCGCCCGCGAACCCCGCACCGACCACGCCCGCGGACTCGGCTCCCTCACCACCGTCCGGGCCTCCCTCGCCACCGCCGCCCAGCGCGCCGGACGCGCCGGACGCGAGGCCCCCGGCACCGCCTACCGCTGCTGGCACGAGGCCGAGGACACCGCCCGGCCCCGCTTCCCCTCCCCCGAGATCACCGTCGCCGACCTCACCCCCTTCGCCCTTCAGGCAGCCGCGTGGGGCGACCCCGACGCCACCGGGCTCGCCCTCCTCGACCCACCCCCGCCCGGCGCCCTGGCCGCCGCCCACGACGTCCTCACGGCCATCGGCGCCCTCCGTCAAGGCGGCCGCACCACCGACCGCGGCGACCGCATGGCCCGCATCGGCCTCCACCCCCGCCTCGCCCGCGCCCTGCTCGACGGCGCCCCCCACACCGGCACCCGCAGGGCCGCCGACATCGTCGCCCTGCTGTCGGAACAGCCCCCGCGCGAACACGGCGACGACCTCGCCGCCGCCTGGCGCACCGCCCGCCGCTCCCGCGACGCCCACGCCGACCGCTGGCGCCGGGAAGCTCGCCGGCTCGCCGCCGCGGCCCCCGACCACCCCGCCACCGCGCTCACCGACGACACCGCCGCCGGCCTCGTCACCGCCCTCGCCTTCCCCGAACGCGTCGCCCGCCGCCGCGCGGGCACGGTGGCGGGCCCTGGCTCCGGCTCCGGCTCCCGCTCCGGCTACCTGATGGCCTCCGGCACCGCCGCCGACCTGGCCGACGGCACCCGACTCGGCACCCCCCAGTGGCTCGCCATCGCCGTGGCCGACCGCCCCGTCGGCTCCCCCTCCGCCCGCGTACGCCTCGCCGCGGCCATCGACGAGGACACCGCCCGCACCGCGGCCGCGCCCCTGCTCACCGAGAACGACGAGGTCACCTGGACCGACAGCGACGTCACCGCCCAGCACACCGACCGCCTCGGTGCGATCACCCTCACCGCCCGCCCCCTCGCCGACCCCGACCCCGCACAACTGCGCACCGCCCTCCTCGACGGCCTCCGCCGCGAGGGACCGCGCCTGCTGAGGTGGACCCGCGACGCCGACACCCTGCGCCGGCGCCTCGCCTTCCTCCACCGCGAGATCGGCGCCCCCTGGCCCGACGTCTCCGACGAGGCCCTGCTCTCCCGCGCGGACGACTGGCTCGCCCCCGAACTCGCCACCGCCCACCGCCGCGCCGACCTCGCCCGCGTCGACGCCGCCGCGGCCCTGGGCCGCCTCCTGCCCTGGGCCGCCGGCGACGCCGCCCGCCTGGACGAACTCGCCCCGGAGCGCCTGGAGATCCCCTCCGGCTCCCGGGTCCGCATCTCCTACGACGACGACCGTCCCGTCCTCGCCGCCAAGCTCCAGGAGCTCTTCGGCTGGACCGCCACCCCGCGTATCGCCGGCGGCCGCGTCCCCCTCCTCGTCCACCTCCTCTCCCCCGCCGGCCGCCCCGCCGCCGTCACCGCCGACCTCGCCTCCTTCTGGCGCGACGGCTACCGCGCGGTGCGCGCGGAACTGCGCGGCCGCTACCCCAAGCACCCCTGGCCCGAGGACCCCACGACGGCGGTCGCCACCCGGCACACGAAGGCGCGCCTCAATACTTCGGGCCGATGAAGCGGTCCATGAGCGCGACGGACTCCCGGCGGGCGACCGAGATGTTGTACGGGTCCTTGCCGCGCCGGGTGACCTTCCATTCCACGCCGACCTTGTCGAGCGTGTCGGAGAGAAGCTCGCGGATGTCGCCGGACTTGTTGGTGAAGAAGTACCGCGGGTACTCGTAGCGCTTGCGCTCCCCGGCCACGGTCCGCGTGGTCCAGTTGGTGATGCGGCACCCGTCGGAATGGATGAGCCCCCGGATGAACTCCCACGGATGCCCGTCCACGACGGCCTGCTGCCATGGCTCCAGCACGATGCGGCGCTCGTGTTTCCTGCCCGCGCCATGCTGCGGGAACATGCACCACAGGTGCTTCGAGTAGACCTTGACGTTGCGGCACCCGGTTCTGCGCACGCGGCACGTTTTGTTCTGCGGGAAGACGGCCCGCATCGCCCTTTCGGCCTCGTCCATGAGACCAGGCCACTCCTCCGAGCAGGTGATCATGAGGCTGGGCACGCGATGCTGGGAGTACTGGATGATGTGGCCGTCACCGAGATAGAGGCCGAGCAGGTACGAGTAGGCAGCCTCGTCGAGTGTGGAGCCGTCACAGCGGGGGCATGACGGGGCAGGCCGCCCAGGGCATTCACCGCGTTCGGCTCGGTCGAGATGCAGCCAGTAGCCGACGGTGCCCAGCGGTACTCCGAGCCTGCGAGCCACTTCGGCGTTTCTTACACCAGCACGGCACAAGGCGACTGCCTGATGACGCAATTCGTTCCCGTGTGCGACCATGCCACTACTCTGCGCAAGGCGCACCTGTCGCACTGACAAACAGTGAACGTTCACACGAACGAGGATTCGTTGAGGTGTGCCGGGTGCGGGACTTGAACCCGCACGCCCTTTCGGGCAATCGCTTTTGAGGCGATCATGTCTGCCGATTCCATCAACCCGGCTAGTTGCGGATCACAGCGTACCGTGTGGGAAGTCGGCACCGCAGCTAGGTAGGCTCTAAACGCAGCACCTGCCCTGGAACGAGGAGTCCCGTGAGCGCCGCCGAGCCCGAGCACGAGCACGTCGACGAGCAGTCGCACGTACCGCCGCAGACCACCCGCGTGGTGATCGCCGAGGACGAGGCGCTGATCAGGCTCGACCTGAAAGAGATGCTCGAGGAGGAGGGCTACTCCGTCGTCGGCGAGGCGGGGGACGGCGAGACGGCCGTGAAGCTCGCCGAGGAGCTGCGGCCGGATCTGGTGATCCTGGACGTGAAGATGCCCGTGCTGGACGGCATCTCCGCCGCCGAGCGGATCGCCAAGGAGAAGATCGCGCCGGTGCTGATGCTGACCGCCTTCTCGCAGCGCGAGCTGGTGGAGCGGGCCCGGGACGCGGGCGCCATGGCCTACCTGGTGAAGCCCTTCAGCAAGAGCGATGTCGTCCCCGCGATCGAGATGGCGGTGTCGCGCTTCACGGAGCTGCGGGCGCTGGAGGAGGAGATCGCGGACCTGAGTCTGCGGCTGGAGACCCGGAAGCTGGTGGACCGGGCGAAGAGCGTCCTGCAGACGAAGTACGGGCTGACCGAGCCGGCCGCTTTCCGGTGGATCCAGAAGACGTCGATGGACCGCCGGATGACGATGCAGGCGGTGGCTCAGGCCGTGCTGGACGAGGTGGACGGCGGCGCCAAGTAGCGTCGGCCGGGGGCTGGTTCCGGCCGGCGGCCGTTCAGGCCGAGTGGTCGGGCCAGTCGCGTTGTGGCAGGGGGATGTCCGATGCGGGCATCCCTTTGTCGTTGGTGACGGCGAGGTGGTGGACGGCGGCGTCGCGGGGGATGTCGAACCACAGGTCGTACTGGGCGCTGTCGTGGGCGCCGATGTCGATGGTGAGCGGCTGGCGCTTGATCTGCATGGCCTCCCAGTCCATGGGGTGCCGGCTGCCGTCGGCGAGGACGAGGCGGTGGAGGTCGTTGTCGAGGCGTGCGCTGACGGAGTCGTCGACGGTGACGAGGACGCGTATGCGGCAGAGGCGGCCTTTGGCGGGGTGTTCGGCGTGGGTGCCGACGATGACGGCGATGCCGCAACGCAGGGCGAGGGCGCGGAATTCGAGGTTCCCCGCCTTGACGGCGGGTGCGTCGAGGGGGATTTCGAGCTGACGGAGGGGTTGGCCGGCCGCGGACGGGGAAGGGTGGGGCCATATCGCGGCGGCGGTGAGGGCCGCTACCGTGGCTCCGGCGAGCGCTCCGGCCAGGGCGGTCAGCGCGGGTCGGCGGGCCGGCCGTCGCAAAAGGCCGCTAAATCGGACCTTTGACTGCATCTCTCCCCCTCGGGTCGTCCGGTTACCGGTAAGGACCGTTCTGTTTCCGGCACATGACCCAGGTCACCGTCCGATCACATATCTTCCTACGACCTATCTGTGTGCCTGATCAGCGGATTACATTCCCGCCAACCCGCGTGATGTTCACGCGGTCGCAATCCGGAGGGCCTACGGCCCGCCGACTCGTAATCTCATTGGGCGGCTCCAGGGGGTCGTAGTGCTCAACAAGAAGTTCGTCAAGTTTGCTATCCCGGTGGCAGTTGGCGCTCTTGCACTCACCGCGTGCGGTGGCGGCAAGGACGACAGCGGCAAGGGCGGCGGCAAGCCGACGTTCTCCATCGGCTTCCAGGGGCCGCTGTCCGGCGACAACAGCGCGCTGGGCATCAACGAGGACAACGGCGTGAAGTTGGCCGTCGAAGAGGCCAACAAGAAGGGCGACCTGCCCTTCACGCTGAAGGTCGTGGACGGTGACGACCAGGGTCTGCCGGACCAGGCGCCCGCTGCCGCCCAGAAGCTCATCGGTGACACCAGCGTCGTCGCCGTCGTCGGCCCGGCGTTCTCCGGCCCGACGAAGGCCTCGGGTGGCCTGTACGCCCAGGCGCAGCTCGCCGCGGTGTCGCCGTCGGCGACCAACCCGGACCTGACGAGCCAGGGCTTCACCTCGTTCCTGCGCGGTGCTCCGAACGACAACGAGCAGGGTGCCGGCATGGCCGAGTACCTGTCGAAGAAGGAGAAGGCCAAGAAGGTCTTCGTCATCGACGACAAGAGCGAGTACGGCGTCGGTCTGGCGAAGGTCGCGATCGACAGCCTGAAGGCCGCGGGTGTCACGGTGGAGACGGACTCCGTCCCGGCGAAGACCCCGGACTACACCGCTGCCGCGACGAAGGTCGTCAACTCGAAGGCCGACGCGCTGATCTACGCGGGTTACTACGCGGACCTGGCGCCCTTCGCCAAGAAGCTGGCCGACGGCGGTTTCAAGGGTATCGGCATCTCGGGTGACGGTTCCAACGACGCGAAGTTCGTGGAGCTGGCCGGCGCCGCGGCCGACAACTGGTTCCTGACCTGCCCGTGCACCGACGCCACGAAGAACGAGAGCACCAAGGCGTTCACCGAGGCGTACACCAAGAAGTTCAACACGCCTCCGGGCACCTACTCGGCCGAGTCGTACGACATCGCGAACCTGGTCATCTCCGAGATGAAGAAGCTCGGCAAGGACGTCACGCGCGAGAAGCTGCTGGCGGCCCTGAAGGGTGTCAACTACAAGGGCCTGACCAAGGAGTTCTCCTTCGACGACAAGGGTGAGCTGAAGATCAAGAACGTGTACCTGTACCAGGTCGCCGACGGCAAGATCGGCTACCTGGGTGACGTTGCCACCCTCAGCAACGGCTGATCCGGCAACCGGCACCTGAGGTGGGGGGCGTGGGGCGCGGCACCGATTCCGGCCGCCGCCCCGCGCTCCCCATCGTCGTGCCGGACGCGTCTTCGCCGCCCTTCACCGGCTTCAGCAAGGATTCCCACGCAGCATGAATCTCTTCCACAACTTCTGGGACTACTTCATCCCAGGCTTGACGACGGGCTCCATGTACGCCGTCATCGCGATCGGGTACACCCTGGTCTACGGCGTGCTCCAGCTCATCAACTTCGCCCACAGCGAGGTCTTCATGATGGGCGGCTTCGGTTCGCTCGTCGTGCTCTCCGAGCTCGCCCCGCAGTCCCCGCACGGGTTCACCTCCGTCGTCTGGGTGATCGTCGGCATGATCGCCGGCGCCCTGGTCGGAGCACTGACCGCGTTCGGGCTGGAGAAGGCGGCGTACAAGCCGCTGCGCAAGCGCAACGCCCCGAAGCTGGTCTTCCTGATCAGCGCGATCGGCGCGTCGTTCTTCCTGTACAACCTGGCGGGCAAGCTGTGGGGCCGCAACCCCGTGCCGATGCCGGAGCTGTACACCAACGGTGAGGTCTTCAGCGTCTTCGGCACCCCGGTGAAGATCACGCAGCTGATCATCATCGGTTCCGCGGTCGCGATGATGATCGGTCTGGACCTGGTCGTCAACCGCACGAAGATGGGTGCGGGCATCCGGGCCGTCGCGCAGGACGCCGAGACGGCGGGTCTGATGGGTGTCGACATCGACAAGATCATCTCCCGTACGTTCATCATCGGCGGTCTGCTGGGTGGTGCGGCCGGCTTCCTGTACGGCTTCGGCATCTCCGGCCAGGTCTGGTTCACGGTGGGCTTCCTGCCGGGCATCAAGGCCTTCGCCGCGGCGGTGCTGGGCGGCATCGGCAACATCCGTGGCGCGATGCTGGGCGGCCTGCTGCTGGGCATCGTCGAGAACCTGAGCTCCCCGCTCTTCGGCACCCAGTGGATCGACGTGACCGCGTTCGTGGTCCTGATCCTGGTGCTGATGTTCCGTCCGACGGGCATCATGGGCGAGCGTCTGGGGAGGTCGGCATGAGCGACGCGACCGCTTCCAAGTCCTTCTCGGTGGACGTGGCGAAGCTGCGCCGCAAGGCGTGGTACCAGGAGCCCCGTTGGACCCGCCTGCTCGGCATGGTGGCGCTGGGCTTCATCCTCGCGCTGATGACGGGCGAGGACGGCAACCCGGCGGAGAAGTTGTCGGCTTTCACCGGCGCCTTCGAGTCGGCGCGGCTGTACATCTGCATCGCCATCCTGGTGGGTGTGTGGGCGCTGGTGGAGTTCGGTGCTCCGGTGCGCCAGGCGGCCCGGCAGGGCGCGCAGGGCGTCAACAAGTCGCTGGAGCCGACCCGGGCGATGTTCCGGTCCAACGGCTGGCTGCGGCTGGGCGCCCTGGTGCTCGTCCTGGTGCTGGCGATCGTCATCCCCGCCAACACCAGCCTGTTCTGGCAGGAGGTCCTCGTCACGCAGATGGGGATCTTCATGATCATCGCGGTCGGTCTGAACGTGGTGGTCGGCTGGGCCGGTCTGCTGGACCTGGGCTTCATCGCCTTCTACGCGATCGGCGCGTACTCCTGTGCCTTCTGGACCGGCCACATGCCGGTGAAGCCGCCGTTCACGGTGGGCGCGCTGGAGTCGATCCCGTTCGCCATCGTCACCTGCCTGATCGCCGGTGTGCTGCTGGGCGCCCCGACGCTGCGGCTGCGCGGTGACTACCTGGCGATCGTGACGCTGGGCTTCCACGAGATCGTGTACCTGGTCGCCAAGAACTCGGACGGGTTCACCAACGGTTCGCGTGGTGTCATCGGCATCCCGCACCCGTCGATCCACATCGGTCCGATCAACTACGACTGGACGCTGGACCCGCTGCCGTACTGGTACCTGCTGCTGTTCTTCCTGGTGGTGCTGATCTTCCTGTACAACCGCCTGGAGCACTCGCGGATCGGCCGGACCTGGACGGCGATCCGGGAGGACGAGGTGGCCGCCTCGGCGACGGGCATCAACACCGTCCGGTACAAGCTGCTGGCGTTCGCGATCGGTGCGTCGACCTCGGGTCTGGCGGGCGTGGTGTACTCCAGCAA
The DNA here is from genome assembly GCF_057707815.1 of Actinacidiphila sp. bgisy160. Taxonomy (NCBI): domain Bacteria; kingdom Bacillati; phylum Actinomycetota; class Actinomycetes; order Kitasatosporales; family Streptomycetaceae; genus Actinacidiphila; species Actinacidiphila sp. bgisy160. The sequence goes on from NZ_JBYIQW010000004.1 coordinate 29,644, forward strand.
GGTCGGCTTCATCAACCCGGAGAACTTCACCATCGTGCTGTCGGTGCTCGCGCTGGCGTACGTGGTGTTCGGCGGCATGGGCTCCATCGCGGGCGTGCTGTTCGGTGCCGCGCTGCTGGTGTGGCTGCCGAACGCGCTGCGCGACTACGTCCCGGAGCAGGACCGCTTCATCTACCTGGGTGCGCTGCTCGTCATCATGATGATCTTCCGTCCGCAGGGTGTGATCCCCTCCCGCCGCAGGCAGCGCGAGCTGCACATGGCGGAGGCGGGCATCGGTGACGCCGATGCGATGACCGAGCCGGCGGGAGGAGTGAAGTCGTGAACGCGGTGAAGGACGCGGGCGTGGAGCCCGCGCAGACCGGCGGGACGGTGCTGCAGGCCCGTGGCGTGACGCTGCGGTTCGGTGGTCTCACCAGCCTCTCGGACGTCAACCTGACGATGCGGCGGGGCGAGATCCTCGCGGTGATCGGCCCGAACGGCGCGGGCAAGACCTCGCTGTTCAACTCCCTGACGGGTGTGTACGTCCCGCAGGAGGGCGCGATCACCTTCCACGAGGAGGGCGGTGCGGAGCACAAGTTGCTCGGCACCAAGCCCTACCTGGTGAACCGTTACGGTGTGGCCCGTACGTACCAGAACATCCGGCTCTTCAGCGCCCTGACGGCGCTGGAGAATGTCAAGATCGCGGCGGAGTCGCGGCAGAAGTCGGGAGCGATCTCGATCATGCTGGGCCTGCCGTGGGCGCGCCGGGACGAGAAGGCCAGCGACCAGCGGGCGCAGGAACTGCTGTCGTACGTGGGCCTGTCGGGCAAGCACAACGAGCTCGCCGCCGGCCTCTCCTACGGTGACCAGCGGCGTCTGGAGATCGCCCGGGCGCTGGCGACCGACCCGAAGGTGCTGCTGCTGGACGAGCCGGCGGCCGGTACTAACCCGACGGAGAAGCTGGAGCTGGAGCAGCTGATCCGCCGGATCAACCGGGACCTGGGCGTCAGTGTGCTGCTGATCGAGCACGACATGAAGCTCGTGATGTCGGTCGCGGACCGTGTCATGGTGCTCAACTTCGGCAAGGTGATCGCCGAGGGTCTGCCCGAGGAGGTGCAGCGCGATCCCGCGGTGATCGAGGCGTACCTGGGTGCGGCCGACGAGGAGGCCGTGGAGGCCGTCGCGGAGATGGTGGAGATCGTCGAGTCCCACCACGCGGCCGATGCTCCGGAAGTCCCCGCGCCGCGTGAGTCCGAGGAGGAGGGCCGATGACCGAGGCCGCCGAGTTCGAGAAGGCGACGGCTGGTTCCGTCACCGAGGCCCCGGCGATGCTGGAGCTGGTCGACCTGCAGGTGTTCTACGGCGCCATCCAGGCGCTGAAGGGCATTAACGTGACGGTCCGGCAGGGCGAGGTCGTGGCCCTGCTGGGCGCGAACGGCGCCGGCAAGACCACCACCTTGCGCACGATCTCCGGTCTGCTGCAGCCCCGTCACGGCGAGGTGCGGCTGGGCGGCGAGCGGATCGACGGCGTTCCGGCGCACAAGGTCGTGGAGCTCGGCATCGGCCAGTCCCCGGAGGGCCGCCGGGTCTTCCCGGTGATGACGGTGCTGGAGAACCTGGAGATGGGTGCGTACCGGTTCAAGGGCGTCCCCAAGGACGACCTGGACCGCGTGCTGACCCTCTTCCCGCGCCTGGCGGAGCGGCGTACGCAGCTGGCGGGCACCCTGTCCGGCGGTGAGCAGCAGATGCTGGCCATCGGCCGGGCCCTGATGGGCCGCCCGAATCTGCTGCTGCTCGACGAGCCGTCGATGGGTCTGGCGCCGCTGATCGTCCAGCAGATCTTCGAGATCATCAAGGAGATCAACGACCAGGGCACCACGGTGCTGCTGGTGGAGCAGAACGCCTCCCAGGCGCTGCAGCTGGCCGACCGCGGCTATGTGCTGGAGACGGGCGAGATCGTCATGGAGGACGCCGCCTCGGCCCTGCTGTCCGACCCGCGCGTGCGTGCCGCATACCTCGGTGAGGGTGCGGCGTAGCGTTCGGCGTCACCTGGTACGCGGAACGGCCCCCGGAGGATACCGGGGGCCGTTCCGCGTGTGTGCGGCGTTCGCGACGGCCGTGCGTCAGGGGGTGACGGTGCCCGGGGCGGCGGGCGTGGCCGGGCGCAGCATGCAGGTGAGGCGGGCGGAGCAGACCCGGCGGTCCTGCTCGTCGCTGATGACGATCTCGTAGGTCGCGGAGGAGCGGCCGCGGTGGACGGGGGTGGCGATCCCGGTCACCTTGCCGGAGCGCAGGCCGCGGTGGTGGGTGCAGTTGAGGTCGACCCCGACGGCGAGCTTGCCGGGGCCGCCGTGCAGCATGGCGCCGATGGAGCCCATGGTCTCGGCCAGGACGGCGGAGGCGCCGCCGTGGAGGAGCCCATAGGGCTGGGTGTTCCCCTCGACGGGCATGGTGCCCACGACGCGCTCCGCGGACGCCTCGACGATCTCGATGCCCATGCGGGAGCCGAGGTCGCCGGCGGAGAACAGCGCCACCAGGTCGACGCCGAGTCCGGCGTACTGCTCGATGACCTCCGGGGAGAAAAGGCTGGTGCTGGTCTGCTCGCCCATGGACGGTGGCTCCGATCGTCGTCGTTCGGTGTACTGGCCCGTTTTCTACCGGACGGTCAGTGGGGACCGCCGACCGGGGTGGTCTGTTCCAGCCGGACGACGACGGACTTGGACGCAGGGGTGTTGCTGGTGTCGGCGGTGTGGTCGAGCGGGACCAGCACATTGGTCTCCGGGTAGTAGGCGGCGGCGCAGCCGCGGGCCGTCGGGTAGTGGACCACCCGGAAGCCCTCGGCGCGGCGTTCGGTGCCGTCCGTCCACTCGCTGACCAGGTTGGTGTAGGCGCCGTCGGCGAAGCCGAGGGCGGCGGCGTCGTCGGGGTGGACCAGGACGACGCGGCGGCCGCCCTTGATGCCGCGGTAGCGGTCGTCGAGGCCGTAGATGGTGGTGTTGTACTGGTCGTGCGAGCGCAGCGTCTGCAGCAGCAGCCGGCCCTCGGGCACGTGGGGGTACTCCAGGGGCGCGGCGGTGAAGTTGGCGAGCCCGGTGGCGGTGGGGAAGCGGCGGGAGTCGCGCGGGGCGTGCGGGAGGGTGAAGCCGCCGGGGCGGCGCACCTTGACGTTGAAGTCGTCGAAGCCGGGGATCACGCGGGAGATGCGGTCGCGGATCCGGTCGTAGTCGCCCTCGAACTCCTGCCAGGGCACCCGGCTGTCCGGGCCGAGGACGGCGCGGGCGAGGCGGCAGATGATGGCCGGCTCGGACAGCAGCAAGGGGCCCGCGGGCTCCAGGCCGCCGCGGGAGGCGTGCACCATGCCCATGGAGTCCTCGACGGTGACGAACTGCTCGCCGGCCGCCTGGACGTCCCTCTCGGTGCGGCCCAGGGTGGGCAGGATCAGGGCGCGGGCGCCGGTGACCACGTGGGAGCGGTTGAGCTTGGTGGACACGTGCACGGTGAGGCGCGCGCGGCGCATGGCGGCCTCGGTGACGTTCGTGTCGGGTGAGGCGGCGACGAAGTTGCCGCCCATGGCGAAGAACACCTTGGCGTCGCCGTCGCGCAGGGCGCGGATGGCGGCGACGGTGTCGAGGCCGTGCTCGCGGGGCGGGGCGAAGCCGAACTCCTTCTCCAGGGCGTCGAGGAAGGCGGGTGCCGGCTTCTCGTAGATGCCCATGGTGCGGTCGCCCTGGACGTTGCTGTGGCCGCGCACGGGGCACACGCCGGCGCCGGGGCGGCCGATGTTGCCACGCAGGAGGAGGAAGTTGACGACCTCCTTGATGGTGGGCACGGAGTGCTTGTGCTGGGTGAGGCCCATGGCCCAGCAGACGATGACACTCTTGGCGTCGAGCACCATGGCGAGCAGCCGGTCGATGTCGGACTGCGGCAGCCCGGTGACGCGCAGCACCTCGTCGGGGTCGGTGGCGCGGGCCGCGGCGGCGCACTCGTCGAAGCCGTGGGTGTGCCCGGCGATGAAGGCCTGGTCGAGGACGGTGCCGGGGGCCTGGTCCTCGGCCTCCAGAAGCGCCTTGTTGAGGGCGCGGAAGAGGGCCTGGTCGCCGCCGAGCCGGATCTGCAGGAAGAGGTCGGCGAGCGGGGTGCCGCCGCCGGCCAGGCCCTTGGGGGTCTGCGGGTTCTTGAAACGCTGCAGGCCGGCCTCGGGCAGCGGGTTGATCGTGACGATCCTCGCGCCGCTCTCCTTCGCCTTCTCCAGGGCGGAGAGCATGCGGGGGTGGTTGGTGCCCGGGTTCTGCCCGGCGACGATGATCAGGTCGGCGCGGTACAGGTCCTCCAGCAGGACGCTGCCCTTGCCGATGCCGATGGTCTCCGCGAGCGCCGAGCCGGACGACTCGTGGCACATGTTGGAGCAGTCGGGCAGGTTGTTGGTGCCGAACTCGCGGGCGAAGAGCTGGTAGAGGAAGGCGGCCTCGTTGCTGGTGCGGCCGGAGGTGTAGAACACGGCCTCGTCGGGGCCCGCCAGGCCGTTCAGCTCGTCGGCGACGATCTCGAAGGCGCGCTCCCACGGGACGGGCTCGTAGTGGTCGGCGCCGTCCGGCAGGTACATGGGCTGGGTGAGACGGCCCTGCTGGCCCAGCCAGTAGCCGCTGCGCCGGGCGAGGTCGGCGACGGGGTGCGCGGCGAAGAAGTCCGGGGTGACCCGGCGCAGGGTGGCCTCCTCGGCGACGGCCTTGGCGCCGTTCTCGCAGAACTCGGCGGTGTGCCGGTGCTCCGGCTCGGGCCAGGCGCAGCCGGGGCAGTCGAAGCCGTCCTTCTGGTTGACCTTGAGGAGGGTGAGCGCGGTGCGGCGCACTCCCATCTGCCGCTGCGCGATGCGGAGGGTGTGCCCGATGGCGGGGAGCCCGGCAGCAGCCTGCTGCGGGGCGCTGACCTCGGGTGCGTCCTGGACGGGGTCGCCTGCTGGTGCTTTGCCTGCCATGGCTCCGATCCTGCCACGACCAGGCGGCGGACCGGCAGTGTCAGTCGGGCGTGGGAGGATCGGGGACGTGGCAGCAAAGGCAGAGAAGACGAACACAGCGACCGGCACGGCACCCCAGGGGGGTGAGCGGCCCCGGTTGCTCCTGCTGGACGGGCATTCGCTGGCGTACCGGGCCTTCTACGCGCTGCCGGTGGAGAACTTCAACACCACCACCGGCCAGCCGACGAACGCGGTGTACGGCTTCGCTTCCATGCTGGCGAACACGCTGCGTGACGAGCAGCCGACGCATCTGGCGGTCGCGTTCGACGTCTCGCGGCGCACGTGGCGCCTGGAGGCGTTCCCGGAGTACAAGGCGACCCGGTCCGCGACGCCGGACGAGTTCCGCAGCCAGGTGGCGCTGATCGGCGAGCTGCTGGACACGATGAACGTGCGGCGCTTCGCCACGGAGGGCTACGAGGCGGACGATGTGATCGCCACACTGGCGACGCAGGCGGAGGCGCTGGGGTACGAGGTGCTGATCGTCACCGGTGACCGCGACTCCTTCCAGCTCGTCTCGGACCACGTCACGGTGCTGTACCCGACCAAGGGCGTCTCGGAGCTGACCCGGTTCACCCCGGGGAAGGTCGCGGAGAAGTACGGGCTGACCCCCGCGCAGTACCCGGACTTCGCGGCGCTGCGCGGCGACCCGTCCGACAACCTGCCGGGCATCCCGGGCGTCGGTGAGAAGACCGCGGCCAAGTGGATCAACCAGTTCGGCTCGTTCGCGGAACTCGTGGAGCGCGCGGACGAGGTGAAGGGCAAGGCGGGTGAGAACCTGCGCGCCCACCTGGAGTCGGTGAAGCGCAATCGCCGGCTGACGGAGCTGGTGCGGGACGTGGAGCTGCCGTGCGGGCCGCAGGAGCTGGGGCGGCAGCCGTACGACCGGGACGCGCTCAACGTGGTGCTGGACACCCTGGAGTTCCGCCACCCCAACTTCCGTGAGCGGCTGTACGCGGCCGACCCTGGCGCCGCGCAGGAGGGCGCGCGCGAGGTCGCCGGCGGCGTCGCCGTCGAGGGCCGGGTGCTGGCCGCGGGCGAGCTGGCCGACTGGCTGGTGGAGCACGCCGGCGGGACGCTGGGCGTGGCGACGGTCGACGCGTGGGCGCTGGGCGCGGGCAGCGTGTCCGAGGTGGCGCTGGCGACGGCACAGGGGCCGGCGGCGTGGTTCGACCCGGCGGCGCTGGACGAGAAGGACGAGCGGGCCTTCGCGGCGTGGCTGGCGGACGCCGCCCGGCCGAAGGTGCTGCACAACGCCAAGAACGCGATGCGGGTGCTCGCCGAGCACGGCTGGAGCGTGGACGGGGTCGCGATGTGCACGGCGCTGGCCGCGTATCTGGTGAAGCCGGGGCGCCGCTCGTTCGCGCTGGACGACCTGTCGGTGGAGTACCTGGGGCGGGAGCTGGCCCCCGCGGGCGGTGAGGACGGCCAGTTGGCCTTCGGCGCCGACGACGAGGCCGAGTCCGAGGCCCTGATGGTGCAGGCGCGCACCGTTCTGGACCTGGGCGACGCGTTCGCCGCGCGGCTGGAGCAGGACGGCGCGCTGCGGCTGCTGCGCGAGGTGGAGCTGCCGACCTCGGCGCTGCTGGCGCGGATGGAGCGGGCGGGCATCGCGGCGGACCGCGAGCATCTTGAGCGCCTGGAGCAGCGGTTCGCGGGCGAGGTGCAGCTCGCGGTGAAGGAGGCGCACGCCGCGGTCGGGCACGAGTTCAACCTGGGCTCCCCCAAGCAGCTGCAGGAAGTACTCTTCGGTGAGCTGGGGCTGCCCAAGACGAAGAAGACGAAGACGGGTTACACCACCGACGCTGACGCGCTGGCGTGGCTGGCGGCGCAGACCGAGCACGAGCTGCCGGTGATCATGCTGCGGCACCGGGAGCAGGCGAAGCTGCGGGTGACGGTCGAGGGGCTGGTCAAGACGATCGCCCCGGACGGGCGGATTCACACCACGTTCAGCCAGATCGTGGCGGCCACGGGCCGGCTGTCGTCGACCGACCCCAATCTGCAGAACGTGCCGGTGCGTACCGACGAGGGCCGGGCGATCCGCCGCGGCTTCGTGGTCGGCGAGGGCTACGAGACGCTGCTGACCGCCGACTACAGCCAGATCGAACTGCGGGTGATGGCCCACCTGTCGGAGGACGAGGGGCTGATCGCGGCCTTCGACTCCGGCGAGGATCTGCACACCACCGTCGGCAGCTACGTCTTCTCGGTGCCGCCGGAGCAGGTGGACGCCGAGATGCGCCGCAAGATCAAGGCGATGTCGTACGGCCTGGCGTACGGGCTGTCGGCCTTCGGCCTGTCGCAGCAGCTGGGCATCGAGGCAGCCGAGGCGCGCGGCCTGATGGAGACGTACTTCCAGCGGTTCGGCGGGGTGCGGGACTATCTGCAGCGCGTGGTGGAGGAGGCGCGCGTCACGGGTTACACCGAGACGCTGATGGGCCGCCGCCGTTACCTGCCGGACCTCAACAGCGACAACCGGCAGCGTCGCGAGATGGCCGAGCGGATGGCGCTCAACGCGCCGATCCAGGGCTCGGCCGCCGACATTGTCAAGATCGCGATGCTGAAGGTGGACGCGGCGCTCGCCCGGGAGGGACTGCGGTCCCGGCTGCTGCTCCAGGTGCACGACGAAATCGTGGTCGAGGTGGCTCCGGGCGAGCGGGCCGCGGTGGAGGAGCTGGTCCGCCGTGAGATGGCGGCCGCCTATCCGTTGCGGGCGCCGCTGGACGTCTCCGTGGGCGCCGGTTCCGACTGGGAGTCGGCGGCCCACTGACCGCCGGCCCCCCGGCCGTCGCGGCGGGTGGCGCGGTGCGTGAGGTGGACCGCGCCGGCGCAGGTCGCGGCGGCCAGGGCGAGCCCCGCCCCGGCGCCGAAGAGCCCGGCCGGGATCATCCCGGCGGCGTCACCGGTCGCGCCGTACCACTGCTCCGCCCGGACGGCGGCTCCGCCGGCCGTGGTGGCGCCGAGGACGGCCAGGGCGAGCCGCCGGGCCCGCTGCGAGAGCCGGGGCACATGCGAGGGGCGGTTTTCGGCCGCTTCGGGCACGGCCCTCAGGGCGCGCAGCCCGTACCAGCCCAGCAGGGCCAGCGCCACGGCCGAGCTGCCGTACTGGACGTACTTGTGCAGGGCGGTGCCGTGCACCTCGTGGTCGAGCACGGGCAGCAGGCGCACGCCCCACCGCCCGGGGTGGGTGAAGGCGTCCCAGACCACGTGGGTCGTCGCCCCGGCAACGGCCGACACCCACAAGGCCGTGACCGAGCGCGCCGAGGGCCGCAGGCGGTCGCCGACGCCCGCCAGGGCGGCGATGGCCGCCTGCCGGTGCTCGGGCAGCAGGGCCACCAGGGGGCCGCGCAGCACCGTCCAGCCGCCCACCAGCCCGGCGGCGATGACCGGGTCCACGAGGACGACGCCCAGGGGGGCGTGGGTGAGCTGCCCGTAGCCGAACAGGCCCCGCACCAGGGAATCGGCGAAGAAGGGCACGTCGGGGGCGAAGGAGCCGGCGACGAGGGCGGCCGCGACGAGCGGGCCGCGTCCCCGTACGGTGCCGGCGCGGTCCTGCCGCAGACCCGGCAGCACAGCCAACGCATGACTCATCGTGAACGGCATGCAACCTCTTCCGGAACACATCGGTCCGATCAGTATGCGACCTGCGGGACGGTGGCTCCTTTCAGGAAGTTGTCGTAGGGTCACCAGGGTTGCCACGCAGGGAGACGGGCGACGCGGCTTTCGGGAGGGGCAACGGGTATGCGAGCGCGGTACGGACGGCGGATCCGCAGGGGAGTCGCGGGCACCGCGGTTGCCGCCGCGGCCATGGCGGCGCTGACGGGTTCCCAGGCTCCCGGACTGCTGCCGGGCATCCTCAACACCAGTGCCGGCGCCCCGATCGTGCCCCCTCCCGGCGACCCCATCGACGGCAACTCGTCGGAGTACTTCACCGAGCTCCCGCCACTCAACACCCCCACTCCGGGCACCTCCGCCACTCCGGGCACCGGCACCGGCACGGTGACCACCGACGGCACGGGCCTGCCCGCGACCGTCCTGGAGGCCTACCGCAGGGCCGAGACGGCGCTCGCCGCCAGCGACCCGGGCTGCAACATGCGCTGGGAGCTGCTGGCCGCGATCGGCCAGGTCGAGTCCAACCAGGCGCGGGGCGGCAACGTCGACTCCGAGGGCACCACGATCTCACCGATCATCGGCCCGACCCTGGACGGCAACGGCTTCGCGAAGATAACGGATACCGACAACGGCGCCTGGGACGGGGACAAGGTCCACGACCACGCGGTCGGCCCGATGCAGTTCATCCCGTCGACCTGGCAGACCTGGGGCGCCGACGGCAACGACGACGGCGCCACCGACCCGAACAACATATTCGACGCGGCGCTCGCCGCCGGCCGCTACCTGTGCGCGGGCAACCGGGACCTGTCCGTCGAACGCGACCTGCACCAGGCGATCCTGGGCTACAACAACTCGACCGCGTACCTGAACACCGTCCTGTCCTGGTACGACCACTTCGGCAAGGGTGACGTCGTCTCCGTCCCCGACGTCGGCGGCGCGGGCAGCGACACGGGGGAGAACCCGCCGTCCTCCGCGTCCCCCACGGCCTCGCCCAGGCCGACGAAGTCCCCGAACGCGAGCACCTCGCCCAGGCCGACGAAGTCGCCCACCCCGACCGCGACCGCCAGCGGCACGATCGGGACCCCGTCGGGGAACCCCTCACCGACGACCTCGCCCACCGATTCCCCGACGACGAGCCCCACCACGGGCCCGACGGACGACCCGACGGACCCCCCGACCTGCCCGACGGACTCCGCGTCGCCCACGGCGACCCCCACCGCCACGGCCTCCCCGTCGCCGACCGGTACTCCCGACCCGTGCGCGACGGCATCCCCCAGCGACAGCCCGTCGCCGACGGAGACCGAGGGCGCCACCGCCTCCGGCCCGGTCAACTGACGCCGTAGAACCTGTTCGCGTTTCAGCTCCCGGTCGCCACGGTGCGCCGGCGTAGCCGTACGGCCGGGACACCACCCGGCGCATGTTCGGGGATGACCTCGTCACCGGGGCCCCGGTCAACGGGGAGGAGGTGAAGTCCCGGCGGCAGGCGGTGCTGCTGATGACCTCCTGCCTGCCGTGGCGCTCCCTTGTGCCGGGCGCCGCGCTGCTGTCGCTCGCGCTCGCCCGGGAGGCGCGCGGCGTCGGCTACGTCAGTGGCGCGAAGGGGAGTCGTCCTCCCCGATGTGGTGCACGCGCACGAGGTTGGTGGTCCCCGGGACGCCGGGCGGCGAGCCCGCCGTGATGACGACGATGTCGCCCTCCTGGCAGCGCCCGATGCGCAGCAGCTGCTCGTCCACCTGGTCCACCATCTCGTCGGTCGTCTGCACCATCGGGCCGAGGAAGGTCTCCACGCCCCAGGTGAGGCTGAGCTGGGAGCGGGTGGCCGGCTCGGGGGTGAAGGCCAGCACGGGGATCGGCGAGCGGTAACGGGAGAGCCGCCGGGCGGTGTCGCCTGACTGGGTGAAGGCCACCAGGTACTCGGCGTCCAGGAAGTCGCCCATCTCCGCGGCCGCCCGCGCGACGGCGCCGCCCTGGGTGCGGGGCTTGTTCTGCCCGGTCAGCGGCGGGAGGCCGGCCGCCAGCATGTCCTCCTCGGCGGCGGCGACGATCCGGCCCATGGTCCGGACCGTCTCGACGGGATGCTTGCCGACGCTGGTCTCGCCGGAGAGCATGACCGCGTCGGCGCCGTCCATGACGGCGTTGGCGACGTCGGAGGCCTCGGCGCGGGTGGGGCGCGAGGAGCCGATCATCGACTCCAGCATCTGCGTCGCGACGATCACCGGCTTGGCGTTGCGCCGGGCGAGGGTCACCGCGCGCTTCTGCACCATGGGCACGGCCTCCAGCGGCATCTCGACGCCGAGGTCGCCGCGGGCCACCATGATGCCGTCGAACGCGGCGACGATCTCCTCGAGGTTGTCGACCGCCTGGGGCTTCTCGATCTTGGCGATGACGGGGACCCGGCGGTCCTCCTCGCGCATGATGCGCAGCACGTCCTCGGCGTCCCGGCCGCTGCGCACGAAGGACAGCGCGATGAAGTCGGCACCGGTGCGCAGCGCCCAGCGCAGGTCCTCGACGTCCTTCTCGGACAAGGCGGGCACGGAGACCGCGACACCGGGGAGGTTCAGCCCCTTGTTGTCGGAGATCAGACCGCCCTCGATGCACAGGGTGCGGACCCGGGAGCCCTCGACGCCGGTGACCTCCAGGGTGACGCGGCCGTCGTCGACGAGGATCCGCTCACCGCGCGTGACGTCGGCGGCCAGGCCCCTGTAGGTGGTGCCGCAGATCAGGCGGTCGCCCTCGATCTCCTCGGTGGTGATCGTGAACTCGTCACCGCGTTCAAGGAGTACGGGGCCTTCCGCGAAGCGTCCCAGCCGGATCTTCGGGCCTTGAAGGTCCGCGAGGATGCCGACGCTGCGGCCGCTCTCGTCGGCGGCCTTTCGCACGCGCCGGTAACGCTCCTCGTGATCGGCGTGGCAGCCATGGCTCATGTTCAGGCGGGCGACGTCCATACCGGCTTCGACCAGGGACTTGATCTGGTCGTATGAATCGGTGGCGGGCCCGAGGGTGCAGACGATTTTTGCTCGGCGCATGGAGCGAGCCTATGACCTACTTCACAGTAGGGCCCTCATGGAAGGCGACTGTCCAACGTCTGCCTGCTTGACGGTTGTTGACAAGTGGTGAAGTGAGCTGAAGTCCGCTCTGATGAGCACACCACCGGGGGACGCCGCCCTCAGCCCGACAGGTCCGGCGCCGTCATGGTGAAGTGCGCGGTGACCTGCGCGTACACGCTCTGTCGCTCCGGCTCCATGTCAAGGGCCTGGGCCATCTCCCCGGCGCCGCCGGGGGCCGCGAAGGCGGCGGTCCGCATCGCCGGACGGGCACGGAAGGGCGCCGACTGCTGCACTCCCTCGTCGGCCAGTTCGACCAGGGCGACCAGGCGGGCGCCGAGCGCCTGCGCGTACTCGCGGGCGCGCTGCACCGCGTCGCGCACGGCCTGCCGGCGGGCCTCGCTGTAGGCCGCGGAGTCGGGCCGCAGCGACCACCAGGGACCGTCGACGCGGGCGAGCTCCAGATCGGCCAGTCGGGTGGTGAGCTCCCCCAGAGCGGTGAAGTCGGTGAGGGCAACCCCCACGCGCACGCTGCCGTGGTACGCCCGCACCCGCTCGCCGCGGCCCCGTTCCCGCAGCTCGGGGGTGATCACGAAGGCACCGGTCTCCAGCTTCTCGACCGCGTCGGCATAGCCCTTGACGAGGTCGAGCACCTGCGCGTTGCGCCGGCTGAGGTCGTCCAGCGTGGCACGGCGGTCGGTGCCGCGGGCGCTGACGGTGACGGCGATCCGGGCGAGCTCGGGCTCGACCTCGAGGGTCGCCTCACCCCGTACTCCCACGTGCGGGGTCTCGGGCGTCGGATACGTCCTGGCCGGTTCTGTGGTCATGTGTCCCACCCTGCCAGTCAGGTGCGGCCGTGACGAGTCATCTGTTCGCAACCTGGCGGGGGTGTTGCCGGGAGCACGCTTGCGCCAGAATCTACGCGCGTTAACACCACAAACAGACGATCATCCCGCCCTGGTGACCGCCCGGGGCGCCCCGGATTCCAGGAGCCGACGTATGCCGCTGAACCGCAGGGACTTCCTCAACCGGTCCGCCGCCACCGGCGCGGGACTCGCGCTGGCCGGCACGGCGGGCGCCGTGGCCGGCGCGGCTCCGGCCCAGGCCACCGGCAGCCAAGGGCACGGACACGCGCCGAAAAAGTACTCCTTCAGCGTCCTCGGCACCACCGACCTGCACGGCAACGTCTTCAACTGGGACTACTTCACCGACGCCGAGTACGACGACAAGGCGCACAACGACGTCGGCCTCGCCAAGATCTCCACCCTGGTCGAGCAGCAGCGCGCGGCGAAGGGCCGGGGCAATACCCTGCTCATCGACGCGGGCGACACCATCCAGGGCACCCAGCTGTCGTACTACTACGCCAGGGTCGACCCGATCACCGCCAAGCACGGCCCGGTGCACCCGATGGCGCAGGCCATGAACGCCATCGGCTACGACGCGGCGGCGCTGGGGAACCACGAGTTCAACTACGGCATCCCCGTGCTGCGCAAGTTCGAGGAGCAGTGCGACTTCCCGCTGCTCGGCGCCAACGCGCTCGACGCGCGAACGGGCCGCCCGGCCTTCCCGCCGTACTCCTTCCACCGGCTGCGCGTGAAGGGCGCGCCCGACGTGAAGGTGGCGGTCCTCGGCCTGACCAACCCCGGCATCGCGATCTGGGACAAGGCCAACGTGCAGGGCAGGATGACCTTCCCGGGTCTGGAGGAGCAGGCCGCGAAGTACGTGCCGCGGCTGCGCGCGATGGGTGCCGACGTGGTCGTCGTCTCGGCCCACAGCGGCTCCTCCGGCACCTCCTCCTACGGTGACCAGCTGCCCTGGATCGAGAACGCGGCGGCGCTCGTCGCCGAGCAGGTGCCCGGCATCGACGCGATCCTGGTCGGCCACGCCCACTCCGAGATCCCCGAGTACGTGGTGGCCAACAAGCAGACCGGCCAGGGCGTGGTGCTGTCCGAGCCGCTGAAGTGGGGCCAGCGCCTCACCGTCTTCGACTTCGACCTGGAGCTGGTCCGCGGCAAGTGGGAGGTCGTCACCGTCGGCGCGTCCGTCCTCAACTCCAACACGGTCGAGGAGGACCCGCGGATCGTCCGGCTGCTCACGGACGAGCACAAGGAGGTCGTGGCGTACGTCAACCAGGTGATCGGCACGTCGGCCGCCGCGATGTCGGCCGAGGAGTCCCCCTACAAGGACACCCCGATCATCGACTTCATCAACTTCGTCCAGGCCGAGACGGTCAGGGCGGCGCTCGCCGGGACCGAGCACGCCTCCCTGCCGGTGCTGTCGCAGGCCGCGTGCTTCTCGCGCACGGCCGCCATCCCGGCGGGCCAGGTCACCATCCGCGACGTCGCCGGGCTGTACGTCTTCGAGAACACCCTGGAGGCCCGGATCCTGACCGGTGCCCAGATCAAGGCGTACATCGAGTTCTCCGCGAACTACTTCGTGCAGACGGCGCCCGACGCGGTCGTCGACGTCTCGAAGCTGACGAACGCCGGCGGGACGCCCGACTACAACTACGACGTGGTCAGCGGTGTCACCTACGACATCGACATCTCGCGGCCCGCCGGTTCGCGGGTGTCGAACGTGCTCTTCCAGGGCGCGCCGATCGACGAGTCGGCCCGCTTCGTCCTGGCCGTCAACAACTACCGGGCCAACGGCGGCGGCAACTTCCCCGCCGTCGCCACGGCGCAGCAGGTGTGGGCGAACTCCGAGGAGATCCGCAACACCATCATCGCCTGGGTGCAGGCCAACGGCTCCATCGACCCGGCGCAGTTCGGCTCGCAGGACTGGAAGCTGACCCGCGGCGGCGTGCCGGTCTTCTAGGCCGTCGTCCACCGGCTCCCGGCGGTGGCCCGGAGGGCAGGTGCGGGCGCGCGCATGCCCTCCGGGCGTTCCCGGTGGCGTCGTGCCGTCGTCGGCCCCCCTGCGCCTCAGGTCGGTACGTGTTCCAGCAGCACGCGGCGTAGTTCCCGGGCGGCGCGCGGGGGCTCGGCGTCCTTGCGGTGCGCCAGGGCGACGGTGCGCTGCAGTCCGGGGGCCTCGAAGGGCGTCGTGCGCAGCCTGGGCCGGCGCCCGGCGACCATGCTGGGCACGACCGCGGGCCCGAGGCCCGCTTCCACGAAGCCCAGCACGGCGTCCATCTCGCCGCCCTCGATCGCGAAGCGCGGCTCGAAACCCGCCGCCCGGCACGCGGCGACGGTGAGCTCCCGCAGGTCGTAGCCGCTGCGGAACATCACCAGCGGCCGGTCCCTGAGCTCGGCGACGCCGATGGGGCCCGCGGAGGGCGGCGGCGCGTCGGCGGCGGTCACCACCACCAGGTCCTCGTGGAGCAGCGGCGTGGCGTCCAGGGCGGGGTCGTGGCTCTGCAGCGGCAGCACGATCAGGGCGAGGTCGAGGCTGCCGGAGGCGAGCTCCCGCACCAGGTCGCGTGAGCCGCCCTCCTCGACGACCAGCCGGATGCCGGGGTAGCGGCCGTGGAAGTCGCGCAGCACGTCCGGCAGCAGGCCGGTGGCCAGGCTGGGGGTCGCGCCGAGGCGCACCCGGCCGCGGCGCAGGTGCACCAGTTCCTGGACCTCCTGGGTGGCGGTCTCGGTGTCGGCGATGATGCGGCGCGCCAGCGGCAGCAGGGCCTCCCCGGCGTCGGTCAGCGCGATGTTGCCGCGGGCGCGGCTGAACAGGTTCGCGCCCAGCTCCCGCTCCAGGGCCTTGATCTGCTGCGACAGGGAGGGCTGGGCGACGTGGACGCGCTCGGCGGCGCGGGTGAAGTGCAGGGTGTCGGCGACCGCCAGGAAGTACACGAGCTGCTGCAGCTGCATGCCAGCACCCTAACCCACGATAGGCGTGCCCTATCGAAACGAGCCGGAACATGTCTTGGACCTGTCGTGGCAGGCAGACCTAGCGTCAAGCGCATGGCTTTGGCGACGACGAGGACGAGGGCGACGACGGGCACCGGGCGCCGCCCTTCGCTCCTACGGGCACTGTGGGGCTCGACCGTGGGCAAGAAGGCGGTCATGGCCGGGACCGGCGTGATCATGCTGCTGTTCCTGGTCGCGCACATGCTGGGGAATCTGAAGATCTTCTTCGGCCCGGGGGAGTTCAACGGGTACGCGGCGTGGCTGCGCACCATCGGTGAGCCCGCCCTGCACAACAGCTGGTACCTGTACATCCAGCGCACCGGACTGGTCGTCGCGGTGGTGCTGCACGGCGTCGCCGCCTACCAGCTGAGCAAGCGCGACATCAAGGCGCGCCCGACGAAGTACGAGCACAAGCGGCCGCGTACGAGCTACGCGACCCGCACGATGCGGTGGGGCGGGGTCATCCTCGGCCTCTACATCGTCTGGCACATCCTGGACCAGACCACGCTCACCGTGAATCCGCTGGGCAAGGAGCACCACCCGTACGAGAATCTGGTGGCCAGCTTCCAGCTCTGGTACGTGGACATCCTCTACATCGTCGCGATGCTCGCCCTCGGCATGCACATCAGGCACGGCTTCTGGAGCGCCGCGCAAACCCTGGGAGCGGTGAACAAGCGCCGCGACCGCGCGCTGAAGATCACGGCGAACGTGCTGGCGGCCGCGCTGACCGCCGGCTTCCTCGTCGTACCCGTCTCCGTGATGACCGGATTGGTGGACTGACCATGGATTACCGACTGGGCGAGCCGATCGCCGACACCAAGGCGCCGGACGTCCCTATCGCGGAGCGCTGGGACCGCCGCAGGTTCGAGGCGAAGCTGGTCAACCCGGCCAACCGCCGCAAGCACACGGTGATCGTGGTCGGCACCGGCCTCGCGGGCGGCTCCGCGGGGGCGACACTGGCCGAACAGGGCTACCACGTCGTGCAGTTCTGCTACCAGGACTCACCGCGCCGGGCGCACTCCATCGCCGCCCAGGGCGGCATCAACGCGGCGAAGAACTATCGCAACGACGGCGACAGCGTGCACCGCCTGTTCTACGACACCGTCAAGGGCGGCGACTTCCGCGCCCGCGAGTCCAACGTGCACCGCCTCGCCGAGGTGTCGGTGCAGATCATCGACCAGTGCGTGGCACAGGGCGTGCCCTTCGCCCGTGAGTACGGCGGCCTGCTGGACACCCGCTCCTTCGGCGGCGTGCAGGTCTCCCGCACCTTCTACGCCCGCGGCCAGACGGGCCAGCAGCTGCTGCTCGGCGCCTACCAGGCGCTGTCCCGGCAGATCGACGCGGGCAACGTGGAGCTCCACCCCCGCACCGAGATGCTCGACCTGATCGTGGTGGACGGCAGGGCCCGCGGCATCGTCGCCCGCGACCTGGTGACGGGCGAGGTCTCGGTGCACATGGGCGACGCCGTGGTGCTGGCGACCGGCGGCTACGGCAACGTCTTCTACCTGTCGACCAACGCCAAGGGCTCCAACGCCACCGCCATCTGGCGGGCCCACCGGCGCGGCGCGTACTTCGCCAACCCCTGCTTCACGCAGATCCACCCCACCTGCATCCCGCGCTCCGGCGACCACCAGTCCAAGCTCACCCTGATGAGCGAGTCGCTGCGCAACGACGGCCGCATATGGGTACCGAAGGCCAAGGGCGACACCCGCCCGCCGCACGAGATCCCCGAGGACGAGCGCGACTACTACCTGGAGCGGATCTACCCCTCCTTCGGCAATCTGGTGCCCCGCGACATCGCCTCCCGCGCCGCCAAGAACGTCTGCGACGAGGGCCGCGGCGTCGGCCCCGGCGGCCAGGGCGTCTACCTGGACTTCGCCGACGCGATCGCCCGCATGGGCCGCGCCAAGGTGGAGGAGAAGTACGGCAACCTCTTCGAGATGTACGAGCGGATCACCGCGGAGGACCCGTACACCCGGCCCATGCGGATCTACCCCGCCGTGCACTACACGATGGGCGGCCTGTGGGTCGACTACGACCTGCAGACCACCGTCCCTGGCCTGTTCGCCATCGGCGAGGCCAACTTCTCCGACCACGGCGCGAACCGCCTCGGCGCCAGCGCCCTCATGCAGGGCCTGGCCGACGGCTACTTCGTGCTCCCGGCCACGATCAACGACTACCTGGCCCGCGGCCCGCACGACACCGTGACGCCGGACCACCCCGCGGTCGCCGAGGCCGTGGCCGAGGTCGAGGACCGGCTGAACCTGCTGCTCGCCGTCGACGGCGACCGCACCCCGGACTCCTTCCACCGCGAGCTCGGCGAGCTGCTGTGGGACGAGTGCGGCATGGCCCGCAACGAGACGGGCCTGCGCAAGGCGCTGGAACGGATCCCCGCCCTGCGCGAGGAGTTCTGGCGCCGGGTGAAGGTGCCCGGCAGCGGCGACGAGCTCAACCAGGCGCTGGAGAAGGCCAACCGGGTCGCGGACTTCCTGGAGCTGGCCGAGCTGATGTGCCTGGACGCCCTGCACCGCGCCGAGTCCTGCGGCGGCCACTTCCGCGAGGAGAGCCAGACCCCGGACGGCGAGGCGCTGCGCGACGACGTGGCCTTCTCGTACGCCGCGGCCTGGGAGTTCACCGGTGCCGGCCAGGACCCGGTGCTCCACAAGGAGGCCCTCGACTTCGAGTACGTACACCCCACCCAGCGGAGCTACGCGTGAACCTCACCCTGCGCATCTGGCGCCAGCCGTCCTCCGGGGACAGCGGCTCCATGGTCACCTACCGCGTCGAGGACATCAGTCCCGACATGTCGTTCCTCGAGATGCTCGACGTCCTCAACGAGGAGCTGATCCTGGCGGGCGACGAGCCCGTCGCCTTCGACCACGACTGCCGCGAGGGCATCTGCGGCGCCTGCGGCATGGTGATCAACGGGCAGGCGCACGGCCCGGAGCGGACCACCACCTGCCAGCTGCACATGCGGCACTTCCAGGACGGCGACACCATCGACGTCGAGCCGTGGCGGGCGGCCGCCTTCCCGGTGGTCAAGGACCTGGTCGTCGACCGCTCCGCCTTCGACCGGGTGATCCAGGCCGGCGGCTACATCAGCGTCCCGACCGGCAGCGCGCCCGAGGCGCACGCCACGCCCGTGCCGAAGGAGGCCGCCGACTTCGCCTTCGAGCACGCGGAGTGCATCGGCTGCGGAGCGTGTGTGGCGGCCTGCCCCAACGGCTCAGCGATGCTCTTCACCTCGGCCAAGGTCAACCACCTCAATGTGCTGCCCCAGGGCCAGCCCGAGCGCGAGACCCGGGTGCTGGACATGGTCGCGGCCATGGACGACCAGGG
Organism: Actinacidiphila sp. bgisy160; assembly: GCF_057707815.1. Classification (NCBI taxonomy): domain Bacteria; kingdom Bacillati; phylum Actinomycetota; class Actinomycetes; order Kitasatosporales; family Streptomycetaceae; genus Actinacidiphila; species Actinacidiphila sp. bgisy160. The sequence goes on from NZ_JBYIQW010000004.1 coordinate 48,474, forward strand.
CTTCGGCGGCTGCACCAACACCGGGGAGTGCGCGACGGCCTGTCCCAAGGGCATCCCACTGCCGTCGATCGCCGCTATGAACCGCGAGTACCTGCGGGCCTTGCGGAAGGAGAAGTCTCGGTCCAAGGGCTGACCGGGTTGGTGGCGGCGCTGAGCCCGAAGGTCGTGAAGGCCGTGCGGGAGGGCAGCGGGTAGGGCTCCTTGCCGGTCACCGCGTTGAGGACGACCGCCGAGCGCCACGCGGACAGCCCCAGGTCGGGGGCGCCGACGCCGTGGGTGTGGCGCTCGGCGTTCTGCACGTGGACGGCCGCGCCGGTGCCGGCGACGACCGGGTCGAGCTCCAGCCGGTGGCACCCGTCGATCCGGGGCCGGCCGGCCGCGTCGCGGCGGATGTACGGGTGGATCGGGCCGAGCAACGCGTCCAGGGAGCGCTCCCGGTAGCCGGTGGCGAGGACGACCGCGTTGGTGATCAGCCGGCTGCGGGTGCCCTGCTGCTCGTGCTCCAGGTGGAGTTCGACGGCTCCCATGCCCATCCGGCCGGCTGTGCGGACCGTCACTCCGGGGGTGAGGACGACGTCCGGCCAGCCGCCGCCCAGGGTGCGGCGGTACAGCTCGTCGTGGACGGCGCCGATCGTGTCGTGGTCGATGGCCCGGTGCAACTGCCACTGCCGCGGGAGCAGCGTGTCGCGGACCGGCTCGGACAGCCCGTGGAAGAACCGCGTGTAGTCCGGCGTGAACTGCTCCAGGCCGAGCTTGCTGTACTCCATCGGGGCGAACGCGGGACTGCGCGCGATCCACGTCAGCCGTTCGTGCCCCGCTGGCCTGGCGCGCAGCAGGTCCAGGAGGACCTCGGCGCCCGACTGCCCGGCGCCGACGACGGTGACGTGCTCGGCGGCCAGCAGCCGCTCCCGGTGCTCCAGATAGTGCGCGGAGTGCACGACGGGGACGGCGGGCGACTCGGCGAGCGGCCGCAGCGGCTCGGGCACGTACGGCGCGCTGCCGACGCCGAGCACCAGGTTGCGGGCGTACGTACGGCCGAGGGCCTCGGCCTGGCCGTCGGCGTCCAGACGGGTGTGGTCCACCTCGAAGACGGCGCGCCCGGGGTTCCAGCGGACGGTGTCGACCTGGTGGCCGAAGTACGTGGTGGGCAGCGACTCGGCGACCCAGCGGCAGTAGGCCTCGTACTCGGCGCGGTACGTGTGGAAGCGCTCGGCGAAGTAGAAGGGGAAGAGCCGCTCGCGGGTCCTGAGGTAGTTCAGGAAACTCCACCGGCTCGTGGGGTCGACCAGGCTCACCAGGTCGGCGAGGAACGGCACCTGGAGGGTGGCGTCGTCGAGCAGCAGCCCGGGGTGCCAGCGGAAGGAGCGCTCCTGCTCGTAGAAGGCCGCGCTGAGGTACGGGACGCCGTCGGCGAGGGCGGCCAGGGACAGGTTGCACGGGCCGATCCCGATGCCGAGCAGGTCGAAGGGCTGGTCCCGGTGCGGGTCGTGATCGTCGGTGGGGGTCATCGGGGGGTGTTGCCTTCCTGGTGGGTCGCGCACACGAGCGTGAGCAGTGCCTCGAGGTCCGTGGGCGTGGTCGTGGGGTTGAGCAGGGTGGCCTTGAGCCAGAGCCGTCCGTCGGCGCGGGCCCGGCCGAGGACGGCGCGGCCGTCGAGCATGAGCCGGCGGCGGATCGCGGCGACCTCCTCGTCGCCGGCGCCGGTGGGGCGGAAGAGCACGGTGCTGATGGCCGGGCGGGCGCGCAGGGCCAGTGCGGGGTGCCGGTCCACCAGGTCCGCGAGGTGCCGGGCCCGGTCGCAGACCGCCTCGACGAGCCCGCCCAGCCCGCGGCGGCCCAGGGCGCGCAGCGTGACGGCGATCTTCAGCACGTCGGGGCGGCGGGAGGTGCGCAGCGAGCGGCCGAGCAGGTCGGGGAAGCCGGCCTCGGTGTCGTCGGCGGCGTTGAGGTAGTCGGCGCGGTGGCCCAGCGGGCGCAGCAGCGCGGCCTCGCGTACCGCGAGCACCCCGGCCGCCACGGGCTGCCAGCCCAGTTTGTGCAGGTCGAGGGTGACGGAGTCGGCCTCCCGCAGGCCGGTGAGCCGCGCCGCCTCCCGGTCGCTGAACAGCAGCGACCCTCCGTACGCGGCGTCGACGTGCAGGCGCGCGCCGTGCTCCCGCGCGGCGCGGGCCAGTTCGGGGAGCGGGTCGATGTCGCCCGAGTCCGTGGTGCCAGCGGTGGCGACCAGCAGGGCCGGGCCCCCACCGGCGGCGAGCGCGGTCCGCACCCGCTCCGGGTCGAGCACGCCGCCAGGAGTGTCCACGACGACGGGAGCGGGCATGCCCAGCAGCCAGGCGGCGCGCGGGACGCTGTGGTGGCCGTTGGCCCCGGCGACGACGCGCACGCCCGGGGCGTCCTCGCGGGCGAGGAGCAGGGCGAGCTGGTTGGACTCCGTGCCGCCGGTCGTGATCAGCGCGTCCGGCGCGGCCGCCCCCGGGTGGACCAGCCGGGCCAGCGCGCGGGTGACCTCCGCCTCCAGCGCGGTCGCGGCCGGGGCCTGGTCCCAGGAGTCCATCGACGGGTTGAGCGCGCTCGCGGCCAGGTCGGCCGCCACGGCCGCCCCCAGCGGCGGGCAGTGCAGATGGGCGGCGCACAACGGGTCCGCCGGGTCGGCCGCGCCCTCGGCGACGACGCCGACCAACGCGCTCAGCGCCTCGACCGCCCCGATGCCTTCCTCCGGCAGGGCTTCCCCCCATGCCTCCCGCACGCGGAACGCGACGGCCTCGGGGCCGCCCGCGGGAAGCGGTCCACCGCGGGCGGCCGCGCCCGCCGCGAGCGCGCCGAGCGCGGCCTCGATCAACGGGCGCAGCCGGTGCGGACCGTCACTGCCGCCGGCGAGGTGGGGGGGCATGGGCTCGGCACCCTCCGGGGTCGCGGGTCACCGGCGCGTGCGCGCCGGGCGACCTGCGTAACGACGCTCCCCCGCCGGGGGTGTTGCCCAGCTGCGCCGGAACGGGCGCCGCCCCGGCGCACCCGCGGACCGTCCACAAGCCGCGGCGCCACCCCGGGCCCCGTGGGCCCGGACGACGGCGAAGCCCGCGCGCGGCGCGGTCAGTGCTGCCGTTCCTGCCACGCCGCCGGGTCGGGCCGGGGCTGCCGCTTGCGCACGACGGCGAGCACGATGCCGAAGACGACGGCGGCCGGTATGACCAAAATCAGGAGCAACTCGGGTGCCCCGATTCTGCCGAACATGCGTACCTCCAGGTTGCTTCTTGGTTGAGCGCCGCTCACTGCGCGGCGGGATGCTTCCGCCGAATGCCGGGCGACAGCGGTCACCGTGACCGTGTTCGCCGCCCGGCTCCCCGCGGGCGCCCTCAGGCACCCCGGACCCGCAGGGCGCGGCGCAGATCGTCGAGCTGGTCGGCGAGGCGACGGCGCAGCGCGGGCGTCGGTGCGGGGTCGCCGGAGCGCAGGCACTCCTCACCGAGGTCGAGCACGGCGCTCTCGACGACGGGGACGGGAAAGGCCCAACGGCCCGCGGCCTCCGCGAGTGCGGGGCCGCGTCGGGCGGCGACCGCGGCGGCGGCGGGGAAGAAGCGGGGCACGTACTCCCGGACGAGGTCGAGCTGTTCGGGTTGCCAGAAGCCTTGTGCGGTGGCGGTGAAGAGGTAGTTGGACAGCGTGTCGCCGTCGAACATCCGCGCCCAGGCGTCCCGCTTGGCCTCCGGGTCGGGCAGCGCGGCCCGGCAGCGGGCGGCGCCTTCCTGGCCGGTGGCGCTGGGGTCGGAGGCCAGTTCGGCCGCGATGTCCTCGGCCGAGGCCGCGCCCAGGACGCTGAGCCGGGTGAGGATCTGCCAGCGCAGTTCGGGGTCGAGCGCGGGCCCGCCGGGCAGGGTGCCCTCGGTGAGCCAGCCGCGCAGGGCGCCGGGGTCGGCGGTGGCGGCGATCAGCTCGCGGGCCGCGGCCAGCCGCAGCCCGGGGTCCTCGCGGGTGAGCAGGTCGCGGGCGAGCGCCTCCAGGGTGGCGAGCGCGGCGGAGCGGTCGGCCGCGGGGAGGTAGCGGTCGGCGATCTGCCCGCGGGCGAAGCCGAGCACGCCCTGCACGACGGCGATGTCGGTCTCGTACGGCAGGTGGGCGCGGGCGACGTCGAGATAGGCGGCGGGCGGGAGTTCGCCGTCCCGGACGAGGTCGCGGGCGGCGTTCCAGACCAGGGCGCGGCTGAGCGGGTCCGGCAGGCCGCGCAGTGCGGCCACCAGGGTGTCCCAGGAACGCGCGTCGAAGCGGACCTTGGCGTAGGTCAGGTCCTGGTCGTTGAGGAGCACCAGGTCGGGGCGGGGGCCGGGACGCGCGCCGGGCTCCTGGCCGTCGGCCGGCACATCGGTCTCGAAGCGCTCGCGCAGCACCAGTTGCGCCGGGTCGGCGTCGGCGCGGTCGTACGCGGCGACGGAGATGCGGTGCGGGCGGCTGCCCTGGTGCGTGACGTCGAGCCGCCAGCCGCCGTCGGCGCCCACCGGGACGGGGGTGAGGGTGTCGACACCGGTCGTGCGCAGCCAGCGGTCGGCCCAGGCGTGGACGTCGCGGTCGGTGGCGTGGGCGAGGGAGTCGATGAAGTCGGCGAGGGCGGCGTTGCCGAAGCGGTGCCGCGCGAAGTGTTCGTTGATGCCGGCGAGGAAGTCCTTGCGGCCGAGCCACGTGACGAGCTGGCGCAGCGCGGAGGCGCCCTTGGCGTAGGAGATGCCGTCGAAGTTGAGCAGCGCCGAGGCCGTGTCGGGGACGGCCTCCGGGGCGGGGGCGACGGGGTGGGTTGAGGGGCGCTGGTCGGCGTCGTACCCCCAGCCCTTGCGGGCGACGGCGAAGTCGGTCCACGTGCCGGTGAACCGGGTGGCCTCGGAGAGCACCTGGTAGCCCATGTACTCGGCGAAGGACTCGTTGAGCCAGATGTCGTCCCACCAGCGCAGGGTGACGAGGTCGCCGAACCACATGTGGGCCATCTCGTGGGCGACGACCATGCCGCGGGTCTGCCGTTCGGTGTCGGTGACGGCGGAGCGGAAGACCATCTCGTCGCGGAAGGTGACCAGGCCCGGGTTCTCCATCGCGCCCGCGTTGAACTCGGGGACGAAGGCCTGGTCGTAGGAGTCGAAGGGGTACGGCTCCTCGAACAGCTCGTGGTAGCGGTCGAAGCAGCGCCGGGTGATGTCGAGGAGTTCCTCGACGTCGGCGTCCAGGTACGGGGCGAGGGAACGACGGCAGTGCAGCCCGAAGGGCAGGCCCGCGTGTCCGGTGCGCACCGAGTGCCAGGGTCCGGCGGCGACGGCGAGCAGGTAGGTGCTGATCGGCGGGGTCGCCGCGACACGCCAGCGGCCCTCGGCCTCCCCGGTGCGCTCGGCGACGCCGTTGCCGAGGACGGTCCACGCGGGGGGCGCGGTCACGGCGACCTCGAAGACGGCCTTGAGGTCGGGCTGGTCGAAGGCGGCGATGACGCGCTGCACGTCGTCCAGGAAGAGCTGCGTGTACAGGTAGGTCTCGCCGTCGGCCGGGTCGGTGAAGCGGTGCATGCCCTCACCGGTGCGGGAGTACCGCATGTCGGCCTCGACCCGCAGTTCGTGCGGGCCGGCCGCGAGCCCGGTGAGCGGCAGCCGGTTGTCGTCCAGAGTCGCGACGTCCAGCGGCCGCCCGTCCAGGACGGCGCCGTGGAGCGCCGCGGGCTTCAGCTCGACGAAGGTGTCGCCGTCCGCGAGGGCGGTGAAGCCGATGACCGTGGTCGATCCGAACACCTCGTCGCCGCGGGTGAGGTCCAGGTCGACGGTGTAGTGCTGGACGGCGATCTGCCGGGCGCGGGTCTCGGCCTCGGCACGTGTGAGAGCAGGCATGCGGTCATGCTGCCCCATGCCCGGCCCGCCGCGCACGGGGGATACCCGCGGCCCGCCGTCGCGCGGGCGGGGGGTTGTGCGGCACGTGGCCGAACCCGTCCACGACCTGTTCCCGTCCGGTCCCGTCGTCACGTCCACCGGCGCCGGGGACTCCCCCGTGCCGCCGGCCGTTCCGCCACCCGCGGCCAGTGCCGGCGGGGCGGCCGCGGCCGGTCCTGCGTGCCTGCCGCCCGGGCTGCCGACACCGGCGGTACCGGACCGGCTCCGGCTGACGAGGCGTCACCCGGTGTCCGCCGGCCCGGCCTCCGGAGGCGGCGGGGAGCCGAGGGGCCCGCGGCGGCGAGGGCGCTCGACTCCGTCATCCGACGCGAGGGCAGCCCCGCTCCCCCGGTCCTCCGCCGCACATGCCGTGGCACCCCCGGGCGGCGCGGGTCAGGAGTGGCGGGCGGCGGTCGCGTGCACGACCAGCGCCCCGGCGGGCCCGCGGCCGTCGTGCCGGTCGCCCGCGCAGGTGTCGAGCCGCAGGGCGGGTACGCCGCCGTCCGTGCGCAGGTCCTGCGCGCGGCGGGAGTGCCATGGGACGTGCTCGACCCTGGTGACGGTGAAGCGGGCGCGGCTGCCGTCACGGCGGGTGACCACGATGGTGTCGGCGGGCCGTACGCGGTGGAGGCCGTGGAAGGCCGCGCGGCCGTGCCCGCCGTCGTCGTGGCCGACGATCACGGAGGTGCCGGTGTCGCCCGGGGTGGCGCTGCGGTCGTACCAGCCGGCGTAGCGGCCCTGCTCGCTCGTGGGGGTCTGTAGGGTGCCGTCCTCGGTCACCCCGAGGTCGACCACGCGGGCGTGCACGTCGGCGCCGGGGATGTCGATGCGCACGGGGGTGTGACCGGCGGGGTCGGAGGCGCGGGCGGGTGTGCTGCCGTGGACCACGGCGGCCGCCTCGCCCCGCCCCGCGTGGGTGACCGCCCAGGCGCTCGCGGCGGCGACGGCGAGCAGGACGAGGGCGAGGACGTTGATGCGACGGTGCGTCATCCTCACCGCCTTCTCACCTCGGGCGGACGGCGTACAGGACGCCGCCGACGCCCGCCGCAGGCAGGAGCGCGCCGGCCAGGGCCGGTCCGGGGACGCCCAGGGCGTCCGGGACCCCGGCCTTCCCGGCCCCGCACACCGCGAGGAAGGCCAGCGCCCCGAGCACCGTCATGAGCGCCGCACGCCGGGCGACGGCGGTGGTCCGGACGGCCGCGCCGGTCCGGACGGCAGCGGCGGAGGCGGCACAGGCGGCGGACATGGGGCGGGGTCCTTCGGACGACGAGGGTAGGGACGCGGTGTCCGGCCGCCGGGCGACGGGCGGCCGGACACGGGTCCACCGTACGGAGCCCGAGGGTGCCGGGGCCTCCCCCGGCCGACCGGTTCCGTATCAGCCGAAAGTATGGTCCCGGAAATGGTGCTGCGTCCCGAGGAGGACGCCGGGCAGGCTCTTTGGGTGATCGCCACCTTGCAGTGCACCGTGATCGACTGCCCGGACCCGACGGCGCTGGGCACCTTCTACCAGGGGATTCTCGGCGGGGCCCTGGACACCGCGGACCCCTCGTGGGTGACCTTGACGGCCCCGGACGGCACCCGGATCGCCTTCCAGGAGGTGCCCTTCCACCGGCCTCCGCGCTGGCCCGACCCGGAGCACCCCCAGCAGTTCCATCTGGACTTCGAAGTCCCCACCCGCGCCGACGTGGAGCGGGCCCACGAGGAGGTGGTCGCGCTGGGCGCCGCCTTCCTGCACGACAGCGGCGGCAGGCGCAGCGGTTTCCGGGTCTTCGCCGACCCGGCCGGGCACCCGTTCTGCCTGTGTTACGGGCAGACGCCGGAGCCGGCCGTCGCAGGATGAGCGGCTGCCCGGTGTCAGTGGCGCCTTGTACGGTGTCCACATGCCGGCGCCGGGTGCGACGGCATCGCCTCGCGCGCGGCCGGGCCGGGGGTGGACGCACACACGGCCGAGGGGGACGGCATGGAAGCGGGGCGGACGGCGTACGAGCCGGTCGAGGAGGACCCTGACCCGGCCTCGGTGCGCCGGGTCACGTTCGTGCCGTTCCTCCCGGGCGGTCTGACGGGCGCGGTGCGCGGCAGGGACGGGGTGGTGCGCCTGCCGTCCGGGGAGGTGCTGCCCGGCGAGGACTGGATGCTCGACACGGCTGCCCGGGTGCCGCTGGAGACCGCCGGCTACTACCGGCAGCGCGTCCACCCCTTCGCCTGGGAGGCGGGGCGGCAACGGCTCTACGCCTGGCTGGACGGCGACCGCTACCGGGGCCGGCGGCCGCACGCCACGGACGCGGACCTGGTCGTGGCCGACGCCGCCACGATCGCGGGCATGCTTTCCCACGGTTCCGAGCGGCGCGCGGTGCTGGACGCGGCGCGCTCCTTCCGGGAGCAGGACGACACCTCGTACTTCGCCGACAACCTGCGCCTGCTGGAGCCCGCCTACCTGCGGGCGACCACGCCCGAGGGCGGTTCGGGCTTCGGCCGGGAGCCGGAGCAGTGGCGGGCGCGGCGCTCGATGGTGGTCGAGGCACTGCACAAGGACGGCACCTTCCTGGACGTCGGCTGTGCCAACGGGCTGCTGATGGAGTCGGTACGGCAGTGGGCGGCGGAGCGGGGGCGGGTGATCGAGCCCCACGGTGTGGACTTCGCGCCGCGCCTGGTGGAGCTGGCCCGGCGCCGGCTGCCGCGGTGGGCCGGGCGGATATCGGTGGGCAACGCGCTGGACTGGCGGCCGGCCGACGGCGGGCGGTTCACCTTCGTGCACACCCTGACCGACTGCGTGCCCGAGCGCAGGCTGGGCGACCTGGTCCGCAGGCTGCTGGCCGAGCTCGTGGAGCCGGGCGGGCGGCTGCTGGTCAGCGTGTACCAGGCGGAGGGCGGATCCGCGCCGACGGCCGCGGAGCGGCTGGCCGCGCTGGGCGTGCCGGTGGCCGGTTCGGCGAGCGGCACGGGCCCGGAACGCACGGCGACAACGGCCTGGGTCGACGCGTAGGCTCGAAGCGTCGTACCCGCTTGGGAGGCGCCGTGACCGAGCCGTCGTCCAGCCCGATCGAGCACGGCTTCCCGCACCTGGAGAAGGTGCGGGCCGCCCTGACCGCGCTCTACCGGCGGCTGTCGTACGACACGGTGAGCCGCTTCCCGGCGAGTGTGCGCCCGGAGTCGGTGGCGTTCCCCGCGGACGAGGACCTCCATCTGGGCGCCCAGCGGGTGGCCCGGGCCATCGTCGAGCACTTCCGGCTGCCGGAGGCCCGCATGGTGGTCAGCTTCCGGGACATGGTGCACGCGGGCAACGTGGAACTGGCCGCCGGACCGGAGTACTTCGTGGAGCTGCACGCGCGCTTCCGGGACGACCGGCGGGACGTGGGGGCGGTGCTGGCGCACGAGGTCATGCACGTCTATCTGCACCGGCTCGGCCTGGAGTTCCCCGGGGTGCGGGAGAACGAGATCCTCACCGACACCGCCACGACGTATCTGGGCGCGGGCTGGCTACTGCTGGACTCCTACCGGGAGGAGCCGGCGCTTCACGGGGAGCGGCTGACCACGGCCGCGTCCAAGCTGGGCTACCTCACCCCCGAGGAGTTCGGCTACGTCCTGGCCAAGCGGGCACAGGCCTTCGGCGACGACATCGAGCCGTGGCTCACCAGCCCGAGGGCCCAGGAGGCCTACCGGGCCGGGCTGCGGGTCGCCGAGGACGATCTGCGCCATCCGCCGATGGTCGGCTGCGGCTGGGCGGGCCGTCGCCGGTACGCCCACGACCGGCGGCGCGGCGGCGCCTACCCGGCCGCCGGCTACGCCTTCGAGGGCGGCGAGCCCCAGCGGGTCTCCTTTCCCTGCCCCACGTGTCACCAGCGGATCCGGGTGCCCGTACGGGGCCGGGTGAGGGCACGGTGCGGGCTGTGCCGCACCGTGCTGGAGTGCGACACTTGACATCCTCCCCGCCCTATGGGACGGGGATTCCTGGCTCACGTTGGCTGGGGACCAGCGGTCCGCCAGCGCTTACACGATCGGCACCAGCCGGGTTGAGACCAGCCCGGACCCGCATCACGCGGGCGGAGCGAACGGAGCACCTTCTTCACGTGCGTCCACGATCCTCACGGTGTGACGATCCTGAAGTCCTGGTCGGCGGTGTCCAGCAGCCCTACGAGGGTCGCGACCACCTTCAGGTCCCCCTCGTGCTCGACGCCCTCGAAGCGCCCGCCCGCAAGGAGCCGGTGCAGTTCGGGCCGGCTGAGGGTGAGCGTCAGGTCCGCGTGGCGGACGGCGGGCCGCCCGTCCTGGGTGGAGAAGTAGGTGAGGGCGCCGTTGGAGAGGGTCAGGTGCCAGGTGCGGCGCTCGTCGGTGAGGCGCCAGTCGATGGTCAGGTGGACATCCCAGGCTTTGGGGCCGTTGACCCGGATGGCGAGGGAGTCGATGAGCTGGTCGACGGTCAGGGCGGCCATCAGCGCCGGGTTGGCGATGACGACCGGTGTCCGCGTGACGCCCTGCCGCAGTTCCAGGGCGCCCATCAGGTAGAAGTTGCGCCAGGGCCCGTTCTCACAGCCGTGCCCCAGGCGTTCGTAGAGCACGGCCAGCTCCTCCGCCGCGGAGGCGTGCCCGGGGTCGGCGAAGACCGCGTGGCCCAGCAGGGTGACGGCGAAGCGCAGGTCGCCCGCGTCGGCGTACTCCCGTGCCTTGGCGACGGTGGCGTCGGTGCCGCCGAGGCAGTCCACGTAGCGCCGCGCCTCCGCCGCCGGGGGGTGCTGCCACAGGTGGGCCGGGTTGCCGTCGAACCAGCCCATATAGCGCTGGTAGACGGCCTTCACGTTGTGACTGAGGGAGCCGTAGTAGCCGCGGTTGGAGGTGAACCGTTCCAGGGCCGGGGGCAGCGTCAGCTCCTCGGCGATCTCGCTGCCGGTCAGGCCCTGGTTGACCAGCCGCAGGGTCTGGTCGTGGAGGTAGGCGTACAGGTCGCGCTGGTGCGACAGTAGCCGGTGGATGCCCTCTCGGCCCCAGGTCGGCCAGTGGTGCGAGGCGATGACGACGTCGGAGGCGTTGCCGAACAGGACGAGGGCCTCGTTGAGATAGTGCGCCCACAGCCGGGCGTCGCGGACCTGCGCCCCGCGCAGGGTGAGGACGTTGTGCATGGTGTGGGTGGCGTTCTCGGCCATGCACAGCACCCGCTTGCCGGGGAAGTGGAAGTTCATCTCGGCGGGCGCCTCGGCCCCCGGGGTGAGCTGGAAGATGATCCGGACCCCGTCCATCGTCTCGTCCTGCCCGGTGCGGGTGACGTGCACCGTGGGCGGGATCAGGGTGACGGTGCCGGTGGAGGCGGTCTGGCCGAGGCCGCAGCCGATCTGCCCGGCGGGGCCCTTGGGCAGTTCGGAGCCGTACATGTAGACGGCGCGGCGGGTCATCGCGACCCCGGCGTCCACGCTCTCGCCGGCGGCGTGCTCCAGGAAACCGGCCGGGGCGAGGACGGGCACCGGGTCGTGGCCGTGCGGCAGGACGCCGCGGGCACCGCCGAAGTGGTCGACGTGCGAGTGGCTGTAGATGAGGGCGGTGACGGGCCGGTCCCCCCGGTGCTCGCGGTAGAGGGCGAGGGCGGCGGCGGCGCACTCGGCGGAGCGGAGGGGGTCGATGACGACGACCCCGCGGTCACCCTCGACGAGGGTCATGTTCGACAGGTCCAGGCCGCGTACCTGGTAGACCCCCTCGACGACCTCGAACAGCCCCTGTTTGGAGGCGAGCCGGCTCTGTCGCCACAACCCCGGGTGCGCCGTGTCGGGGCACGGGCCCTGCAGGAAGGAGTACGCGTCGCCGTCCCAGACCACCCGGCCGTCGCCGTCGGTGACGCGGCCGGGGGTCAGGGCACCGAGGAATCCCCGGTCGGCGTCGGCGAAGTCCGTCGTGTCGTCGGTTGCGCCGGGCGCGAGAGCCGTCATGACGACACAATGTCAGCGTTTCGTCTGAATTGTCACGCCCATGTGCGCCACCAGCGGCGCAGTACCTCCTCCGCGGGTTCGCCGTGCGGGCCGTACGCGAGCCGGGGCGGCGTCTGCCCGCTGTGCGGCCGGTCGTCCCACATCCGCCAGCACACCTCCGGCCCGCCAGCCCTCCCCGTCCAGGGCGGCGAGCAGCGCTCGGTACGCGGCCGCCTGTTCGGCCTCCCGCAGTTGCCGGCTCACGGTCCAGGAGCACGGCGCCGCGGTCGACCCGCGCCGGCTGACGCAGCCGGCCTCGGTGAACAGCACACGGCGGAGGTCCCGGGCGCAGAAGCCGCCTGCGCCGGCGGCAGGCGGCATGGTGCACGCGTGCCAGGGGCGCGGCGCGGACGGGCCCGGCTGTACGGGGCGCGGACGCTCCGTCAGCTGCCCGCCCCGCGCGGGGCGGCGTGGGCGCCCGCACCGGGGGCGCCCGGGTGGAGTTCCACCACATGGCGGTGCGGCGCCTGCCCCCGGTCGGGTGAGGGCAGGCGCCGCCTTCGTTCCGTACGCCCTTGTACGGGACGTCTCGGGAGTGACGGGGGTCAGACCGTCAGCGGGCGATCCGTCGGGCGGATCGGGGCCGGCAGGATGCTCGCGCCGGTCAGGTAGTGGTCCACCGCGCGGGCCGCGGAACGGCCCTCGGCGATGGCCCACACGATCAACGACTGGCCCCGGCCCGCGTCACCGGCGACGAAGACCCCATCCACGTTGGTGGTGAAGTCCTTGTCGCGGGCGATGTTGCCGCGAGCGTCGAGCTCCAGGCCGAGCTGCTCGACCAGGCCGTTCTTCTGGTCGGTGCCGGTGAAGCCCATGGCGAGGGTGACCAGTTCGGCCGGGATGACCTTCTCGGTGCCGGGCTGCGGGACGAACTTCCCGTCCTTGAACTCGACCTCGACCAGATGCAGCGCCTTGACGTTGCCGTCCTCGTCGCCCTCGAACCGCACGGTGTTGACGGCGTAGACCCGCTCGCCGCCCTCCTCGTGGGCGGAGGTGACCTTGTACGTCATCGGCATGGTCGGCCAGGGCTGGTGCGCCGGGCGCTCGTCCGACGGCCGAGGCATGATCTCCAGCTGGGTGACCGAGCGGGCGCCCTGACGGTGCGCGGTGCCGACGCAGTCGGCGCCGGTGTCGCCGCCGCCGATGACGACCACGTGCTTGCCCTCGGCCGAGACCGGCGGGGTCACGAAGTCGCCCTCCTGCACCTTGTTGGCCAGCGGCAGGTACTCCATGGCCTGGTAGACGCCCTTGAGGTCGCGCCCCTCGACGGGCAGGTCACGCCACTGGGTGGCACCCGCGGCGATGACCACGGCGTCGTAGCGCTTGCGCAGTTTGGCGCCGTCCATGTCGCGGCCGATCTCGACACCGGTGCGGAACTTGGTGCCCTCCGCGCGCATCTGCTCGATGCGGCGGTTGATGTGCCGCTTCTCCATCTTGAACTCGGGGATGCCGTAGCGCAGCAGACCGCCGATACGGTCGGCCCGCTCGTACACCGCGACCGTGTGGCCGGCCCGGGTCAGCTGCTGGGCGGCGGCCAGGCCCGCCGGGCCGGAGCCGATGACGGCGACGGTCTTGCCGGAGAGCCGGTCCGGGGGCTGCGGGGTGACGTCCCCGTTGTCCCAGGCCCGGTCGATGATGGTGACCTCGACGTTCTTGATGGTCACCGCCGGCTGGTTGATGCCGAGCACACAGGCGGACTCGCAGGGGGCCGGGCAGAGGCGGCCGGTGAACTCCGGGAAGTTGTTGGTCGCGTGCAGGCGCTCGCTGGCGGCCTTCCAGTCCTCACGGTAGGCGTAGTCGTTCCACTCGGGGATCAGGTTCCCCAGCGGACAGCCGTTGTGACAGAAGGGGATGCCGCAGTCCATGCAGCGTCCAGCCTGCTTGGTGATGATCGGCAGCAGGCCGCCGGGAACGTAGACCTCGCTCCAGTCCTGCTTGCGCTCCTCTACCGGACGGGTCGGAGCGGTCTCGCGGGGCGTGGTGAGGAAGCCCTTCGGGTCAGCCATTTGCCGCCTCCATCATCTTCGCGACGGTCTCGGACTCGGAGAGCCCGGCTTGCTCGGCGGCGTTCTTGGCGGCGAGCACTGCCTTGTAGTCCCTCGGCATGACCTTGCCGAAGCGGGTGAGGGTGCGGCCCCAGTCGGCGAGCAGGCGCTCGGCGACGGTCGAGCCGGTCTCCTCCTGGTGGCGGCGCACCACGTCGTGCAACCACTTGATGTCGTCGGCGTCCAGTTCCTCGACGTTCACCATGCCGGTGTTGACGTTGTCCGGGTCGAGGTCGAGGACGTACGCGATGCCGCCGGACATGCCCGCCGCGAAGTTGCGGCCCGTCGGGCCGAGCACGAGCGCGCGGCCACCGGTCATGTACTCGCAGCCGTGGTCGCCGACGCCCTCGGACACCACGGTGGCACCGGAGTTGCGGACGCAGAAGCGCTCGCCGGTGGTGCCGCGCAGGAAAAGCTCACCGCCCGTGGCGCCGTAGGCGATCGTGTTGCCCGCGATGGTCGAGTACTCGGCCAGGTGGTCGGCGCCCCGGTCGGGGCGGACGATGATCCGGCCGCCGGACAGGCCCTTGCCCACGTAGTCGTTGGCGTCGCCCTCCAGGCGGAGCGTGATGCCCTTGGGGAGGAAGGCGCCGAAGGACTGGCCGGCGGAGCCGGTCAGGGTGATGTCGACGGTGTCGTCGGGCAGGCCCGCGCCACCGTACCTCTTGGTCACCTCGTGGCCGAGCATGGTGCCGACCGTGCGGTTGACGTTGCGGATCGCGATCTGGGCGCGGACCGGGTCCCCCTTGTCGAGGGCGTCCTTGGCGAGCGCGATCAGCTCGTTGTCGAGCGCCTTGGCCAGGCCGTGGTCCTGGTCGGTGGTGCGGTGCATGGCCGCGCCCTCGGGCAGCTCCGGCACGTGGAAGAGCGGGGCCAGGTCCAGGCCCTGCGCCTTCCAGTGATCGACCGCCGCGGTGGTGTCGATCAGCTCGGCGTGACCGACGGCCTCCTCGATCGAGCGGAAGCCCAGCTCGGCCAGGAGCTCGCGGACCTCCTGAGCGATGAACTCGAAGAAGTTCACCACGTACTCGGCCTTGCCGGAGAAGCGGTCGCGCAGCACCGGGTTCTGGGTGGCGATACCGACCGGACAGGTGTCCAGGTGGCAGACGCGCATCATCACGCAGCCGGACACCACCAGCGGGGCGGTCGCGAAGCCGAACTCCTCGGCGCCCAGCAGGGCGGCGATCACGACGTCGCGGCCGGTCTTCAGCTGGCCGTCCGTCTGCACCACGATGCGGTCGCGCAGGCCGTTGAGCAGCAGGGTCTGCTGCGTCTCGGCCAGGCCCAGCTCCCAGGGGCCGCCCGCGTGCTTCAGCGAGGTCAGCGGGGAGGCGCCGGTGCCGCCGTCGTGGCCGGAGATCAGCACGACGTCCGCGTGGGCCTTGGAGACGCCCGCCGCGACCGTGCCGACGCCGACCTCGGAGACCAGCTTCACGTGGATGCGGGCGGCCGGGTTGGCGTTCTTCAGGTCGTGGATGAGCTGTGCCAGGTCCTCGATGGAGTAGATGTCGTGGTGCGGCGGCGGCGAGATCAGGCCGACGCCGGGGGTGCTGTGCCGGGTCCTGGCCACCCACGGGTAGACCTTGTGGCCGGGCAGCTGGCCGCCCTCGCCGGGCTTGGCGCCCTGGGCCATCTTGATCTGGATGTCGTCGGCGTTGACCAGGTACTCCGAGGTGACGCCGAAGCGGCCGGAGGCGACCTGCTTGATCGCCGAGCGGCGCGCCGGGTCGTACAGGCGGTCCGGGTCCTCGCCACCCTCGCCGGTGTTGGACTTGCCGCCCAGCTGGTTCATGGCGATGGCCAGCGTCTCGTGCGCCTCGCGCGAGATGGAGCCGTACGACATGGCGCCGGTGGAGAACCGCTTGACGATCTCCGAGACCGGCTCGACCTCCTCGACGGGGATCGGGGCGCGCTCGCCGTCCTTGAACGCGAACAGGCCGCGCAGCGTCATCAGGCGCTCGGACTGCTCGTTCACCCGGTCCGTGTACTGCTTGAAGATGTCGTAGCGGCGCGAGCGGGTGGCGTGCTGCAGCCGGAAGACCGTCTCGGGGTCGAACAGGTGCGGCTCACCCTCGCGGCGCCACTGGTACTCGCCGCCGATCTCCAGCCGGCGGTGCGCCGGGGCGATGCCGGAGGCGGGGTAGGCCTTGGCGTGCCGGGCGGCGACCTCCTTGGCGACCACGTCGATCCCGGCGCCGCCGATCTTGGTGGTGGTGCCGTGGAAGTAGGTGTCGACGAAGTCGCCGTCCAGGCCGATGGCCTCGAAGACCTGCGCGCCGCGGTAGGAGGCGACGGTGGAGATGCCCATCTTGGACATCACCTTCAGCACGCCCTTGCCCAACGCCTTGATCAGGTTCTTGATGGCGACCTCGGCCTCGATGCCCGAGATGAAGGTGCCCGCCCGCAGCAGGTCCTCGACGGACTCCATCGCCAGGTACGGGTTGACCGCCGCGGCGCCGTAGCCGATGAGCAGCGCGACGTGGTGCACCTCGCGGACGTCACCGGCCTCGACCAGCAGGCCCACCTGGGTGCGCTGCTTGGTACGGATGAGGTGGTGGTGCACGGCGGAGGTGAGCAGCAGCGACGGGATCGGCGCGTGCTCGGCGTCCGAGTGCCGGTCGGAGAGCACGATCAGCCGGGCGCCGTCCTCGATGGCGTCGTCCGCCTCCGCGCAGATCTCGGCGAGCCGCGCGGCCAGCGCCTCGCCGCCGCCGGAGACCCGGTACAGGCCCGACAGGGTCGCGGCCTTCAGGCCCGGCAGGTCGCCGTCGGCGTTGATGTGGATGAGCTTGGCCAGCTCGTCGTTGTCGATCACCGGGAACGGCAGGGTGATGTTGCGACAGGAGGCCGGGGAGGGCTCCAGCAGATTGCCGGACGGGCCGACGGCGCTGATCAGCGAGGTGACCAGTTCCTCGCGGATGGCGTCCAGCGGCGGGTTGGTGACCTGCGCGAACAGCTGGGTGAAGTAGTCGAAGAGCAGCCGGGGTCGCTCGGACAGCGCCGCGATCGGCGAGTCGGTGCCCATGGAGCCCAGCGGCTCGCCGCCGGTCTTGGCCATCGGCGCCAGGATGACCCGCAGCTCCTCCTCGGTGTAGCCGAAGGTCTGCTGGCGGCGGGTGACCGAGGCGTGGGTGTGCACGATGTGCTCGCGCTCGGGCAGGTCGTTGAGGTGGATCAGGCCGGCGTCCAGCCACTCTTCGTAGGGGTGCTCGGCGGCGAGCTGGGCCTTGATCTCGTCGTCCTCGATGATCCGGTGCCGGACCGTGTCGACAAGGAACATCTTCCCGGGCTGCAGCCGGCCCTTGCGGACCACCTTGTCCGCGGCGATGTCGTCCAGCACGCCGGACTCGGAGGCGAGCACGACCAGGCCGTCGTCGGTGACCCAGTAGCGGCCGGGGCGCAGGCCGTTGCGGTCCAGGACGGCGCCGACGACGCAGCCGTCGGTGAAGGTGACGCAGGCCGGGCCGTCCCAGGGCTCCATCAAGGTGGAGTGGTACTGGTAGAAGGCCCGCCGGGCCGGGTCCATGGAGTCGTGGTTCTCCCACGCCTCGGGGATCATCATCAGCACGCTGTGCGGCAGCGAGCGGCCACCGAGGTGGAGCAGCTCCAGCACCTCGTCGAAGGTCGCCGTGTCCGAGGCGTCCGGGGTGCAGACCGGGAAGATCCGCTCCAGGTCCCCGCCGAAGAGCCCCGAGGCGAGCTGCGACTCGCGGGCGCGCATCCAGTTGCGGTTGCCCTTGACGGTGTTGATCTCACCGTTGTGGGCGACGAAGCGGTACGGGTGCGCCAGCGGCCAGCTGGGGAAGGTGTTGGTGGAGAAGCGGGAGTGCACCAGGGCGATCGCGGTGGCGATGCGTTCGTCGGACAGGTCCGGGAAGAAGGGCTCCAGCTGGCCGGTGGTCAGCATGCCCTTGTAGACGAGCGTCCGGGCCGACAGCGACGGGAAGTAGACGGCCGCCTCGCGCTCGGCGCGCTTGCGGAGCACGAAGGCCGGGCGGTCGAGGTCGATCCCGGACCGGGTGCCCGCGGCGTCCGCGACGAAGAGCTGGGAGAAGTACGGCATCGTCGAGCGGGCCGTGGCGCCGAGGGCGTCGGGGCCGATCGGCACCTCGCGCCAGCCGAGGACGGCGAGGCCCTCCTCGGCGGCCAGCCGCTCGATGGACTCGACGGCCTTGCGGCGGTCCTCGTCCTCGACGGGCAGGAAGGCCGTGCCGACCGCGTACCGGCCTGCGGCGGGGAGCTCGAAGCCGGCGACCGCCCTCAGGAACGCGTCCGGGACCTGCATCAGGATGCCCGCACCGTCGCCGGAGTCCGGCTCGGAGCCGGTGGCCCCGCGGTGCTCCAGGTTGCGCAGCACGGTCAGGGCCTGCTCCACGAGCGCGTGGTCAGCCTCACCGGTGAGGGTGGCCACAAAGCCGACGCCACAGGCGTCGTGCTCGTTGCGGGGGTCGTACATCCCCTGGGGGGCGGGACGCCCGTCCATGTGGGACCGGCCGGAACCGGAGCCGGCGGCCTGGGGGTGCGTGGACGCGGAACGCATCGGCTCTCCCGTCGTCGTCATCTGGCATATGACATGCGCACTAGGGACGACGTTGGCCCTCTGCGATTTCGTGCAGGTTACATGATGGCCCGATGGCCGAAAAGTGGATACCTGGTTCCATCATGTGGACTGGACAGCGCTACGAGCAGGCAGTACGGGCCAGCATCGCTCACGTGAGACGTAGGCGACACTGCCCACGGCGCCACAGACTGATGCCCTGTGTCGGTCGCGCTGAAACGAGCGGGAAACACGTGGCTTGTGGCCGTTACCCGGCTCAACCGACGGCGGTGCCGAACAGCGCGCCCAGAACGAAGGTAACCCCGGCGGCGGCTCCGCCCAAGACGAGCTGCCGAAGTCCGCTGAACCACCAGTTGCGCGCGGTCACACGGGCCACAGCCGCCCCGCAGAGGAAGAGGCCGATCAGCGCGACGATCACGGCGGGCCAGACCACCGTTGCGCCGAACAGGTACGGGAGTACCGGCAGCAGGGCGCCGACACCGAAGGACAGGAACGAGGAACCGGCCGCGACCAGCGGCGACGGCAGGTCGGTCGGGTCGACGCCCAGTTCCTCGCGGGCGTGGATCTCCAGGGCCTGCTCGGGGTCCCTGGACATCTGCCGGGCCACCTCTTCGGCCAGCTCCGGCTCGACGCCCCGGGCGACGTACAGGGCGGCCAGTTCGCGCAGCTCGTCCTTGGGATTGCGGCGCAGTTCCAGCCGCTCGACGTCCAGCTCGGCCTGGACCAGTTCCCGCTGGGAGGCGACCGAGGTGTACTCGCCCGCGGCCATCGAGAACGCGCCCGCCGCGAGTCCCGCCAATCCGGTGATCACGATGGTGGAGGGGGCGACGTTGCCGCCGGCGACGCCGGTCATGAGCGCGAGGTTCGACACCAGACCGTCCATCGCACCGAACACGGCCGGACGCAGCCAGCCGCCGTTCACGTCCCGGTGGGTGTGGTGCGCGACGTGATACGGCGCGACCTGCTCATCCTCCACGGCTGACGGCATGGTCCAGTTGCTCCTTCCCCGGGGCGGCGATCCCCGCGTCCCTCCCTCGAACACCTCGACCGTACGCTCGAATTCCCTGCGCTTCCAGCAAGGAAAGCCTGCCTTACCTGCGAAAACGCGTCTAAGAGGGGAAACGCCGCGGCCGCCGTCACCGGGGTGGTGAACGGCGGCCGCGGGTTGCGCGACGTGCGCGTCAGAGGTTCTTGGCGGTCTTGGCCCCGGCGTCGACGGCCGCGGCGCCGTCCTCCTCGTCCCGGTTCTGATCGGACTCCGCTTCGCCGGCTTCCGTCTTCTTCGCGTCAGCCGCGTGCCCGTCCGCGTCCTTGGCGTCCACGTCCTTGGCGTCCTTGGCGTCCTTGGTGTCCTTGGCGTCGGGGTCCGTCCCCTGCGCGGAGGCGTCGGCTGCGGCGACGGCCGCCGGCTCGACGACCTCCTCACGGCCCGGCCGCAGCTTCGCCGAGACCACGATGTAGGCCACGGCGGCGGCGAAGACCAGGATGGACGTCCAGTCGTTCAGGCGCAGGCCCAGGACGTGGTGCGCGTCGTCGACGCGCAGGTACTCGATCCAGAAGCGGCCGACGGTGTACGCCGCGACGTAGAGCGCGAAGGCGCGGCCGCGGCCGAGGCTGAAGCGGCGGTCGGCCCAGATGACCAGCAGGGCCACGCCGACGCACCACAGCGACTCGTACAGGAAGGTCGGGTGGTACGTCGCGACGTCCAGGCTGTCCGCCGGCCGGTGGGCACTGTCGATCTTCAGCGCCCAGGGCAGATCAGTGGCGCGCCCGTAGAGCTCCTGGTTGAACCAGTTGCCCCAGCGGCCGATGGCCTGGGCGAAGGCGATACCGGGCGCCACGGCGTCGGCGTACGCGGGCAGCGAGATGCCACGGCGCCGGCAGGCGATCCAGGCACCGAGGGCCCCCAGGGCGATGGCCCCCCAGATGCCGAGGCCGCCCTCCCAGATCTTGAACGCGTTGACCCAGTCCTTGCCCTCGCCGAAGTAGAGCTCGTAACTGGTGATCACGTGGTAGAGGCGACCGCCGACCAGGCCGAACGGCACGGCCCAGACGGCGATGTCCGCGACCGTGGTCTTCAGTCCGCCGCGGGCGGCCCATCGCCTGCCGCCGAGCCATACGGCCACGAAGACACCGATGATGATGCAGAAGGCATAGCCGCGCAGAGGGATGGGGCCGAGGTGGATGACCCCGCGCGACGGGCTGGGAATGAAGGCGATGAGTTCCATGGCACTGCCGACGCTACCGTGCCGGGCGGGTGCGGCGGGCACCCGCCCGGCAACGGCTGGATAACGGGAGGCACGCTCAGCCGCTCTGCGAGGCCGGGGCAGAGCCCTGCGCGGGGGCCGAGCCGCTCCCCGGTCCCGAAGCGCCCGGGGCCCCGGACGCGCTCTTCGGGGTGGCGCCCTGGGTCGCGGTGCCGGGCTTCTTGCCCTTGTTGGCCTCGGTGACCAGCTGCTTCAGCCGGTCCGCGGTCAGGTTGGGCTGGCCCTTGCCGAGCAGGTTATCCCCGCCGTTGAGCAGGATGGTGGGCGTGGAGTTGAAGCCGGCGGCGCCGAAGGCCTCGTTGTTGGCGTTCACCCAGTCGTCGTACGTGCCGTCCTTCACGCAGGTGGTGAAGGCGGGCGTCTTCAGCCCCGGCACCTTGCCCGCCAGCTCCAGCAGGTAGGTCTTGTCGGCGAAGCGGTCGTCGTTCTCCTCCGGCTGGTTCTGGTAGAGGACGTCGTGGTACGCGCGGAACTTGCCCTCGTCCTGCGCGCAGGCCGCGGCGTTGGCGGCGTTGAGCGAGCCGGTGCCGCCAAGGTTCCCGTCGATCAGCCGGACGAGGTGATACTCGACCTTGAGCTGGCCCTGGTCCTGGAGTCCGTGGATGGTGTCGCGGAGCTCCTTCTCGTAGGCCGCGCAGGCCGGGCACCGGAAGTCCTCGTACACGGTCAGGGTGGACGGGGCGTCGCTCGCTCCGTTCGGGAGGGCCAGCTTGTCCTTGCCCGTCGCGCCCACCGGGGTGACGGCCGGGGCACCGGCACCGCCGCCGCTGTTGGCCACCACGACCCCGATGATCGCGCCGATGGCCAGGACCCCCACCACGGAGCCGGCGACGATCGCCGTCCTCTTGCGCTTCTGCCGCCGCTGGTCCACCGCGCGCTGCTCCTGCAGCCGGTCCCGGGCACTGCGCTTTCCTTCACGGTTCTTCTCGCTCACACCCAGGCACAACGAACCGGGGGCACGCTCACGCGTACCCCCGGCCCATGTTTCGCCCGGAAGAGTGAGGCGCAGCTACCGGCGGACGCCCCGGGCGAGGTCCGCCGCCAGCTCGCGCACGCCGGCGAGGCCCCGCTCCAGGTCCGGCGCGTCCAGCAGCCGCTTGACGAACGCCGAGCCGACGATCACCCCGTCCGCGAAGCCCGCCACCTCCGCCGCCTGGGCGGCGTTGGAGACGCCCAGCCCCACGCAGACCGGCAGCTCGGTCCGGGCACGGGTGCGCCGCACAAGGTCGGCCGCCTCCGCACCGACGCTCTCACGGGTGCCGGTGACGCCCATCAGCGAGGCCGCGTAGACGAAGCCGGAGCCCGCCGCCGTGATCTTCGCCAGTCGCTCGTCCCGGCTGCTCGGGGCCACCACGAACACGGTGGCCAGTCCGTGCTGCTCGGCGGCCTTCCGCCACACCTCGGACTCCTCCACCGGCAGGTCCGGCAGGATGCAGCCGGCGCCGCCGGCCTCCGCCAGCCCGGCGGCGAAGCGCTCGGCGCCGTAGCGGTCGACCGGGTTCCAGTAGGTCATGACCAGGATCGGCTTCCCGGACGCGGCGTGCGCCTCGCGCACCGTGCGCAGCACGTCCTTGATCCGTACGCCGCCGCGCAGCGCGATGTCGTCCGCGGTCTGGATGACCGGGCCGTCCAGCACGGGGTCGCTGTGCGGCAGGCCGATCTCGACGACGTCGGCACCGCCCTCCAGCGCCGCCTTCGCCGCCTCGATGCCACCCTCGACAGTCGGGAACCCCGCCGGGAGGTAGGCCACCAGGGCGGCGCGGCCCTCGGCCCTGGCGCCGGCCAGGGTCCGGTCCAGCAGCTCGATCTGCCCGCTCACCGCTGCGCTCCTTCAGCCTCGTCGTACAGCCCGAAGTAGCGGGCGGCCGTGTCCATGTCCTTGTCGCCGCGCCCGGAGAGGTTGACCAGGAGCAGGCCCTTCTCGCCGACCTCCCGGCCGGCCTGCAGCGCGCCGGCGAGCGCGTGGGCGCTCTCGATGGCCGGAATGATGCCCTCGGTGCGGGACAGCAGGCGCAGCGCCTGCATCGCCTCGTCGTCGGTGACCGGGCGGTACTCGGCCCGGCCGGTCTCCTTGAGGTAGGCGTGCTCGGGGCCGATGCCGGGGTAGTCCAGGCCGGCCGAGATCGAGTACGGCTCGGTGATCTGGCCCTCGTCGTCCTGCAGGACGTAGCTGCGGGAGCCGTGCAGGATGCCGGGCTCGCCGACGGTCAGGGTCGCCGCGTGCTCACCGGAGTCCACGCCGTGGCCGGCCGCCTCCAGACCCAGCAGGCGCACCCCCTCGTCCGGGATGAAGGCGTGGAACAGGCCGATCGCGTTGGATCCGCCCCCCACGCAGGCGGCGACCACGTCCGGCAGTCGGCCCGCGCGCTCCAGGATCTGGCGGCGCGCCTCGACGCCGATGACGCGGTGGAAGTCGCGCACCATCGCCGGGAAGGGGTGCGGGCCCGCGACCGTGCCGAAGAGGTAGTGGGTGCGGTCGACGTTGGCGACCCAGTCGCGGAACGCCTCGTTGATCGCGTCCTTCAGGGTGCGGCTGCCCGACTTCACGGGGATGACCTCGGCACCGAGGATGCGCATGCGGGCCACGTTGAGTGCCTGGCGCTCGGTGTCGACCTCGCCCATGTAGACGGTGCACTCCAGGCCGAACAGGGCGCAGGCGGTGGCCGTGGCCACGCCGTGCTGGCCGGCGCCGGTCTCGGCGATGACCCGGGTCTTGCCCATGCGCTTGGTGAGCAGCGCCTGGCCCAGCACGTTGTTGATCTTGTGCGAGCCGGTGTGGTTGAGATCCTCCCGCTTGAGGAAGACCCGTGCCCCGCCGGCGTGCTCCGCGAAGCGCGGCACCTCGGTGAGCGGGCTGGGGCGGCCGGTGTAGTGCACCAGCAGGTCGTTCAGTTCCGCGGCGAAGGCGGGGTCGGACTTCGCCTTGTCGTACTCCACGGCGACCTCGTCCACGGCGGCGACCAGCGCCTCCGGGATGAACTTGCCGCCGAACCGGCCGAAGTAGCCGTCGGCGCTGGGCACCCGGCCCTCGGGGTCGGGGATGAAGAAGTCTTCGGACATGTCGTTCTCGGCTCCTTCGGGGGCACGTCGGGGCCCCCAGGGTCTGGCGTACCGATGGTCACGTCACGGCGCGGTGGGCGCCGTCGGCGGCATGCGCGCCCCCGGCCGGGGAACACGGCGGAGCTCACCGGCGGGACGCCGGTGAGCACACCCGTGCCCCGGTCATCGGGAGGACGGCGCTGCCGTCAACGCCATCGGCGCCCGTTGATCTGACCCGGCTCGCAGCCGATGTGGTAGCGCACGCGGCGAC
This sequence comes from Actinacidiphila sp. bgisy160, assembly GCF_057707815.1. Classification (NCBI taxonomy): domain Bacteria; kingdom Bacillati; phylum Actinomycetota; class Actinomycetes; order Kitasatosporales; family Streptomycetaceae; genus Actinacidiphila; species Actinacidiphila sp. bgisy160. Next base: position 72,493 of record NZ_JBYIQW010000004.1, read on the forward strand.
CGAGGACGCGCCGCGCCGGCGCGCGGCAGCCACGGGGACGGCAGCCCCGGGCCAGTCGCGCGTAGGTCGTCATGGTGCCGGTCAGCCCCGCCCGTGGCGCAGCGCGGGGTGCGCGCCGGCGGCGACGAGGTCGGCCACGGCGCCCTTGGGGTCGCGGCCGGTCACCAGGGACTCGCCGACGAGGACCGCGTCGGCGCCGTCGTTGGCGTAGGCGATGAGGTCGTGCGGGCCGCGGACCCCGGACTCGGCCACCTTGACGATGTGGTCCGGGATCTCCGGGGCGACGCGGGCGAAGGTGCCGCGGTCGACCTCGAGGGTCTTGAGGTCGCGCGCGTTGACGCCGATGACGCGGGCGCCCGCGTCGACGGCCCGTTCGGCCTCCTCCTCGTCGTGCACCTCGACCAGCGGGGTGAGCCCGATGGACTCGGCCCGCTCGACCAGCGAGACCAGCGCGTCCTGCTCCAGCGCGGCGACGATCAGCAGCGCCAGGTCAGCGCCGTAGGCACGGGCCTCCCAGAGCTGGTAGGCGGTGACGATGAAATCCTTGCGGAGCACGGGGATGTCGACCTTGGCCCGGACGGCCTCCAGGTCGGCCAGCGAGCCGCCGAAGCGGCGCTGCTCGGTGAGGACCGAGATGACCGCGGCACCGCCCGCCTCGTAGTCCGCGGCGAGGCCCGCGGGGTCGGCGATGGCGGCGAGGGCGCCCTTGGAGGGGCTGGACCGCTTGACCTCGCAGATGACCTTGACGCTGTCCCCCCGCAGGGCCGCCACGCCGTCCTTGGCGTCGCGTGCCTTCGCCGCCCGCTCCTTGAGCTCGTCGAGGGAGACCCGGGCCTGCCGCTCGGCGAGGTCCTCGCGGACGCCGTCGATGATCTCGTCGAGCACACTCACGCGAGAGGACCCCTTCCGAAAAGCGAAACGATCAAGCCAGTGAGATGTTCCACCAGCACTGCGATGGTAACCGCCGGGGGGCGGAGGACCCGCATCCGGCGGAGCGCCGAGCCACCCGGCGGACGACCCGGGCGCCCCATCGACGCGGGTCAGGGCGCCAGCGCGGCCCCGAACGGAAGGTTCCGGACGACGGTGAAGAGCAGCGCGACGCCCGCGATCGCCCACCAGTGGACGGCCCGCAGCGGGAGCACGAACGGCCTGCCGCGCAGCACCCGGGTGAGCCAGACCGTCCACACCACGGCGAAGAGCACGTAGCCCGCCACGGCCAGCGCGTTGAGGCCGAGCGCCGTGCCGAAGTCGCCGTGCACGACCGCGTACGCGCTGCGCAGTCCGCCGCAGCCCGGGCAGTACAGGCCCGTGTAGTGCAGCAGGGGGCAGACCGGGTAGTGCCCGGCCTCATTCGGGTCGAAGGTGCCGACGTACGCGAAGGCGGCGGCGACACCGCCGAGGACGCCCAGCGGGGCGGCGAGGGCAATCGGCTTCGGCCTGGCGGCAGTCTCGGTCACGCGGTGATTGTCCCGCGCCATGGCCGCCGGGGACACCCGGGGTGGCCGGAAAGCGCGGAGCCACCGCCGGCGGATGCGCCGGCGGCGGCTCCGTAGTGCGTGCTGCGCTCAGCCGCGCTGCTTCTCCGGCATCGGCTTGCCGAGACCCGCGGCGCGCATGCCGAGACCGATCAGACCGCCGAGGGCGGCGACCGCCAGGCCGGCGAACATCCCGATCGGCTCCGCCAGGACGACGAAGGCAGCCGCGACGCAGAAGCCGATGAAGGCGATGGTCACGCCGGTCCAGGCGGCAGGGGTGTGTCCGTGGCTGTTGCCCGCCATGAGTGCTCCCAAGTCGTTCTACAAAAGGGTCGTCAGTTCGTTCGCCCGCGCGATGACGCGCGTCACGCGCCATTGTCCCCCGTTCCGCTCACGCTCCGCGCGCGGGGGTGGCCCGGCGCGTCAGGAGGTCTCGGTTGGGTCCTCGCCGCGGTCCAGCGCCTTCCACAGGTCCTCGGGGCGCTCCTCCCCGGCGGCGGGTGCGGGGGTGCGGCCGGGACGCGCCGCCCCGGGGGTGTCACGGTCGTACCGGTTCGACATGGCGGGCCAGGTCCGCGCGCGCAGGAGGGCCACGGCGCCGGCGAGCAGCAGCAGCGCGCCGCCCGCCGCCGAGACACCCGGCCAGGCGCTGGTGGCGGCCCCGGTGACGGTCGTACGGGACAGGCCGCTGGCCGTCGCGGCGGCCGCGTCCAGGGCCGAGGTGTCGCCGAGCGCGAGCAGCGCCGCCGCCAGTGCCCCGGCCCCGCACAGCGCGAGCAGCCCCCCGACGATCAGCCGGGCCGCTCCCCGTACGGCGAAGACCGCCACCAGGGCGGCCAGGCCCACCAGCGCGAGCGCGCCCGGCACTGCGGTGACCTGGTGGCCGGAGACGCTGACCGGCATCCCGCCGTCGGCGAACGGGGCGCTGCCCTTCTGCCAGGTCTTGCCCGAGGCCAGGAGCACGACCGCGGCGCCGAGCACACCGCTCGCCAGTGCGAGCAGGAGACTGCCGCGGCCGACCGCCGGGCGGGGTGCGGGCTCGGCGGCCGGTTCGGCGACGGTGTGGGGCTGGGGCACGGAACTGCTCACCCGACCACTATCCCCCGTCGCTCCCCCGCCCCGGCACGCGGGGCCCGTCCGGCGGCGGTCACGCCCCGGTGCGCATCCGGCCTGCGGTGGCGACGGCGCGGAGCACCGCGGCGGCCTTGTTGCGGCACTCGGTGTCCTCGCTGGCGGGGTCGGAGTCGGCGACGATGCCGGCGCCTGCCTGCACGTAGGCGGTCCCGTCGCGCAGCACCGCGGTGCGGATCGCGATGGCGGTGTCGGAGTCCCCGGCGAAGTCCAGGTAGCCCACGGCGCCGCCGTACAGGCCGCGCCGGGTGGGCTCCAGTTCGTCGATGATCTGCATCGCGCGCGGCTTGGGCGCCCCCGACAGGGTGCCCGCGGGGAAGCAGGCGGTGAGGACGTCGAAGGCCGTGCGGCCGGCGCCGAGGCTGCCGGTGACGGTGGAGACGATGTGCATGACGTGGCTGTAGCGCTCGATCGACATGAAGTCGACGACTTCGACGCTGCCCGGCTCGCAGACCCTTCCGAGGTCGTTGCGGCCCAGGTCGACGAGCATCAGGTGCTCGGCGCGCTCCTTGGGGTCGGCGAGCAGTTCGTCGGCGAGCGCCTGGTCCTCCTGCGGCGTCGCGCCGCGCGGCCGGGTGCCGGCGATGGGGTGCACCATGGCCCGGCCGTCCTCGACCTTCACCAGCGCCTCGGGGCTGGAGCCGACGACGTCGAATCCGTCGAAGCGCAGCAGGTACATGTACGGCGAGGGGTTGGTCGCCCGCAGCACGCGGTAGACGTCGAGCGCGCTCGCCGGGCAGGGCGTCTCGAACCGCTGCGAGGGCACGACCTGGAAGGCGTCGCCGGCCCGGATGTACTCCTTGGTCGTCTCCACCGCGGCCTGGTAGGCGGCCCCCCCGAAGCGCGAGGTGACCTCCTCCGGGAGCCGGGACGGCGGCAGTTGGGCGGGCGCGGAGTCCACGGGGCGGGCCAGGTCGGCGGTCATGGCGTCCAGCCGCCGCACGGCCTCGGCGTACGCCTCGTCGACTCCGGTGTCGAGGTCGTTGTGGTTGATCGCGTTGGCGATCAGCAGCACCGAGCCGTCCCAGTGGTCGAGGACCGCCAGGTCGGAGGTGAGCAGCATGGTGAGCTCGGGCAGCCCCAGGTCGTCGCGGGCGTGGTCGCCGATGCGCTCCAGGCGGCGTACGACGTCGTAGCCGAGGTAGCCGACCATGCCCCCGGTGAACGGCGGCAGCCCGGCGTCGTCGTGCAGGTCTCGCGGGGTGTGCAGGGCCTCGACGGTGGCCCGCAGCGCCTCCAGCGGGTCGCCGCCGGCCGGCACGCCCATCGGGGGCGTGCCGAGCCAGTGGGCCTGGCCGTCGCGTTCGGTCAGGGTGGCGGCGCTGCGGACGCCGACGAAGGAGTAACGCGACCACGAGCGGCCGTTCTCCGCGGACTCCAGCAGGAAGGTGCCGGTCCGTTCGGCCGCGAGCTTCCGGTACAGACCGACCGGGGTGTCCCCGTCGGCCAGCAGCTTCCTGCTGACCGGGATCACCCGGCGGTCCTGTGCCAGCTTGCGGAAGGTGTCGAGGTCGGGGGTGACGGTGCCCGTGGTCATGGTCCGCAGCCTAGTGCCCGGGGGCGGCCGGTTCAGGCCGGCGGCAGTTCACCGGCGTCGAAGCAGGTGCGGTCGCCGGTGTGGCAGGCCGCGCCGACCTGGTCGACCTTGACCAGGATCGTGTCGCCGTCGCAGTCCAGGGCTACGGACTTCACGTGCTGGACGTGCCCGGAGGTATCGCCCTTGACCCAGTACTCCTGGCGGCTGCGGCTCCAGTAGGTGCAGCGGCCGGTGGTGAGGGTGCGGTGCAGCGCCTCGTCGTCCATCCATCCGAGCATGAGGACTTCGCCGGTGTCGTACTGCTGCGCGACGGCGGGCACGAGGCCGTCGGCGGTGCGCTTGAGACGGGCGGCGACGGCGGGGTCGAGCGGGGATTCCATACCCCCATTCTGCCCGCTCCGGGCGACGTGACTTCGGCTCCTGCTCCCACCCCGGTCACCCGCATGGGGCATGCTTCGTCCATGAGTTTTCCTCCGCCGTCGCCGCCCGACGACCCGCGCCCCGGACAGGGCGGCGGTTTTGGGCCGCCCCCGGGGGGTTTCGGCCCGCCGCAGCACCAGCCCCAACCGCAGTACCAGCCGCAGCCGATGCCGCCGTACCAGAACCAGTCGCATTTCCCCGGACCGCCGCAGCAGGGCGGCGGTTACGGCTACCCGCCCCCGCCGCAGCCGCCGCGCAGCGGTGGTGGCGCGAAGGTCGCCGCGATAGTCATCGGCGCGATCGTCCTGGCAGCCGTCGTCGTCGGCGGTCTGGCGGTCGCGCTGAGCGGCGGCGAGGACGACGACAAGGGCGCCACCGGTTCCACGAGCAGCAGCCCCACCGCCTCGGCCCCCACCACCGAGGACACGGCGACCGCGTCCACGCAGCCGGACCCCTCGGAGACCTTCCGCAAGTACGTCGTGCTCAGCCCCGGCCAGTGCTTCGACGACCCGGGCCTGGACAGCAGCGTCACCGAGGTCACGACGGTCTCCTGCAACGGACCGCACGACGCCGAGGTCATCGCCAACGAGACCATCACGGGCACCTTCGCCACCGAGGGCGCGCTCAAGGCCAAGGTCCTGAAGCTGTGCGAGGCGGACGCCGCGAAGCGCCTGAAGAACGTCAAGGACAACCCGGGGTACTTCTACTACGCGCTGTACCCGAAGCTCACGGGCTACCAGTTGCAGGGCAAGGACACCGTCTCGTGCTCCCTGACCCTCAGCAACCGGCCGGACGGCAAGAAGCTGACCAAACCGCTGCCGTAGCTGCTGCCCGCAGGCGGGGGCCGGACGTAAGCTGACGGTATGTCGACTCATGCCCAGCGTGAACGTCTGCTCCTCGCCGACCTGCTGGACAGTGCCGGACCCGAGGCGCCAACCCTCTGCGAGGGCTGGACCACCCGCGATCTCGCCGCCCACATCGTGGTGCGGGAGCGCCGTGGTGACGCCTCGGCCGGCCTGGTCATCCCCTTCCTCGCGGACCGGTCGGAGCGCGTGCGCAAGGAGTTCGCGGAACGCCCCTACCAGGAACTGATCCGGCTGATCCGCACCGGGCCGCCGCGGCTGTCACCGTTCGCCCTCAAGCAGATCGACGAGGCGGCCAACACCGTCGAGTTCTACGTCCACGCCGAGGACGTGCGCCGGGCCCAGCCGGACTGGTCCCCGCGTGAACTCGACCCCGTCTTCGCCGACCTGCTCTGGTCCCGTCTGGAGCGCTCCGCCCGCCTGCTGGGCCGCAAGGCCCCGGTCGGCGTGGTGCTGCGCCGTCCGGACGGCCAGACCGCGGTGGCACACCGCGGCGCCCCGGTCGTCACCGTCACCGGGGAGCCCGGCGAGCTGCTGCTGTTCGCCTTCGGCCGGCAGGACTCCGCCCGGGTGGAGACGGAGGGCGACAAGGACGCGGTGACCCGGCTGTACGACGCCAGGCTGGGGATCACCGCCTGAGTCCGGCTACCCGGGGCGGCGGGCGAGTTCCGCCCGCCGCAGCGCCGGCGCGGCGAGTCCCACGACGGCCCCCGCGGCCGCGACCGCCGTACTGGCGACGAACACCGGCGCCGGGCCCCAGGCGCCGATGGCGGCACCGGTGAGCGGAAAGCTCATCGGTGCGACGCCGAGCGAGAACAGGGCGGCCACCGAACCGACCCGGCCGAGGTAGGCGGGGTCGGTGAGGGTCTGCAGCAGGGCTCCGCACAACGCGCCGCTCAGTCCCGCCACCAGGCCGCCCACGACCGCGACGGCGACCGCCCCCGGCAGCACGGGGACGAAGACGAACCCGGCCACCGCGGCCGCCCCCAGTCCCGGGCAGCAGGCCTGGGCCAGCCCGGCACGCGGCAGTCGGCCGCGCACCGTCAGCAGCAGCGAGGCGGCGCCCGCCCCGGCGCCGAAGCCGCTGACGATCCAGCCGAGCCCGGCGGTGCCCCAGCCCCGGCCGGCGGCGACCAGTGTGAGGCCGATGTCGAACGGCCCGGCGAAGCCGCGTTCGCCGACCGCGATGACGACCACGAGCACGGTGAGCACGTGCCGTCCGCGTATGGAGCGCAGGCCCTCCACCAAGTCCCGCCACGCGGTGCCGCCCGCCCGTGCGGCCCGGTCGTCGGGCGGCGGCGGGGCGACGCGGACGGCGAGCAGCAGCACCAGCGAGACCGCGAACAGCACCCCCGCGACCGGCTGGTTCGGCCCGGAGGACCTCGAACGTCTGAAGGAGAACCGCGCGCCTGGTGAGACCCTGGTGCACGACGTGATCGCCGCAGCGCTCGACCTCCGTGGGTGACGTGTGCCATACCTGAAACTGCTCCGCCGGCCCCATGTGGGCCGGGTGCTGTCCGGTTCGCTCGTCGGACGGCTGCCGACCGCCATGGCGGCCCTGGCCATCGCCCTGGCGCTGCGCGCGGCGGGCGCCGACTACCGACTGGTCGGCGCCGCAGGGGGCGTCTACGCGGTGTCCGGAGCGATCGGCGGGCCGCTGCTCGGTCGCTGGGTCGACCGGCTGGGCCAGCCGCGTGTGCTGATCGTCTCCTCGCTGGTCTCGGCCGCCGGCTTCGCGGCGCTGGCCGCCGCACCGGGCAGCACGGCGGTGGCGGTGCTCAGCCCGGCCGTCGCCGGGGCCGCGTCGCCGCCGCTGGAGCCGTGCCTGCGCGCGCTGTGGCCCGATCTGGTGGAGCCGGACGAACTGGAGTCGGCGTACGCCGTGGACGCGGGCGCGCAGGAACTGGTCTTCATCGGCGGCCCGCTGCTCGTCGGCGGGCTGGCCGTGGCCGGCCCGGCCCGGCTGGCGCTGCTGGCCGCGGCCGTCCTCGGGGTGGTGGGCGCGATCTGCGTCGCGACCTCCGCGCCGTCCCGTGCCTGGGCCTCCGCCGCGCGTTCCGTCCACTGGCTGGGGCCGCTGCGCAGCCGGGCCCTGGTGGTGCTGCTGTGCGCGCTGACCGGCTGCGGCTGGGCGCTGGGCACGTTCAACGTCCTCGCCGTCGCCTACGCCGAGCGGCACCCGTTGCCCGGCGGCGCCGGAACCCTGCTGGCGCTGAACTCCACCGGCGCCCTGGTCGGCGCCCTGCTGATCGCCGCCCTGCCCTGGCGGGCGGACGCGGCCACCAAGGCGGCCGTCACCGGCGCCGGGATGGCCGTCACCTTCTGGCCCTTCACCCTGGTCCCCGGCCCGCTGCCGATGGCGCTGGTCGCCCTGCTCAGCGGGGTGTTCTTCGCGCCGCTGCTCACCATGGTCTTCGGCCTCACCGGCGAACTGGCCCCGGCGGGCACCGTCACCGAGGCCTTCGCCTGGCTGGTCACCCTGGTCACCACGGGCATCGCGGGCGGTTCCGCCGTCAGCGGGCTGATCCTCGCCGACGGCTCCCTCCCGGCGGCCGCCGTCAGCGCCGCGAGCGGCGTCACCCTCTCCGCCCTCACCCTCGCCGCCGCGCGCCCCGTCCTGGCCCGCGACCGCGCCGCCGTCCAGCCCGCCGGTTAGGCCCGGGGGGTGCCGGCCGGCCCTTGGTGCCGGCCGCGATACCGCGGACAGCACCGCCCACACGAGAGTGGAAGGCTCCCGGCACCGGAGGCCGTCCCCCGGTGCCCGCTTCCGGCAGGCTTCCGGGAACGAGACTGCCGTGTTCGTCGTCTGTCGCCGCGACCGCGCCGCCTCCATGCTGACGCCGTGGTCCGCATCGTCAGTCATGCCGTACACGTGGCGCGGGTACCCCGTGCCTGGTTCACGGGCATGGCCGGCATGCTCGCGGAGGTCGCGGAGCAGTCCCGGACCGACGGAGGGCGGGTGCTTCTGCCCGGGGGGCGCACCGTGCCGGACGTCTCACTGGTCACCGGGCGGCACCTGCGGCCGGGGGCGGTGTACGACGCCTCGGACGAGGAGGCGCAGGTCCGGTTCACGGTCAAGGACTGGGACCGCAGGCGCGGGGTGCGCCTGGAGCACGTGACGACCGCGCCGGACGGCACCATCCGCTTGGTGGGCCTGCTGAAGGACGCCCGGCGGCCCCGGCTGGTGGAGGTGGACGGCACGGTCCAGGGCGTGGGAGCGCTGCCGTGGTTGGGTTGTCACGGGCGGCGGGCAGCGCCCGGGTGGACTTCGACGCCTGGTGGACCGCGGCGGACGCCGGAGTGCCCGCGCGCGGCGGACCCGCGCGCGCACGTCTGGCCCATCCCCTGGCACGGGCGGAGGTCACCGTGGCTCCCCGTCCGGCAGAAGGGGGCTGGCAGGTCCGTGTGACGGTGTCCGTGCGCGGCCGGTGGCTGCTGCGCCCGGCCGCGGCCGTCGTCGCGCGGCTCGCCCGGCCGTGGATGCGCCGCGCTCTGGTGCGCTCCCTGGACGGACTGGCCGAGCGGTGGAACGAGGAGGTGCCCAAGGCGGTCGCCCGCGGCCCGCTCCAGTGGCGTGCGGAGCTGCTGCGCGAACCGTGAACCACGTCCCAGGGCGCGGGTGCCCGGGTGCCCCGGATGTGCCTGGGCGAGCGCCTCAGCGCACCGGGTGCCCGGCGTCGCGCAGCGTCCGCTTGACCTCGCCGATGCGCAGGTCGCCGAAGTGGAAGACGGAGGCCGCCAGGACGGCATCGGCGCCGGCGGCGATGGCCGGGGGGAAGTCGGTGAGGCGGCCCGCGCCTCCGGAGGCGATGACCGGGACGGTGACGTGCTTGCGGACGGCGGCGATCATCTCCGTGTCGTAGCCGTCCTTCGTGCCGTCCGCGTCCATCGAGTTGAGGAGGATCTCGCCGGCGCCGAGCTCGGCCGCGCGGTGCGCCCACTCCACGGCGTCGATGCCGGTGCCCTGGCGGCCGCCGTGCGTGGTCACCTCGAAGCCGGACGGGGTCCCGGCGTCGGTGCGCCGGGCGTCCACGGACAGCACCAGCACCTGCCGGCCGAACCGCTCGGCGATCTCGCGCAGCAGCTCGGGCCGGGCGATCGCCGCGGTGTTGACGCCGACCTTGTCGGCCCCGGCGCGCAGCAGCTTGTCGACGTCGTCGGCCGACCGCACGCCGCCGCCGACGGTGAGCGGGATGAAGACCTGTTCCGCGGTGCGCCGCACCACGTCGTAGGTCGTCTCACGGTTGCCGGACGAGGCGGTGATGTCGAGGAAGGTCAGCTCGTCGGCGCCCTCGGCGTCGTAGAGCCTGGCCATCTCGACGGGGTCGCCCGCGTCCCGCAGGTTCCGGAAGTTGACGCCCTTGACGACCCGGCCGTTGTCCACGTCCAGGCAGGGGATGACTCGGACCGCCACGGTCATTGTTCTCGGGCTCCTCGGAATGCTTCCAACTCGACTTCGACCAGGACGCGGGAGTCCACGAACCCGGAGACCACGACCACCGTGGCGACGGGGCGCACGGCGTCGAAGAACTCCTTGTGGGCCCGGCCCACCGCGTCCACGTCGCGGGTGTGGGTGAGGTACATACGGGTACGGACGACGGACTCGGCGCCCAGGCCGAACTCCTCGAGCGCGGCAAGGGCGTTGGTGAAGGCCACCTTGGCCTGTTCGTACGGGTCGCCCTCGCCGTAGAGCACGGTGCCGACGAACGGCATGGTGCCCGCGACGTGGACCCGGTCCCCCGCCGCGACACCGCGCGCGAAGCCGAACTGCTCCTCCCAGGGGCTGTCGCTCTGCACTCGCCGTACGCCGGGGGTCTCCGTCATCGGGACACTGCCTCCAGGGCCTCTTCCAAGGTGAACGCCTTGGCGTAGAGGGCCTTTCCGACGATGGCACCTTCGACCCCCTCGGGACCCAGCGTGGCGATCGCCCGCAGGTCGTCAAGGGAGGAGACGCCGCCGGAGGCGACGACCGGACGATCGGTGGCCGTGCAGACGTTCTTCAGCAGCTCCAGGTTGGGACCCTGCAGGGTACCGTCCTTGGCGATGTCGGTGACGACGTACCGGGCGCAGCCCTCGGAGTCGAGGCGGGCCAGCGTCTCGTAGAGGTCGCCGCCGTCGCGGGTCCAGCCGCGGCCGCGCAGGGTGGTGCCGCGGACGTCCAGGCCGACCGCGATCCGGTCACCGTGCTCGGCGATGACCTTGGCGACCCACTCAGGGGACTCCAACGCGGCGGTGCCGAGGTTGACCCGGGTGCAGCCGGTGGCGAGGGCCGCGGCCAGCGACTCGTCGTCGCGGATGCCGCCGGACAGCTCGACCTTGATGTCCATGGAGCGGGCGACACCGGCGATCTGCTCGCGGTTGTCCCCGGTGCCGAAGGCGGCGTCCAGGTCGACCAGGTGCAGCCACTCGGCACCCGCCTGCTGCCAGGCCAGGGCGGCGGCCATGGGGTCGCCGTAGGACGTCTCGGAGCCGGACTCGCCGTGGACGAGGCGGACGGCCTGGCCGTCGCGGACGTCGACGGCGGGAAGGAGTTCGAGGCGGTGCGTCGTGCTCATAACGGCGTACGTCCTAGTCCTTGAGGGTGTCGAGCCAGTTGGTCAGCAACTGGGCGCCGGCGTCGCCGGACTTCTCGGGGTGGAACTGGGTGGCCCACAGCGGGCCGTTCTCCACCGCGGCGACGAAGGGCTCGCCGTGCGTGGCCCAGGTGACCTTCGGGGCCCGGATGCTGGGGTTGGCGGTCTCCAGCTCCCAGGTGCGCACCGCGTACGAGTGCACGAAGTAGAAGCGGGCGTCGGCGTCCAGGCCGGCGAACAGCCGCGAGTCCCCGGGCGCCTTGACGGTGTTCCAGCCCATGTGCGGCACGACCGGCGCGCGCAGCGGCTCGACGGTGCCGGGCCACTCGTCGCAGCCCTCCGTGGTGACGCCGTGCTCGACGCCCTTCTCGAAGAGGATCTGCATGCCGACGCAGATCCCCATCACGGGCCTGCCGCCCGACAGCCGGCGGCCGATGACCCACTCACCGCGCACCGCCTTCAGCCCGGCCATGCAGGCGGCGAAGGCGCCGACGCCGGGGACGAGCAGCCCGTCGGCGTTCATCGCCTGATCGAAGTCGGAGGTGATCTCCACGTCCGCGCCGACCCGGGCGAGCGCGCGCTCCGCGGAACGGACGTTGCCGAAACCGTAGTCGAGGACCACGACCTTCTTGGCGGCCTTGCTCATCTACCGAGCCCCCCTACAGCCGCAGCAGGCCGGCCGCCAGCGACATGGCGGAGCCGATGCCGAGCAGCACGACGACGCTCTTGGGCATCTTCTGCTTCCAGAAGGAGTACACCCCTCCGGCCAGGAAGAGACCGAGCAGGATGAAGAGGACAGCGGCCTTGCTCATCAGAGGGCGCCCTTCGTCGACGGGAGGATGCCCGCGGCGCGCGGGTCGCGCTCGGAGGCGTGGCGCAGGGCCCGGGCCAGCGCCTTGAACTGGCACTCCACGATGTGGTGGGCGTTGCGCCCGTACGGGACGTGGACGTGGAGGGCGATCTGGGCCTGGGCGACGAAGGACTCCAGGATGTGCCGGGTCATCGTCGTGTCGTAGGAGCCGATCATCGGCGCCATGTTCTCGGGCTCGCTGTGCACCAGGTACGGACGGCCCGACAGGTCGACGGTGACCTGGGCCAGGGACTCGTCCAGCGGCACGGAGCAGTTGCCGAAGCGGTGGATGCCCACCTTGTCGCCGAGCGCCTGCTTGAAGGCGGCGCCGAGCGCGAGGGCGGTGTCCTCGATGGTGTGGTGGGTGTCGATGTGCAGGTCGCCCTCGGTCTTGACCGTGAGGTCGAAGAGGCCGTGGCGGCCGAGCTGGTCGAGCATGTGATCGTAGAAGCCGACTCCGGTGGAGATCTCGGTCCTGCCGGTGCCGTCGAGGTCGAGCTCGACGACGACGGACGTCTCCTTGGTCGTGCGCTCCACGCGGCCGACGCGGGTCATGTGGTTACTGCTCCTTCTTCAGCTCGCGTACCGCTTCGAGGAACGCGTCGTTCTCGGCCGGGGTGCCCGCGGTGACCCGCAGCCAGCCCGGTACGCCGTTGTCGCGGACGAGCACGCCGCGGTCGAGGATCGCCTGCCAGGCGCGGTGGCTGTCCTCGAAGCGGCCGAACTGCACGAAGTTGGCGTCGGAGTCGGTGACCTCGTAGCCGATCGCCCTCAGCTCGCCGACCAGGCGGTCCCGCTCGGTCTTCAGCTGTTCGACGTACCCGAGCAGCGTATCGGTGTGCTCCAGCGCGGCCAGCGCGGTGGCCTGGGTGACGGCGGACAGGTGGTACGGCAGGCGCACCAGCTGGACCGCGTCCACGACCGCCGGGTCGGCGGCGAGATAGCCCAGCCGCAGTCCGGCCGCGCCGAAGGCCTTGGACATGGTGCGGCTGATCACCATGTTGGGGCGGCCCTCGATCAGCGGCAGCAGGGAGGGGCTGTGGCTGAACTCGCCGTACGCCTCGTCGACCACCACCAGCGAGGGACGGGCGGCCTGGGCGGCCTCGTACAGCGCCAGGACGGTGTCGGCGGCGACGGCCGTGCCGGTCGGGTTGTTCGGCGACGTGACGAAGACCACGTTCGGCCGGTGCTCGGCGATGGCCCGCTCGGCGGCGGCCACGTCGATGGTGAAGTCCTCGCGGCGCGGGCCGGGGATCCAGCCGGTGCCGGTGCCGCGGGAGATCAGGCCGTGCATGGAGTACGAGGGCTCGAAGCCGATCGCGGTGCGGCCGGGCCCGCCGAAGGTCTGCAGCAGTTGCTGGATGACCTCGTTGGAGCCGTTGGCGGCCCACACGTTGGCGAGGCCCACCGCGTGGCCGGCGGTGCGGGTCAGGTACTTCGCCAGCTCGGTGCGCAGCTCCACCGCGTCCCGGTCGGGGTAGCGGTTGAGGTCGCGGGCGGCCTCGCGGACCCGTTCGGCGATCCGCTCGACCAGCGGCTCGGGCAGCGGGTACGGGTTCTCGTTGGTGTTCAGCCGTACGGGTACGTCGAGTTGCGGGGCGCCGTAGGGGGATTTGCCGCGCAGTTCGTCCCGGATGGGCAGGTCGTCGATGCCGGTCACGAACCCGGTACCGTCCAATCGAATCGGGCGCGGACCGCGGCGCCGTGCGCGGGCAGGTCCTCGGCGTCGGCCAGGGTCACCACGTGCGGGGCGATCTCGGCGAGCGCCTCGCGGCTGTAGTCCACGACGTGGATGCCGCGCAGGAAGGACTGCACGGACAGGCCCGAGGAGTGGCAGGCGCAGCCGCCGGTGGGCAGCACGTGGTTGGAGCCGGCCGCGTAGTCGCCGAGCGAGACGGGGGCGTAGGCGCCGACGAAGATCGCGCCGGCGTTGCGCACCCGGGCGGCGACGGCGGCGGCGTCCGCGGTCTGGATCTCCACGTGCTCGGCCGCGTAGGCGTCCACCACCTGCAGGCCCTGCTCGATCCCGTCGACAAGGACGATGCCGGACTGACGGCCGGACAGCGCGGGGGCGATCCGGTCCTCGACGTGCTTGGTGGCGACCACCTGCCGCTGCAGCTCCTTCTCCACCGCCTCGGCGAGGTCCACGGAGTCGGTGACCAGGACGGCTGCGGCCAGCGGGTCGTGCTCGGCCTGGCTGATGAGGTCGGCGGCGACGTGCACCGGGTCGGCGGTGGCGTCGGCGAGGACGGCGATCTCCGTGGGGCCGGCCTCGGCGTCGATCCCGATGCGGCCCTTGAGCAGGCGCTTGGCGGCGGCGACCCAGATGTTGCCGGGGCCGGTGACCATGTTCACCGGGCGGCACTCCTCGGTGCCGTACGCGAACATCGCCACGGCCTGGGCGCCGCCCGCGGCGTACACCTCGTCGACGCCGAGCAGGGCGCACGCGGCGAGGATCGTCGGGTGCGGGAGTCCGCCGAACTCCTTCTGCGGCGGCGACGCGACGGCCATCGAGCCGACCTCGGCCTCCTGCGCGGGCACGACGTTCATCACCACGGAGGACGGGTAGACCGAGCGGCCGCCGGGCACGTACAGGCCCACGCGCTCCACCGGCAGCCACCGCTCGGTGACCGTGCCGCCCGGGACGACCTGCGTGGTGTGGTCGGTGCGGCGCTGCTCTCCGTGGACGAGCCGGGCGCGTCGGATCGACTCCTCCAGCGCGGCCCGCACCTTGGGGTCCAGCCCCTCCAGGGCCCGGGTCAGCGCCTCGGCCGGAACACGCACCCGGTCGATGGTGACACCGTCGAACTTCTCCGCGTAGTCGATCAGTGCCGCGGTGCCACGATGCTTCACGTCCTCACAGATCGGGCGCACCTTCTCCAGTGCGGCCTCGACGTCGAGCTCGGCACGGGGCAGCAGATCGCGGTCGATGCCGTCCGCCGGGAAGGCGTCGCCGCGCAGATCGATTCGGGAGATCACCCTCCCAAGTGTAGAGAACCGCCCTCAGGGACTTCGTCGAGTATCAGTCCGTGATACGCGTACCGGCCCCGGCCCGTGATCGCCCCGGCTAGCGTTTCCGTCGTCGTCGCCAGCCACGGGAGGGAAACCGGTGACCGAGCCGTCGGACGTCGCGCCGCCGCACGACTGGACCGCTGTGGAGCAGGGCCTGTGGGAGGCCTTCCGCCGGGGTGAGCTGTACGACCTGCGCACCGGCATCCCCGAGCGGGACGACCCGGCCGCGGACCGCTTCTGGGGCCCGGACCGGACGGTACGGGCCGAGGTGATCGCCAAGCTGCTGCTCGACGGGCCGCAGGCCGCGTCGGGGCGCGTGTCGTGCGTGAAGCTGTCCGGGGCCCAGATCAGCGGGCAGCTCAACCTCTCGGGCGGCACGGTGGTGCCGTATGTGGAGCTGCACGACTGCCGCTTCGAGCAGCAGGTGCTGCTGGCGGAGTGCAACTTCACGACCCTGCGCATGGTGCGCTGCGCGATACCGCGGCTGGAGGCGGCCCGCCTGCACACCTCGGGCGACCTGCACCTGCCGCAGTGCACGATCGAGGGCGGGATCCGGCTCACCGACGCCCACATCGGCACGGACCTGCTGCTCAACCAGATCACCCTGCGCAAGGACCGGCACGGCCGGGCCCTGGCGGCCGACGGGCTCAGCGTCGCCCAGGACGTCGAGGCCGAGCTGATCGAGGCGACCGGCGAGATCAGCCTGCGCAGCGCCCGGATCGGCGGCCGCCTCAGCCTGCGCGGCAGCCGGCTGCACAACCCGTACGGGCGCTACGCACTCAACGCGGCCCGGGTCACCGTGGAGCACACCCTCTACCTCAGCGCGGGATACGTCGGCACCGGCGGCTCCGGCGGCGGCACCCCGCCGCTGGGCGTGCGCACCCGGCGCTTCAGTTCGGACGGCGGGGTGCGGCTGGACGACGGCCGGTTCGGCAACGCGGTGATCATCCACCAGGCGCGGTTCCGGCTCACCGGCGGCCAGCAACTGTCGCTGCGCCGGATCCAGACGCCCGAACTGCGGCTCACCCTGGACCAGCCGCCGTCCGGGACGATCTCGCTGGCCGGCGCGCGCGTGGGCAACCTCACCGACAGCCGCACCTGCTGGCCCGAGGCCGGCGGCCTCGACCTGACCGGCTTCGCCTACGGTTCCCTCAGCCCCGAGGGCGCCTTCCCGCTGCGCGCCCGGATCGACTGGCTGGCCGCGGCCACCCCGGAGTACAGCCCCGAGCCGTACGAGCACCTGTCGGCCGCGCTGCGTGCGAGCGGCGAGGACGCCGACGCCCGCGAGGTGCTGCTGGCCAAGCACCGCCGCCGCCGCGAAACCCTCCCGCTCGCGGGCAAGCTGTGGGGCTATCTGCAGGACGTGACCGTCGGCTACGGCTACCGCCCGGGCCGCGCCGCCATATGGATGGCACTGCTCTGGGCGATCGGCGCGGTCTTCTTCACCGTCCAGGGCGAGCCCAAGCCCGTCGACGACGGCGCCTTCCCCCACTGGAACGCCCCCCTGTTCGCCCTCGACCTGCTCCTCCCGGTGATCAACCTCGGCCAGGACAACGCGTGGCGCCTGGGCGGCAGCACCCAATGGGCCGCCGCGGCCCTCACCATGCTCGGCTGGATCCTCGCCACCACCGTCGCCGCCGGCGCCTCCCGCCTCCTCCGCCGCGGCTGACGCCGCGGCGTGCGGCGCAGCCCCGGACGCGCCGTCCGGCGGCAACCGGGACCCCGTGGCGAGGCCGCCGGGCGAACGCCGCCACCAGCGCGAACCGCAGGGCGCACGCGCACGCGCCGCCCCGGCCGGCGGCGAGGCCGAAGGCGCCGAGGGCACAGCCCTGCCGGGCGAGGCGCGCGGTCGCCGCCATGACCGCGGGTGCGCCGTCCTCCACGAAGTGGGCGCCGCAGGCGCGACCGCCGCCCGGCCAGGACGGGCGGCGGGGGACGAGGGCGACGATGGGGGTGGGCGCCGCAGGCCCTAGGCTTGCTGACCGTGACCGCTCGTCTTCCGCTCTTCCCGCTCGGCTCCGTCCTCTTCCCGGGGCTCGTGCTGCCGCTGAACGTCTTCGAGGAGCGCTACCGCGCGCTCTTCCGCGACCTGCTGGCCCTGCCGGAGGACACGCCGCGCCGGTTCGGCGTCGTGGCGATCCGGGACGGCCACGAAGTGGCCCCCGCGGGGGCGGTGGAGGCCGCGGCCGGGTACGCGGCGGACCTGTCCGGAGCGCTGTACGCGCTGGGCTGCACCGCGGACGCGGCGACGATCGGGGAGCGCGAGGACGGCGGCTTCGACGTCGTGGCGACCGGCACGACGCGCTTCCGGCTGCTGTCGGTGGACTCCACGGGGCCGTACCTGATCGGTGAGGTCGAGGAGGTCGCGGAGGAGCCCGGCACCGGGTCGGGGGCGCTGGCGGCCGACGTCGCGCGGGCGTTCCGCACCTACCAGAAGCGGCTGGCCGGAGCGCGGGAGCGGAGCATGGCGGGGAGTCAGGAGCTGCCGGACGACCCGACCGTGCTGTCGTACCTGGTGGCCGCCGCCACCGTCGCCGAGACCCCGGCGAAGCAGACCCTGCTGGAGGCCCCGGACACCGCGGCCCGGCTGGAGCGGGAGCTGGGGCTGCTGCGCCGCGAGGCGGCCGTCATCGACAAGCTCCGCACCCTGCCCGCCGTGGACCTGACCCGGCAGGTCCCGAGCCCGAACTGACGTATTCTCACAGCGACATGGCCAAGAAGAAGCAGTCACCATCCGGCGGCACGCCCGCCACCGTCGCCCTGGAGAAGGCGGGCGCCGCCTTCACCGTGCACGCCTACGCCCACGACCCCGCCTCGGAGCTCGGCTACGGGGAGGAGGCGGCGCAGGCGCTGGGCACCTCCCCCGACCGGGTGTTCAAGACCCTCGTCGCCGAGGTGGACGGGGCGCTGACCGTCGCCGTCGTCCCCGTGGCGGGCTCGCTGGACCTCAAAGCGCTGGCCTCCGCGGCCGGAGGGAAGCGCGCCGGCATGGCGGACCCGGCCGCCGCCGAGCGGACCACCGGCTACGTCAGGGGCGGCATCTCCCCGCTGGGGCAGCGCAAGCGGCTGCGCACCGTCGTGGACGCCTCCGTGCTGGAACACCCCACGGTCTTCGTCTCCGCGGGCAAGCGCGGCCTGGAGGTCGAGCTGGCGCCGCAGGACCTGGTGCGGCTCACGGACGCGGTGGTCGCTCCGATCGGACGCGCCTGACCCCTGGACGGCGGGGCCGTACGGGCGCACTCTGCCCGCAGACCCAGCCGGTTCAGGGGAGGTCCGATGTCCAAGCGCACCCGCAAGCGCAAGTGGCGGATCAAGAAGCGCAACGCCAACCACGGCAGGCGCCCGGCGTGACTCCCGGGCCCCGGGTCAGACGCCCGGGGGCGGCGGGTTCCAGTGCACCGCGGGGGGCTGCTCGTCGCGCGGGCCGAAGCCCGTGGTGAGCAGCAGATGGGTGAGGACGGCCCCTACGGGCCAGGCCAGGAGCGCGCCCTTGGCCTGCAGTTCCAAGGGGCCGTCGAACACCTTCTTCGCGCCGACCGCCCTGGCGTGCGCGATCAGGTCGCTGGTGGGGCCGAGCCAGGTGCCCAGCCGCCAGGCCAGCACGGAGCCCAGTACGGCGCCCACGGCCATGCCGAGAACGACACCGACTCCCCCGCGCCGGTTCCGCCAGAAGACGACGGCCCCGGTCAGCACCCCGACGGCGAGCGCGAGCAGCACGAAGGTGCCGTCGGCGCCGATCGCCTGCTCCCCCTCGGTGTCCTTGAGGTAGACCGCCTTGCCGTCCGACACCAGCGGGATCCGCGGCGCGAGCCACAGCCACAGCAGACCGAGGACCACTCCCGCCACGGCCACGAGAACCGCGGTCAGCACACCGTTCTTGAGCTCCCGGACGGGGTCCATGCGGTCCCGCTCCGGGAACGGCGGCAGCGGCGCGGGCGGCCATTGATCATGGGGCGTCAGGGGTGCGGTCACCCTGCCATCGTGCCAGGTCCGTCCGTGGCTCGCGTCACCGGCACCTCACCGGCACCACACCCGCGGGTCAGCGGCAGGCCGCGCGACGGTAGGCCCAGGTGGCCACCGCCAGCGACACCAGCCCCACGGCCGCGCACACCGACAGGTCGGCGGTGATCGCCAGCCAGTCGGGGCGGGCGTCGAAGCTGCGGATGAAGGCCTCCACGCCGTAGGTGGAGGGCAGCAGGTCCCGTACGTAGCCGATGGGCTCCGGGAGGTTGCCGGCCGGCAGCACGCCCAGCAGCAGCGCCGCGGACATGCCGAGCTGACCTGCGAGGGTGGCCAGCTCCTGCCGCGGCGCGAGCAGCCCGAGCGCCGCGCCGAGCCCGGACAGGGCGGCCCCCGCCAAAGGGATGACCGCGGCAAGGATCCACAGGTGGGCGAACGGCAGCTGGAAGAGCGCACAGCCGATGCCCGCCGTCACGAGCGTCCCCGGCACGGTGAAGGAGGCGTACGCGCCGGCCGCGCCGAGCACCACGGCGGCCGGGGGGACCGGCAGGGTGGCGTAGTGGTCGAGCCCGCCGGAAGCGCGCAGCTGCCCGAAGTACTGGGCCAGCAGGTTGAGCGCCACGAAGGCGACGACCAGCACGCTCGACCCGGCGACCACCGCGCGCGCGGCCGGGCCGCCGTCGACGACACCACGCATCATGATCATGATGCCGAACGACTGGAAGGTCGCCACGAACAGCAGCGGGATCCGGGCGACCTTCGCCCGGGACAGCTGCGCCCGGTACACCGCGGCCATCGCCGGCAGCAGCCGGGCGCGCGGGGCGAGCGCCGCCGCCGCGTCCAAGGGGGCGGCGGGCGCCGCCGGTGCCGCCGTCCGGGTGTCCGCTCCCGCGGAGAGGATCGTCACTGCGCGCCGCCCCACCGCGCGGTGCCGCGCACGTACAGGTCCACGTTCCGGTTCACGTACCGGTACCCGTCCAGGGTCACGTTCTCGCCCTTGCCGCCGTTCACGCCTTGACCAGTCCCTTCCGGCGGCCGCCGAGCGCCAGGTAGACATCCTCCAGGCTCGGCGCCGTCAGGGTGAAATCGTCGAGCGCGGTGAAGGCCGGCCCGCCGGTCAGCTCGGCGACCACCGCACGGGCCCGCTGCTGCGGCAGCCGCAGCGTCCAGCGCCGCCCGGTGACACGGGCGCCATCGCGCAGGGCGGCCACGGCGGGCACGGCCAGCGGCGGCTCGTCCCGCCACACCAGGTCCAGCCGCACCTCGTCGGCGACCAGCGCCTTGAGCCCGGCCGGGGTGTCGCAGGCGATGACCCGGCCGTCGTCGATGACCGCGACCCGGTCGAGCACGGTCTCCGCCTCGATCACGTTGTGGGTGACCAGCAGGACCGTCGTGCCGTGTTCGGCGCGCCGCCGGTCGACCGCGGACCACACCGCGCGCCGGGCCACCGGGTCCATGCCGGTGGTCGGCTCGTCCAGCACGAGCACCGGCCGCTCACCCACCAGGGCGGCGGCGAAGCAGGCGAGCCGCCGCTCCCCGCCCGACAGCTTCTTCAGGGGCCGCGAGGCGAGGGCTGTCAGGTCCAGTTCCTCCAGGACGGCGTCCCGCTCGGCGCGCGCGGCCCTCGCGTCCAGGCCCCGCAACCGTCCGGTGGTCTCGGCGGCGAGGGCGACGGTCAGCTCGTCCAGCGCGCTCGACTCCTGCCCGAGGTAGCCGACCAGCCGCGCCGCGCGCTCCGGGTGCCGGACGAGGTCGTGCCCGAGCAGGTGGACGGTGCCCGCGTCGGGGCGCAGCAGCCCCGTCAACTGGCGTACGAGGGTGGTCTTCCCGGCGCCGTTGGGGCCGAGCAGCCCGAAGATCTCACCGCCGCGGATGTCCAGGTCGATGCCGTCGTTGGCGCGCACCGGGGAACTCGCGGCGCCACGCCGACCCCGCCCGGCCGGATAGCTCTTCACCAGCCCGCGCACGGTCACCACCACCGCCGTCCGCGCGGTGGCGCCCTGTTCCGTGCCCGTACTCACGAGGATCGAGCCTACGCTGCATCCCGGCCGGGACATGCCGCAGGGTCGGGTCCGGGCGCGCTCACTCCCCCGGAGAGGCTCGGGCGACGACCGCGCGGGCGTCGATCTCGCGCCAGAACCCCGCCCGGATGGCGTAACGGTCGTGCTCGTCGATCTGGTCGTCCTTGTGGGCCAGCAGCCCGAACCGGGCGGCGTAGCGCAGCAGCTCGCCGTCGATGCGGTGCGGGACGCGCGGGTACTCGGCGGAGAGCACCTGGAGGTGGGACGTGTCGGTGAGCCGGCCGATCCAGCGGCGGGCGAAGACCTGGCCGACCTCGTACGGGTCGCCGCTGATGGCGGTGATGTCCTCCTCGCGGTCCGCCCAGCGCTGTTCGGGGCTGGTGAGCTGGGCCAGCGTGGGCAGGGCGGCGTCGGCGCCCTCGGCGCCGCCGACCAGCCCCCGGTCGGAGGACCAGCGCAGGGTGGCCCCGGTGCCGGCCGGGGAGGCCGGGTGCGGGGAGGAGTGCCCGCGGTGGACGATGCCGGCGACGTCCTTGGGGGTGGGCACCATGCCCTTGCCGGTCGTCACGGCGGGTACCCCGGGGCTTGGGCGGGTGCCGTTGCGGTCCGCGGTGACGACCTGGGGCGCGGCGGCGGCCGGCTCCACGGGCTGCTCGGCGGCGGGCTGCGGCTCGGCCCCCTGGGCTGACTCGGGCAGCGGCGCGGAGAGGATGGCGGCGATCTCGGGCCGTGGGGTGAGGGGCGCGCAGACCCCTGCGGGCTCGCGCACCTGGATGGCCCGGGTGATCCACTCCCGGTCCAGGACGCGCCGTTCGTCGGCCTCGGCGACCAGATCCTCGGACTGGTTGAAGTCGCCGTCCGCGGCCTGCACGGCCCACAGGTGGACGGCGACCCCGTGCTCCTTCGCCGACATCATGCCCGGCAGCAGGTCGCCGTCGCCGGTGACCAGGACCACGTCGGAGCAGGCGCGGTTGCGCGCCAGCTCGGACAGCTCGGCGTGCATGGCCGCGTCGACGCCCTTCTGCGCCCAGCGTCCGTCGGTCCGGGTCAGCGCGCCGAGGCGGACCGTCACCCGGGGCATCACGCGCAGCCTCCGGTGCTCCGGTTGGGGGACACGGTCGGGGGCGCCGTCGAACCAGTAGATCCGCAGCAGCGGCTGGCCCGTCTCCTGCTCGGCACGCTCCCGCAGACCCGCGACGATCGCGGCGTGGTCGACGGTGATCCGGGACCGGGAGGGCTCTCCGGCGAGGAGGCTCGCGGCCGCTCCGAGCAGGTAGCCGGCGTCCACGAGGACGACGCAGCGGTCCATCGGTCTCACCCTCTTTTCCGAAAGTCCTGCCGTCCGACCCCCCGGTAACACTGTTGCCCCGAGTCTGCCCGAACACCGGGGCGTTGTGACCGGTTACGCGATCATCGGCGCGCCCCACCCTGCAACTGCCCGAAATGCGACCTTCGTACTCCCGTGCAAGCCTGAGTGCGGCCCATCATCCGAGATTTCCCCCAAGGAGGAATCGTGGGCAAGAACAAGAACCGGGGCGAACGTACCGGCCAGCACCACGACCGCAGCGCCGCGACCACCGAAGAGCACGCGAGGAGCGCAGGCGGACGCGAGCAGATGGCGATGACGGCCCCGGGCGCCGAACCGCACGTGTCGCAGAAGCGGCAGAAGAAGTTCGGCCACAACTAGCGCGCGAGCGCCGGTCGCTCATGATCGAGGGTGGCACCCCGTCCGGAAGGGGTGCCACCCTCGGCACGTTGTCCCCGCTCGCGCGAGGGGTGATCAGCCCGCCTGTTGCTGGGCGGTGGCGAGGCAGGAGGGGCCCAGGAGGGCCTTGAGGTCACCGAAGAGCGCCGGGTCGGGAGTGACGCGATGGCGGTCGAGCCTCAGCACCGTCGTCTTGCGGGCGCCCTGCAGCCGCACCCGGACCTCGGTGCTCCCCTTGTGGCTGGCGAGTACTTCGCCGAGGCGGGCGACCAGCGGCGGGGTCACCTTCACCGTCGGAATGGAGATCGTCACCGGGGCGTTGGTCCCGGCGTCCGTGAGGTCGGGGACCATCAGCTCCATCGCCACCAGGCGCGGGACGTCCTCGCGCTTGTCGAGCCGCCCCTTGACGAAGACGACGGCGTCCTCGACGAGCTGGGTCGAGACCAACTGGTAGGTGGCCGGGAAGAACATGCAGTCGATGGAGCCGCCGAGATCCTCGACGGTGGCGATGGCCCAGGCGTTGCCCTGCTTGGTCATCTTGCGCTGCAGGCCGGAGATGATGCCGCCGATGGTGACGATCGAGCCGTCGGCGTAGTCGCCGGCCAGCGCCGAGACGGAGGCGTCCGCCTTGTCGTTGAGGACGTGCTCGATGCCGAAGAGCGGGTGGTCGGAGACGTACAGGCCGAGCATCTCGCGCTCCTGCGCGAGCAGGTAGGTCTTGTCCCACTCGACGTCGGAGAAGGTGACGTCGAGGCCGAAGCCCGGCTCGTCGCCCCCGGTGTCGTCGCCCATCCCGCCGAAGAGGTCGAACTGCCCCTCGGCCTCCTTGCGCTTGACCGCGACCACGTTGTCGATCATCGATTCGTAGTGCTCGGTGAGGCCCTTGCGGGTGTGGCCCATCTCGTCGTACGCGCCGGCCTTGATGAGCGACTCGACGGTGCGCTTGTTGCAGACCACGGCCTCGACCTTGTCGAGGAAGTCGGGGAAGGAGGTGTACTTCCCCTTGGCCTTGCGGCAGCGGATGATCGAGTCCACCACGTTCTGGCCGACGTTGCGGACGGCGGTGAGGCCGAACAGGATGACGTCGTCGCCCTGCGCGGTGAAGTTCGCGTCCGACTCGTTCACGTTCGGCGGGAGCACCTTGATGCCCATGCGGCGGCACTCGTTGAGGTAGATCGCCGACTTGTCCTTGTCGTCGCGCACGGAGGTGAGCAGCGCCGCCATGTACTCGGCCGGGTAGTTGGCCTTGAGATAAGCCGTCCAGTAGGAGACCAGGCCGTACGCGGCGGAGTGTGCCTTGTTGAAGGCATAGCCGGCGAACGGCACCAGGACGTCCCACAGCGCCTGGATCGATTCGTCGCTGTAGCCGTTCTTCCGGGCGCCCTCCTGGAAGATGGTGAAGTTCTTCGCCAGCTCCTCGGGCTTCTTCTTGCCCATGACGCGGCGGAGGATGTCGGCCTCGCCGAGCGAGTAACCGGCGATGATCTGCGCGGCCTTCTGCACCTGCTCCTGGTACACGATCAGGCCGTAGGTGACGTCGAGGACCTCCTTGAGGGGGGCCTCGAGCTCCGGGTGGATCGGGGTGATCTCCTGCTGCTTGTTCTTGCGCAGGGCGTAGTTGATGTGCGAGTTCATGCCCATCGGGCCCGGCCGGTAGAGGGCCGAGACGGCGGAGATGTCCTCGAAGTTGTCGGGCTTCATCATGCGCAGCAGGGACCGCATGGGACCGCCGTCGAACTGGAAGACGCCGAGGGTGTCGCCGCGGGCGAGCAGGTCGAAGGTCTTGGGGTCGTCGAAGGGCAGGGCCAGCAGCTCGATGTCGACGCCCTTGTTGGCCTTCACGAGCTTGACGGCGTCGTCCATGATCGTGAGGTTGCGCAGGCCCAGGAAGTCCATCTTCAGCAGGCCGAGCGACTCGCAGCTCGGGTAGTCCCACTGCGTGATGGTGACGCCGTCGGAGTGCCGCACCCAGACCGGGGCGTGGTCGACGATCGGCTCGCTGGACATGATCACGCCGGCGGCGTGCACGCCCATCTGCCGGACCAGGCCCTCCACGCCGCGAGCGAGGTCGATGACCTTCTTCGCGTCGGGCTCGTTCTCGTACATCGAGCGGATCTCGCCGGCCTCGCTGTAGCGCGGGTGCGCGGGGTCGGTGATGCCGGAGAGCGGGATGCCCTTGCCGAGGACGTCGGCGGGCATCGCCTTGGTGAGGCGGTCGCCGACCGCGTACGGGTAGCCCAGGACGCGGGCCGAGTCCTTGATCGCGTTCTTGGCCTTGATGGTGCCGTAGGTGCCGATCATGGCGACCTTGTCGGCGCCGTACTTCTCGGTGACGTACCGGATCACCTCGGCGCGCCGGCGCTCGTCGAAGTCGATGTCGACATCGGGCATGGAGATGCGCTCGGGGTTGAGGAAGCGCTCGAAGATCAGGCCGTGGTCGATCGGGTCGAGGTCGGTGATGCCCATGGCGTACGCGACGATCGAGCCGGCCGCGGAGCCTCGGCCGGGGCCGACGGCGATGCCGTTGTTCTTGGCCCACATGATGAAGTCGGCGACGACGAGGAAGTAGCCCGGGAACCCCATCTGGATGATGGTGTCCATCTCGTACTCGACCTGCTTCATGCGGTCGTCCGGAATGCCCCCCGGGTAGCGGCGCTGCATGCCGCGCATGGTCTCCTCGCGGAACCAGGTGACCTCGGTGTAGCCCTCGGGGACCTCGAAGCGGGGCATCAGGTTCCGCGCCTGGAACATGCCGTCGGTGTCCACCTGCTGCGCGACGAGCAGCGTGGTGTTGCGGCAGCCCTCCTGCCAGGCGTCGGAGGAGTCGACGGCGAACATCTCGTCCGTCGTCTTCAGGTAGTAGCCGGTGCCGTCGAAGCGGAAGCGGTCCGGGTCGGAGACGTTCTTACCGGTCTGGATGCACAGCAGGGCGTCGTGGGCCTCGGCCTCGTGCGCGTAGGTGTAGTGCGAGTCGTTGGTGACGACCGGGGGGATGCCGAGCTTCTTGCCGATCTCCAGCAGCCCGTCGCGGACCCGGCGCTCGATCTCGATGCCGTGGTCCATCAGCTCCAGGAAGTACCGCTCCTTGCCGAAGATCTCCTGGTACTCGGCGGCGGCCTTCAGCGCCTCGTCGAACTGGCCGAGGCGGAGCCGGGTCTGCACCTCGCCCGAGGGGCAGCCGGTGGAGGCCATCAGGCCCTCCGACCACTGCGCGATGGTCTCCTTGTCCATGCGCGGGTACTTGGTCAGCCAGCCCTCGGCGTAGGCGTCGGAGGAGAGCCGGAAGAGGTTGTGCAGTCCCGTCGCGTTCGCCGCCCAGATGGTCTTGTGCAGGTAGGAACCGGAGGCGGAGACGTCGTCGCGCTTCTGGTGCGGCTGGCCCCAGAGGATCTTCCGCTTGTTGCGCCGGGACTCCGGCGCCACATACGCCTCGATGCCGATGATCGGCGTGATCCCGGCACCCCTGGCCTGGTGGAAGAAGTCGTACGCCCCGTGCAGGTTGCCGTGGTCGGTCATGGCGATGTGCGTCATGCCCATCTCACCGCAGGCCTTGAACATGTCCTTGAGCCGTGCCGCCCCGTCGAGCAGGGAGTACTGGGTGTGGACATGCAGGTGGGTGAACGGCGTGGTCACGGGAAGCGACACCTCCGGCATCGGTCGTCATCTGGCGGCGTTGGGAATCCTACGCCGGGGGTCCGACAGCCGAAGCCATTCCCGCACGTCCCGCCGCGGCCGGCCGGCCCCGTGACCGGCCGGCCGCGGACGGTGGCGTCAGCCGGCCCGGTAGGCGGTCCACGAGCTCTTCATGCGGCTCACCTGGCCGGCGGTGAACTGGTACATGCAAGAGTCGTAGGTGTAGTCCATGAAGTTGTGGATCGGGTCCACCCCACTGGCCGTGCAGGTGTCGCGGCCGGTCGGGCAGGCGCCGGCGGCGGTCTTCTCGGCGGGCGTGTCGGAGACGTAGTCGCCGTTGGCGCTGCAGCCGCCCTGGAAGGTGTGGTACAGGCCCATCCAGTGCCCGACCTCGTGGGTGGCGGTGTCGCCCTGGTTGTAGTTGGTGGCGGAACCGCCGGGCACGGACGCGTCGAGGATGACGACGCCGTCGTCCTCGGGGTTGCCCGCGTACCAGCTCGGGAAGGTGGCCCAGCCGAGCAGGTCCTCCTGGAGGTTGGCCGAGTAGATGTTGAGCGCGCTCGCGCCGCCCTTGCGGAGAGCGGTCTCCATCGCGGTCTCGGCCGACGAGCCCTCGGTCAGGTCGTACCAGGCCGCCTTGTCGGTGTAGTCCGTCGCCGCCAGCGAGAACCGGAAGCCGGAGTCGACGTTGCCGGTGCACTGTCCGGCGTAGGCGGCGTTGAGCACCGCCCGGAGGCTATGTGTCCATGCCAGAACCGGTGCAGCCTCCTTCCGGCTCATTGGCGGACCCTGGACAACGAAGGGCCCTTGAGGGTCCGCGGCGGCCGGCGCGACGGCGCCGGAACGCGGGGCGGGCGGTGTGTCCGGATTCGGACCCGAGGGTCTCCCCACCGCCCGCCCCCGACGGCCGCTCCCCGCATGACGAGGGGGGTGGCCGGAAATCGCCGTTCGGGAGGCTCAGCGTACCGGCGAGTAGACCCGCTCGACCTTCTGCGTGCCCGACCGGGTGCGGTACGAACGCTCCCAGGTCGACGAGGCGTTCGGGTCGGTACGGTCGGAGAGCGCGTAGTAGTCCATCTGCGCCCGCTCGCCGGTGATGTCCAGCACGCCGTAGCCGTGGGAGTCCATGTCCAGCCACTTCACATGGCGGTTGGCGGCCTTCACGGCGGCCTCGGCGACCGTGGAGACGGTGTCCGGGGCGACCTTGAGGATGTCGTCCAGGTTGTCGGAGGTGACCGAGGTGACCACGAACTCGGTGGCGGCCGAGGCCGACAGCGGGTAGGTAGCCGCCTTCACCGGGACGTCGTTCGCCCACGCCATGTGGATGTCGCCGGTCAGGAAGACCGTGTTGCGGATGCCGTTGTCCCGCAGGTGGGCGAGGAGCTCGCGGCGGTCGTCGGTGTAGCCGTCCCACTGGTCGACGTTGACCGCCAGGCCCTCGGCGGGCAGGCCGAGCAGCTTCGCCAGCGGGGCCAGCAGGTGGTCCGGCAGCGCTCCGAAGGCGACCGGCGAGATCATCACCGAGTTGCCGATCAGCCGCCAGGTGGTGTCCGAAGCCTTCAGGCCGGTCTTCAGCCAGTCCAGCTGGGCCCGTCCGGTGATCGTACGGTCCGGGTCGTCCACCGAGCCGCTGCCGAGCGAGGCCTGCTGGGAGCGGAAGGAGCGCAGGTCGAGCAGGGACAGGTCGGCGAGCTTGCCGAAGCGCAGGCGGCGGTAGGTGGTGCCGGCGACCGAGGGGCGCACCGGCATCCACTCGAAGTAGGCCTGCTTGGCGGCGGCCACCCGGGCCGTCCAGGCGCCCTCGGCGCCCTCGGTGTGGTTCTCCGCGCCGCCGGACCAGGCGTCGTTGGCGAACTCGTGGTCGTCCCAGATCGCCACGACCGGGGCCGCGGCGTGCAGCGCCTGCAGGTCGCCGTCGGTCTTGTAGCGGCCGTGCCGGGTGCGGTAGTCGGCCAGCGTGACGATCTCGTGGGCGGGCGCGTGCGGGCGGACGACGGTGCCGCGGGCCGCGTAGCCACCGGTGGCGTACTCGTAGAGGTAGTCGCCCAGGTGCAGCCAGGCGTCCAGGTCGCCGCGGGCGGCCAGGTGCCGGTACGAGGAGAAGTACCCGGCCTCCCAGTTGGCGCAGGAGACCACGCCGAGGCGCAGCCGGTCGGCGGTGGCATTGTCGGCGGGCGCGGTGCGGGTACGGCCGGCCGGCGAGGTCACGCCGCCGGCGGTGAAGCGGTACCAGTAGTCCGTGGCGGGCTGCAGCCCGCGCACGTCGGCCTTGACGGTGTGGTCAAAGGCGGCGGTGGTGGCCGCCGTGCCGGTCGCCACGACGGAGGTGAACGCCTTGTCCCTGGCGACGGTCCAGCTCACCTCGGTCGCCGGGCCCAGCCCGGAACCCGGGACGGCCTCCGGCACGGGGGTCACCCGCGTCCACAGCAGCACGCCGTCCGGCAGCGGGTCACCGGAGGCGACGCCGTGCAGGAAGGAGG
Organism: Actinacidiphila sp. bgisy160; assembly: GCF_057707815.1. NCBI lineage: Bacteria > Bacillati > Actinomycetota > Actinomycetes > Kitasatosporales > Streptomycetaceae > Actinacidiphila > Actinacidiphila sp. bgisy160. Next base: position 101,153 of record NZ_JBYIQW010000004.1, read on the forward strand.
GGGCCACGGCGGCGGTGGCGGGGGCGGCGCCCGCGGCCAGCGGTATCAGCGCGGCACCGGTCACGACGGCGCCGGCCTTGACGACCGAACGGCGGCTCGGTGTTCTCGATGAGGTCTGTAAGGGTGCAGAGGTCTCGGTCACGGGCGGTCAGATTACGCGCCAGTAACCCCTTTCCGGACCAGAATGCACAAGAGTTCAGGACGACTTCGCCCCCCGGTCCCCGGCATGTCGCCGGGGACCGGAGGGCGGGCGGACCCGCGAGCCGGTGCTAGCCCTTGCCGATGATCTGGTCGACCGCGGCCGTGTACTGATCGGGGGTCATCGCCTGCACGCTCTCGATGGGCTTGTCGTCGAGCTTCACGGTCGGCGTCGCGTTGACACCGTCGGCGCTGAACTGCTTGTCCATGGTCAGCGCCCACTTGTCGTAGGTGCCGTTGCGGACCGCGTTCTCGAAGGTCTTGTTGCCCTTGAGCGCGTCGACCTTCTGCGCCAGTTCGATCAGCTTGTCGGCGCTGCCGAAGTCGTCCTTGGTCTCCTCGGGGTGGACGTCCTTGGAGTACAGCAGCGTGTGGTAGTCGACGAACGCCTCCTTGCTGACGTTCAGGGCGGCGCCCAGCGCACTCAGCGCCTTCTTCGAGCCCTGGCCCTGGCCGAGGCTGTTGTCGAGGAAGGCGCCCATGGTGTAGGAGATCTTGTACTTGCCGTCCTTGGCGTCCTTCTGGACGGTCTCGCCCGAGGTCTGCTCGAACTGCGCGCACACCGGGCAGCGCAGGTCCTCGTACACCTTCAGCGTGTGCTTGGCGTTCTCGTCGCCGATGACGATCGACGTGCCGTCCTTGCCCGAGGAGTTGGCGGGCTTCACCAGCGGCTTCTCCGCGGCCTTCTCCCAATAGCCCGGCGCGTTCATCTTGACGACGGCCACGGCTATGCCGGCGCCGAGCGCCAGCACGCCCAGCACGCCGCCGACGACGAAGAACTGCCGCCGCAGCCGCTCCCGCTTCTGCTGCCGCTCGCGCTCCGCGCGCAGCCGCTCGCGGGCGGCGTTCTTGGCGGCCTGGCTGTTCCGCTTGCTCATGATGATGTGATCTCCGACTCGTACGTACGTGGGTGAGGGATGGTGCGCCGTGCTCAGCGGAAGCCGAGGCGGGCGGGCGGCCCTCGCCGTAGGACGGAGTGCAGGAGCAGGGGCAGCGGCGGCGCGGCGGCCGCGGGCCCGGCCGCTCCGGGGCGGGTGGTGCCGAGCGGCCCGGCCGCCCGGAAGACGGCCACCGCGACGAGCAGCGGCCGGAAGGCGGCGCGCAGCAGGCGGTGCAGCGCGTCCTCACCACACCGCAGCCACCCGGCGGCGACCAGGCCGACGCAGACGTGCGCCAGGAGCAGCAGCCACGGGGAGGTGGTGGGGCCGGACCCTTGCGGCGCCGTGGCGGCGAGCGAGCCGCCGACGTCACCGTGGCAGACCAGCACCTCGTTGATCGAGCGCCACGAGCCGGTGACGGGCCCGCCGCCGGGGCCGTAACAGGTGTGCCGGCCCGCGGTGAACAGCGTGTCGACGGCCAGTTCCAGCGGGACGAGCAGGCCGGCGATCGGCCAGTAGCCGCGCTCGCGGCGGCCGAGCGCGTACGCGACCGCGAAGACGGCCGCGAAGGCCCCCGCCGTGGTCGTCATCGGCAGGGGCTCCCGCGAGAGCATGATGTGGGCGGTCGCGGACAGCGTCACGCACAGCGCGGCGAAGCATCCCGCGCGCAGTGCCCTCAGCCGGGGTCCGGTCCCTTCCATGGCGCAGAGTGTGCCATGCCGGTGGGTAAGCAATGCCTAAACCCCGGAACAAGGGCCCGGGATCACAGCCCCGGGATGCGGCCGTTGCGGAACAGGTCCACGAAGACCTGATGGTCGGCGCGGGCCCGGGCGCCGTAGGAGTGGGCGAACTCCACCAGCGACTCGGTGAAGCCCTCCTCGTCCCGCGCGATGGCCGCGTCGATGGCGTCCTCAGTGGAGAACGGCACCAGCGAGTGCCCGCTCTCGTCGTCCGCCGCCGCGTGCATCCCGGCGGTGGCCCGGCCGAGGTCCGCGACGACGCCCTCGATCTGCTCCGGGTCGTCGATGTCCGACCAGTCCAGGTCCACCGCGTAAGGCGACACCTCGGCGACCAGCTGGCCGACGCCGTCCAGCTCGGTCCAGCCCAGGAACGGGTCGGCGTGCGCCTGCAGCGCGCGCTGCGAGATCACGGTGCGGTGACCCTCGTGGCGGAAGTACGCGCGCACCGCCGGGTCCGTGATGTGCCGGGAGACCGCCGGGGTCTGCCCCTGCTTCATGTAGATCACGACGTCGTTCTCCAGGGCGTCGGTGTGGCCCTCGAGGAGGATGTTGTACGAGGGCAGGCCCGCGCTGCCGATGCCCACGCCGCGCCGGCCCACGACGTCCTTGACCCGGTGGCTGTCCGGGTTGATCCGGCTGGTCTCCGGCAGCGTGTCCAGGTACGCCTCGAAGGCCCGCAGCACCTTCTCGCGGGTGCCGCCGTCCAGTTCCACGGCGCCACCTCCCGCGGTGAAGCGGCGGTCCCAGGCACGGATCTCCGTCATCGAGTCCAGCAGCCCGAACCGGGTCTGCGAGCGGGCGTGGCGCAGCGCGTCCAGCAGCGGGCCCTGCGCGGAGTCCAGCGTCAGCGACGGGACCGCCTCGCCCCGGGCGAGGGCGCGGATCCGCCCGCGGTAGGCCGTGGCGTAGCTGCGCACCAGGCCGGAGATCACGTCGTCGGCCAGGGCCTTGCCGTAGCCGATCAGGGCTACGGAGGCGGCGAAGCGCTGCAGGTCCCAGGTGAACGGGCCGACGTAGGCCTCGTCGAAGTCGTTGACGTTGAAGATCAGGCGGCCGTTGGCGTCCAGGTACGTGCCGAAGTTCTCGGCGTGCAGGTCGCCGTGGATCCACACCCGGGACGTGCGCTCGTCCAGGAACGGGCTGCCGTCCTCGGCGTCGGCCAGGTCGGCGTAGTAAAGGCACGCGGTGCCCCGGTAGAAGGCGAACGCCGACGCCGCCATCTTGCGGAACTTGACCCGGAACGCGGCCGGATCGGCGGCCAGCAGCTCCCCGAACGCGGTGCCGAAGACCTCGAGGATCCGCTCGCCGCGCTCTTCGTCCGTCGTCATGCCTGTGGCCATCGGTGCTGTGCCTCCTGGGCTGGTCCGTGTCTGCCGGGTCAACGCAGGAGCGTACGCTCGCGTGCCCGGGGACGACCCCGGGCGGGGTGTCGTTCGCGTCACCGTCGCACCGCGTTCAAGCGGGCACTTCCGGCCACCGTCGCGCGTTCTGGCTTGCGATGAACACCACCAGGGGGCGGGACACCGCGCGTCGCGGCCGGCGGCGCACCATATTCGGGCTGCTGCTGATCGGCGGCCTCGCACTGGCCGCCATAGCGTGGCCCACGCTCTCCGCGCAGGTCCGCGCGGCCAACTGGCCGAAGGAGCAACCCCGGGGGCCGCAGCACATCACCGCCCGCATGGAGACCGTCCGCGACGCCGTCGTCAAGGAGTTCGGCCCCCGCGGTCTCAAGGGCGCCCCTGGCTGCTACCGCGAGGAGGGCGGCATCGCCGGCGGCGGCGAACACCCCCTGGGCCGCGCCTGCGACTTCATGCTCATGCCCGCCGGCGAGAAGGCCACCGGCAAGCCCGACGCCCTGGGCGAGGACATCGTGGCCTGGGTCCGCGAGCACGCGGACGAATACGGCATCTGGTACGTCATCTACGAACAGCACATCTGGTCCAGCCGGCTCCCGCAGCAGGGCTGGAAGCTGATGGAGGACCGCGGATCCATCACGCAGAACCACTTCGACCACGTGCACATATCGGTCTACTGAGCCGCTGCCTAACTGAGCTGCAGCTTCGGACGGAACGGCCCGCTGACCAGCGTTGATGCCGTCACTGGTTGTCAACGTTGGTCAGCACTGGTCCACCTCCCACGGCCCAGGGACGGCCCCGCGACGGTGTTCAACTTGCAGGGCGACACCCGCTTTAGGAGCGAGGTGGGGCGGTTCTGGTCCTGACCTGGGGTTCCTTGTCCTGGGCGGAGTCTGGCAGCACGTACCCTTGCGCACCCTGGTTCCCCGTGAGGCCCCGACCGTTCTGGCACGAGAGTGGCACGGTCCAGGGAACTCCATCGCGGTCGGGCGCGTGCCGGGCTGTCAAGATCGCCAACGGCTCCAGAGTAGCCACTTCACGTACTGGGGCAGGTGGTGACGCCAGAGCCAGACCGGCAAGTGACGGTGCGGGACAAACGACCAGAGATCGTCGTCGGCTTCGTTGCCCCTGGTGCGGGCTCGCAAGAGGGCCAGGCACTCGGCATCGACCGTGCGGTGCAGACGTGCAACGTGCGCTAGAGCGATCGTGCCCTGCCGGCGCAGCTCTTCCGAGTCCGAGCGGAGAGCGCGGGCGACCCTGGGAAGGATGGCAAGGGGATCGGAGTGATTGAGGGCAAGGCCGATCACGGCTACTCCGACGTGAGGCTCCCCGCGGTCAAAAGCCGCATCTACTTCCGCTGGCTTGTCCATCCCGAGCAGGCCTGTACCGTCGGCCCAGCTGTAGACCCAGCCGGGAGAGCCTGTCTCCCCACGCTCGCACGTCACGCGCCGACTTTACGTCCCACCCTGTACCGCAGCGAGATCAGTTCTTCCACAACTGACGTTCGGGGATGAGCACCTGCGCCGGTGATCGGAGCACCGCCCCTGAGCAGGGGAAGGGCCGTCGGCGACTGTCGTCATCTGTCGTCGTTGGCTACGTCGGACGGCCCAGAGACGGCCCGGGCTGAGGTGTAGCGGTGTGGCTTCTACGCGATTTTCTGCCGTGCAAGCTAGGGGATCACGTCACCTACTCTCTAGGCATGGAGGACTCCGAGGCGTTTCGCGTAGCGGTCAGAGCGCAAGCGGCGGCCATGCTGGAGGGCGATGCTTCACCGTACGACCGGACGTTGGAGATTTGGCGTCTCGCTATGGGTGAGTGGCCTGGGCCTGACGGAGACGAAGCAGGCATTTCGCTGCATCTCATCTGGGGTGCGCTGACGGATTGGGTCGAGCTCCGGCCCACGGAAACGGATCAAGCTGAGGCGCACATGGTCACGGCGGCCCGTGAGTGGCTGACCATCGAGGGTGACCAACAGGCCGAAGCCGAGTACTTCGATCGTTGGGTCCACGACATCCTCGGATACGAGCGTCGGGCTCCGGTCCAAAGCTAATACACGATCTTGAAAACCGTCGTGGCAGCGATGTCACCGTGGGTTCAAATCCCACACTCTCCGCAATGGCCGGCGAAGGCGCTGGACAGAAGGGGTGCCCCAAGACACGGGGGCGCCCCTTCTTCGTGCTCGATGGCACCGTAGTTCCCCGCGGTTTCCCGTGCGATCGGGCACGCCAGGGGCACGACGCCTGGGAAGGACTGCACGATTCAGGGGCAGGCCCCGACAGGTCTTGTCAGAGGCGCCTGGCAAAGTGCCCACGTGGACGTTGATCCCTTCTGGACTCTCATCGAGGCGTGCCGACAGCAAGCCCTGAGTCAGGATGATCGGCTTGAGTGGCTGCGCGGCGAGTTGGCGCAGAGGTCACCGGCGGAGATCGTGGAGTTTCAGGTATGCCTGAATCAGGTGACTGCGGATGCGTTCACTTGGGATCTGGTGGCAGCCGCAGAGCGGATCTTCGGCGGTTGGTGTTCGGACGACGGCTTCTGCTATTTCGGTCTCTGGATGGTGGGGCTGGGGCGCGAGGCTTTCGAACGCGCGGTGGCCGATCCTGACGCCCTGGCCCGCACGCCTGAGGTCCGGCGTCTGGTGGGGCTTCCTCGGAGCGAGTGGGGCGGTGCTTGGCCGGGATGGGAGTCGCTCGATTACGTTGCGCTGGAAGCCCATGAGCTGGTGGCAGGAGAATCCGGCGACTGCGGCGATGCGTTCTATGACGCCGTGAAGGCCCGGGCGAGTAGTGATGCGGAGCCCCGACACCCCGCCGGCGAGCGTTGGGACGTCCGCGATGAAGAGGAAGCAAGCCGCAAACTGCCGAGGTTGAGCAGCGCCTTCCCGCTCGCCATCGGGACATGAGATCCCGGTGCGTTGGGGGCTGCGGGCTGACCGGGGACGAACATGGCCCGGAGCCCCAGTTTGGAAGATTGAGGCTGCGCCGCATTTGCCTCGATGACGACTTCTCCCCCGAGGTCCCGAACCTCGATCCGCACGTCCGCCTCCCGCGTGAAGACTTGCGCGACATCATCGGGCACGGCCGTAACTCGGGTGCTCTGAGCAGGGGCCCTGCTGGGTTCGGAGGTCGTGGAGAAACATGACGCCTCAGCACGCACGGCTCCGGAGGCCGGTTCGATTCTCTATGTCGATGCAGTTCAAGCGCATGATTCGCCCTCCGGCTGACGAGTCGTCCCGCACAGGTCCCGTGACGTGGCGATCACGTAGTCGGTTCGCGACCGGGACCACTCGGATCAGCCTGCCGGCTGAATTCGTGCGTGCACCCCCCGGAAGTCTCGTCCCGAGTGAAGCAGGCGACGAAGGAACTCGGGGAGCCGTAGAAGGCCACTTTCATGCCGTCGCAGTCCACGCCGTCGAAGGTGACCGTGCCGGACGTTCCGGAGGGAGACCAGGTTCCATGTTGCACGTCGGCGACGCCCGGACACTCCCGGACGACCTCCGCCTTGTCGAAGCCCTTGGCTGTGAACGTGCCGCCGTCCTTGAACTCGACTGTGGCCCCGCTCCAGTCCGACCACACGCCCGTCAGCTGATCAACGGTGTCGACCTCGACCGGGTAGTAGCCGGAGCAGGAGGCCAACAGGAATGTCACCGCGCCTCCCAACGCAGCGCCCGTGAACGCACGTCGTATCCGCTGATGCCGGTCGACAGCCATACGCCCCGCCTCTCGTGTCTCGCACACGCCCGGGAGCGGCGCCCCACGTAGACGGCGGACATCATCTTGAACGCGTTCAAGTCCTGGTGTCAACCAGGGCCGGGACCCACTTCGCGGTGACGATCCCGTGCGCCCGGCAGCGAAGGTCGGCACGGAGAGACTGTGGGCGGGAGCTGCCGTGGTCCGAGCACCTGCACCTTCGCTGACCTGGGTCGGAGCCTTCCTGTAACGCCTCGTGGTTCCCCCCGGCTTCCCGACAGGTCGGGCACGCGGGGGGACACGCACCCCAGCCACAGCCTGCCCCGCTGTCATCCCGTCCGCGTCGACCCCCACGCATGTGGAACGGGCGCGGGTCAGCCGGGCAACACGGGGACAAGTGAGCGGCGAGGTCCGGCAGGAGACCCATCGTCTCACCCTGCTCCCCGCCTCCGCGGCGCTCCGATGGCAGGATGCAGGGATGCCTGACGACCTGATGGCTCGCGCTCGAGCCATGTGGCGGGAATTGGCCTGCGCACCCGCTGAATTCAGACGCTCCGCTGCCGACGTGGTCGTCTCACCGGGGTCGGCGTTGTGTCCCCCTTCGTGGTGTGGGGTCGTGGTGCTGGGCGCAGCAGGGATTCTCACGGTTCCGACAGCCGAGGCTGCCGTACTGCTCCGCAAAGCCACCGCTGGTATTCCCCCGGACACCCTCGTCCGGGCGGATGCGCTCCGGACGGTACTGCCCGTCGCCGAGGTGCTGGGTCCGGCCACGCTCGCCTACGTGTCTGACGTGGAGTTCCGTCCTGTGTCCACGGACCACGCGGTGGCGCGTCTGTCAGTGAAACACCCTGACGTGCTGGCTTTGCTCGCGACAGCGGGGCACGAAGACGCCGGCGAAAGCGGCCTGGGTGAGATCTCCTCGCCCGCGTTCGTCATCCTCGACGGCGGCGAGGCCGTGGCCGCAGCGGGATACCGGATCTGGCCCGGGGGCACGGCTCATGTGTCGGTACTGACGGCACCGCAGCGCCGCGGCCGTGGGTTGGCGAGGACCGTGGCCTCCGCGGCAGTGGCTCATGCTCTCGATGCGGGTCTCCTGCCTCAATGGAGAGCTCGGCCTGAGCCGTCCCGAAGGGTCGCGGGCGCGCTCGGATTTCGAGAGGTGGGGGCCCAGTTGAGCTTTCGTCTCGAGTTCGGCGCCTGACCAACCCGCCGGACAGGCTGCGCTGGTGTGGAACACGGCCCGCCGGCCGAGTCACCGGCGTGGCGACGGCGGCGACGAGCGCGGCCCGTCCGCTCGCCGGGTGCCGGCGGACACTCTCGTCGTGCCACGTGCCGGTCGCGAGCAGCCCGAGCACCGTCAGCGGCGCGACCCTGTGCAGGATGTGGAGTCGGGCTTCCGCCGGATCAGCCCGGAGCTTGTCGTGGATGGGGACGGACGCGAGTGACCCCTGGTTCCCCCATCGTTTCCACCCGTCTCTCCCCCGTTTCGACGGAGGTCACCGGGACAGGGAATGCGCGGTCAACGCGTCCCTGCGACGGCACCAGCGGGACCTCAGTCGGCACCGCCGCCGGCCCCTTCCCTCCGGCCGGGCCTGGCGCGGACGTGCATGCGCTCGCCCTGGCGGCCGAAGAGACTGAGGATCTCGACGGGTTGGTCGCCGGCGCTGCCGAACCAGTGCGGCATCCGGGTGTCGAACTCCGCGGCCTCGCCGGCGCCGAGGACGACCTCGCGCTCGCCCAGCAGGAGCCGCAGACGTCCGGAGAGCACGTACAGCCACTCGTAGCCCTCGTGGACGCGAAGGTCGGGCTCGCACTGGCCCGCGGCGACGACGACCTTCCAGGCCTGCGGCGAACCCGGCTGCCGGGTCAGGGGCAGGACGGTACGGCCGTTCACGCGGCGGGCTTCGAGGCGTACCCGGGGGTCGCCGACCTCGGGGGCGCCGACCAGTTCGTCCAGCGGCACGCGGTGGGCCTGGGCGATCGGAAGGAGGAGTTCGAGGCTGGGGCGGCGCCCGCCGGTCTCCAGGCGGGACAAGGTGCTCGTGGAGATGCCGGTGGCCGCGGAGAGCGCGGCCAGGGTGACACCCCGCTCCTTGCGCAGGCGTTTGAGGCGGGGGCCGACCTCCGCCAGGGCTGCGGCGATCGGGGACAGGTCTTCCATCCGCCCATTCCACCCCGGCCGTCCCGGGAACGGCAACGAACCCTGCCGGCGGATACGGTCGGAGCCGAGCCGGGAGGGAGGTGGGGGCCGTGAGTGTGACGGGCGTCTGGGTGGTCGGGGCCGTCCCCGACGACGAGGCACGGGCGCGGGCACGTGCGCTGTCCGGGCACACGTCCCCGCACGCCACCGGAGAAGAGGAGTTGTTGCCGGCGGGCGGTGCCGGGCAGCGCTTCCTGGCGGACGCCCCGGCCGTGCTGCGGTTCGCCGAACTCGTCCACTGCGCGACCGCCGCCGAGGACGACCAGCCGACGCTGACGCTGCAGGACGAGCTCATGGACCTCATGCCGCGGACCGGCGGCGACGGCCCGTTCGCCGTCGCCGCCCGCAAGGCGAGCCCGGTCGCGGCGCTCGTGTACGCGCTCGGCCCCGGAGCCACAGCCTTGCTGCCCGGCAGATTCGGCGAGTTCCTGCTGACCCACGACGAAGTGGTGGCGGCACTCCCCCGGGTCGAGCGGGCCCTGGACGTCCGGCACCCGGCGGGAGGAGGTCCTCGCCCGCGTGGCCGACTGGATGCGCGTCGTGGGCGACGCGGACTTCGGCGCCGCGGAACTGCTCGACGCGCCCTTGCGCGTGCTCCGTCACGCCGCCCGGTCCGGTCTCGGCGCCGCCGCGTTCAGCCGCTGGTACTGAGCCGGGCCGCGATCCGCTAGGTTGAACGCGTTCAAAGCGGTGTTCGCCAGGGGGAAGGGGCGGCCATGAGGGCTGGGTCGGGGCGGCCGGAGGTACGGCTGGGGATCGCGCGCCGGCAGTGGGTGCTCGCGATGGGGGCGCTCGCCGCTGCGGTGCCCGGACTGCTCTACGGGCTGGACAGCTACTACGGCGGCTTCTTCGTGCTGACCGTGGTGCCCCTGACGCTGCCGCCGCTCCTGGGGCGCTTCCCCAGGGTCTTCGCCCAGGCCTGCGTCGTCATCGCACTGGCGCTGGTCGCCTGGTCCGTCATCGGCGCGGCGATCGCGATGTACCTGTTCCTGCCTTCGGCCGCGCTCCTGCTGCTCGCCGCGTCGGCCGGGCCGCGCCGGGCCGGCCCGGCCGACGCCGCCGAGGTGGCCGAGGTGGCCGAGGTGGCCGACGCGGCTCAGGGGCGTATCCAGCAGTAGAGACGCCGTCCGTCGGCCGACGCGCGGCCGGCCAGCCCGGCGAGCTCCTTGAGGAACGGCCCGAGGACGTCCGGTCCGTGCACGCCGTGGAGGCCTCCGGAAGTGCGGGACCACCCCATGGCGACGTCGTCCAGCAGGTCCACGTCGAAGGCGGCGAGCGCGTCGCGGAAGCTGTCGGTGAGGGAGACGGCGACCACTCTGCCCTCACCGGCCACTCCCACCAGGGCGCCGCGGCGCGGATCGGAGCGCACGTCCTCAGGGGCGCGGCCGGTGATGAGCACCTCCGCGGGGAGCAACTCCACCACCGGGTCGATGCCCTGGGTCACGTGCTGGTCGCGGCCGCCGCCCTCGGCGTGGTGGAATTCGCGGACCACGGCGCGGGCGGCGTCCTTGTCGTCGGCGGCGGAGTAGTACCCGTAGAGAACACCCATGTCCCGGATGATCTCAGCGGGCACTGACAACGGCTCCCGCTCACATGGGCGTTACGCGTCATCCGCCTCCGCCGCGAGGTCGGCGAGGAAGTCCAGGGCGGTCGCCCAGGCGCGCTCCGCCGCCTCCGCGTCGTAGTCATCGAGGTCCGGGTCGGTGAACAGGTGGCCGGCGCCGCGGTAGCGGTGGACCTCCACGTCGGCGCCGGCCTTGCGCATGCGCAGGTACCAGGCGTTCAGCCAGTCGTCCGGCTCAAAGGGGTCGGGTTCGGCGACGTGCAGCTGCACGGGGATGTCGGTGGTGGCGTCGTCGGCGATGTCGGAGGTGCCGTGGAGCAGCAGGAGGCCCCGCGCCTTGGCGTCGGCGAGGGCGAGGTTCTGCGCGATGGAGCCGCCCAGCGAGAACCCGGCGTAGACCAGGCCGCGCTCGGAGAGCGGCCCGGAGACGGTGACGGCGCGCATCAGCAGCTCGTCGCGGCCGATCTCGTCCTTGATGGCCATGCCCTCCTCGACGGTCTCCGCGGTGCGGCCCTCGTAGAGGTCGGGAACGTGCACCTCGTGGCCGGCCGCGCGCAGCCGGTCGGCGGCGGCGTGCACGGCCGGACGGAGTCCGTAGGCCGAGTGGAACAGCACGATGGTCATGCCCGAGGTCACAATTTCACTTCCCATGATCGGCGCACGGTCGGGTACGGGCTCCATCATGCCCCCCGTCACCGTCGAAGTGCCCGACGCCCTTGAAGCGTGGGTAGCCCGGGGTCTGCCCGGCCTTGACCCTGCGGAAGAACGCCTGGAACGCCCTGCCCGGACGGCGCGGCGTGGCCTGACGCTGAAGACCTCGGGTCGTGCTTGACGAACAGGTGGACGTCCCCTTGCCAGGAGGATTGATGGATTCCGTCATACGGCCGCTCGGCGTGGTGGGCGGCTCCCTCATTGTGACGCTCGCCGTGGGCTGGGCCGTGGACCACGCGCTGCGCCGGGCGGACGCCCGGCACCGGGAGACCCCGCTGTGGAACCTGCTGCGGCGCGCGCGCCTGCCCCTCCAGCTGGTGATCTGCGGCTCGCTGCTGCGCGGCTCGTACGAACAGGCGCACCTGGCCCGCGGCCACACCCGCGGGATCGGGCAGCTGCTGACGCTGGTACTGATCGGGGCCTGTGCCTGGCTGGTCGTCAGGGTCGCGGCGGCCATCGTGGAGGCGTCCTACTCGCGGTACGCCTCCGCCGCGCAGGACGCGGCTCGGGTGCGGCGGGTACGGACGCAGGTGACGCTGATCCAGCGGGTGGTCACCGCGGTCGTCGGCGTGGTGGCGGTCGCGGCCATGCTGCTGACCTTTCCCGCGATGCGCGGCTTCGGCGCCTCGATGCTGGCCTCCGCGGGGCTGATCGGCATCGTCGCGGGCATCGCCGCCCAGTCGACGCTGGGCAACCTCTTCGCGGGGCTGCAGATCGCCTTCGGGGACATGGTCCGGATCGGCGACGCGGTGGTCGTGGAGGGCGAGTGGGGGACGGTGGAGGAGATCACCCTCACCTACCTCGTGGTCCGCACCTGGGACGAGCGGCGGATCACCATGCCGGTCTCGTACTTCACCAGCAAGCCCTTCGAGAACTGGTCCCGCGGCAACGCCCGGATGACCGGTACCGTCTACTTCCACCTGGACCACGCCACGCCCGTCGACCTGATGCGCGAGCACCTCCACGACGTCCTCAAGGAGTGCGAGCAGTGGGACGGCCGGGCCTGGGGCCTGGTGGTGACGGACACCACCCCGTCGACGATCGAGGTGCGCGCCCTGGCCACGGCGAAGGACGCGGACGACATCTGGACGGTGCGCTGTGTGGTGCGGGAGCACATGATCGACTGGCTGCGCCGCGAGCACCCGTACGCGCTGCCGCGCATCAACACCGCCATCGCCCCCGGACTGGCCGAGGCCCCGGACCGGGAGCAGGCCACGCCCGCGGCCGAGGACGTCGGTCCCGGCCCCGGGGCCCGGTAGGGAACAAACCGCACCGCCTACCGCGACACGCGCAGGCTGCGCACGTCGAGCTGACGCAGTACCCGGTCGACGATCTCGGGGTCGTAGCCGGGCTCGCTGCGGGCGGCGAGGACCTCGTGCCGCGCGGCGGAGAGCATGTCGCGCTGGACGCGCTCGACGGTCCTGATGCGGCCCACGCGGGCGGTGTGCCGCTCGCGCTTCTCGTCGTCGACGATGTCGGGGCAGATCCGGGCCCCGACGTCGAAGGCGCGGCGGTGCAGGAGTTCGGAGACCTCCTCGGAGAAGTCCTCGGTCTCCTCGACCTCCCTCAGCCGCTGCTTGGCGGCCGCCATGGCGCGCAGCGCGAGCATCATCTCCATGTCGTGCTCCACCTGGGTGTCGCTGCTCACCCCGAGTCGCTTGACGACCTGCGGAAGAGTGAGTCCCTGCAGCACAAGGGTGGCGAGGACGACGGAGAACGCGATGAAGAGGATCTCGTCCCGCGCCGGGAAGGGCTCGCCGGTCTCCGTGGTGTGCGGGATGGCCAGCGCCAGGGCGACGGACGCCACGCCGCGCATCCCGGACCACCACATGACGACGGTCTCGCGCCAGGACAACGGGATGTCCTCGTCGAGGTCGCGCCGCTTGTGCAGCCGTTTGGTCACCGCGGCGGCCGGCATCAGGTAGGCCAGCCGTACGAGGACGACCGCGCCGACGACGATCGCCGCGTGGCTGACCATCGTGCCCCAGCGGCCGGCGCCGACACCGAAGACGTTGTGCAGCTCCAAACCGATCAGGCCGAAGGCGACGCCGGTGACGAGTGTGTCGACGACCTCCCAGAAGGTGGCGCCGACCAGTCGTCCGGTCACGTCGTCGGCGTCGCTGGCATGTTCGGCGAGGAACAGCGCCGTGGTGAGCACGGCCAGGACGCCCGAGCCGTGCGCCTCGTCGGCGATCGCGTACGAGGCGAAGGGGACGAGCAGCGAGAGCCCGATCTGCAGGGTCGGGTCGCCCACGACCCCCATCAGCTTGGAGGCCGTCCAGCCCAGCACGACACCGACGGCGACCGCGACGACCGCCGACAGCAGCAGTTCGCCGAACGCCTCCGGCCAGGAGAAGGAGCCCGTCACAGCCGCGGCGACGGCCACGTTGTAGACGACGATCGCGGTGACGTCGTTGAACAGCCCCTCGCCCTCCAGGGTCGACACCATGCGGCGCGGCAGGCCGAGGCGTCCGGCGACGGCCGTCGCGGCCACCGGGTCGGGCGGGGCGACCAGCGCGCCGAGCGCGAGGGCCGCGGCCAGCGAGATGCCGGGGACGATGGCGTTGGCGATGGCGCCCACCGCCGCGGTGGTGATCAGCACCAGGGCGACGGCCAGCAGGAAGATGGCCTTCTTGTTGGCGGCGAACTGCCGCCAGGACGTGCGCTGTACGGAGGCGTAGAGCAGCGGCGGCAGCACGAGTGGCAGGATGAGCTCGGGGTTGATCTGGACGTTCGGCACGAACGGCAGGAGGGCCAGCACGACCCCGAGCAGAGTCATCAGAACGGGCGACGGCAGCCCCGTCCGGTCACCCAGCGGCACCATGACGATGGCGGCGAGCATCAGGGCGAAGAACAGCGCGAGTTGATCCACACCCCTAGCGTGGCATGCCGGCCGCCCCGGCCCGGTCAGAGCACGCGCCTCATCGAGAGGTGCGGGATGCCCGCCTCCTCGTACTCCTCGCCGAAGGACGTGTAGCCGAGGCGCTCGTAGAAGCCGACGGCGTGGGTCTGGGCGTGCAACTCGACGGCGGACAGGCCGTGCTTGCGGGCCTCGTCCTCGATGGCGCGCACCAGGGCCACGCCGATGCCCAGCCCGCGGGATGCGCCGGTCACGGCGAGCCGGCCGAGGATGCCGGTGCCGTCCTCGCCGAGCAGCAGCCGGCCGGCGCCGAGGGCTCCGTCGGGGCCGGTGGCCAGGACGTGCACGGCGTCGGCGTCATGGGCGTCGTACTCCAGATCGGCGGGGACCTGCTGCTCGATGACGAAGACCTCGTGCCGTACCGCGTAGTACGCCTTCAGGTCGTCCGGGTCGGCTGCGACCCGCACCTGGTAGTTCTCAGACACTGTCGGCTCGCACGGTGTCGAGGGCGTACTGCAGGTCGTCCGGGTAGGGGCTCTCGAACTCCACCCAGCGGCCGTCCTCGGGGTGGGAGAAGCCCAGGCGGACGGCGTGCAGCCACTGGCGGCCGATCTTCAGCCGCTTGGCGAGGGTGGGGTCGGCCCCGTAGGTGAGGTCGCCGACGCAGGGGTGGCGGTGGGCGGCCATGTGGACCCGGATCTGGTGGGTGCGGCCGGTCTCCAGCTTGATGTCGAGCAGGGAGGCCGCGCGGAACGCCTCGACGAGGTCGTAGTGCGTGACGCTGGGCTTGCCGTCGGCGGTCACGGCCCACTTGTAGTCGTGGTTCGGGTGACGGCCGATCGGGGCGTCGATGGTGCCGCTGAGCGGGTCCGGGTGGCCCTGGACCAGCGCGTGGTAGCGCTTGTCGACGGTGCGTTCCCGGAACTGCTGCTTGAGGTCGCTGTAGGCGATCTCCGACTTGGCGACGGCCATCAGGCCTGAGGTGCCGACGTCGAGCCGGTGGACGATGCCCTGGCGCTCGGCGGCGCCGGAGGTGGAGATCCGGTAGCCGGCGGCGGCCAGGCCGCCGATGACGGTGGTGCCGGTCCAGCCGGGGCTGGGGTGGGCGGCCACGCCGACGGGCTTGTCGATCACGACCACGTGGTCGTCGTCGTACACGATCCGCATGCCGGGCACCGGCTCGGCGACGACCTCCACCGGGCGGGGCGGCGCGGGCATCTCGACCTCGAGCCAGGCACCGCCCGAGACCCGGTCGGACTTGCCGGCCTCGCTGCCGTCGATCGTCACCTTCCCGGCGGCGGCCAGCTCGGCCGCCTTGGTCCGCGAGAAACCGAACATGCGGGCGATGGCGGCGTCGACACGCTCGCCCTCGAGGCCTTCGGGAACAGGGAGGGACCGAACTTCGGCAGGCATACTCACCTGATCGAGTATGCCGGATCCGCGGGGCGTCCCTCGCCGCCCGGCTCCCGGCTCAGTCCTTGTGGACGGTTCCGTCCGGGTCGAGACCGCGGAAGGACAACAGGACGATCAGGACGCCGCCGCAGACGATCGCCGAGTCGGCCAGGTTGAAGACCGCGAAGTGGGTCGGCGCGATGAAGTCGACCACGTGCCCCTGCAGGAAGCCCGGCGCGCGGAACACGCGGTCCGTGAGGTTACCGAAGGCACCCCCGAGCAGCAGCCCCAGCGCGATCGCCCACGGCACGCTGTGCAGCTTGCGGGCGATCCTGGCGATCACCACCACCACCGTGACCGCGATCACCGTGAAGACGATGGTCATGCCCTGGCCGAAGCCGAAGGCCGCGCCGGCGTTCCGCACCGCCTCCAGGCGCAGGTAGCTGCCGAACACGTCGATGGGCTCGTGCCCCTCGAGGCTGGTCACCACCCAGATCTTGGAGAGGAGGTCGAGGACGTACGCGAGCGCCGCGACGCCGAGGAGCACGGCGATGCGCCGCGGCCCCCTGCCGGTGACCTCGTCCGTACCGCCGGTCGGCTCCTCGGCCGTGTCCGCCGCGGTCTCCTGTGCCTTCGCCATGTGAGTCCTTCAGCCCTGATCTGCGCCAGTCCGGATCCTGACGCAGACGAGGTTACGGCACATACGTCCGAACAGCGGGGCTGCGGGGACCCGGGCCCCGCGATTCCCCGTGCCCATGGTCAGTGGCGCTCCTGGCGCTGCTTGCAGTCCACGCAGAGCGTCGCACGGGGGAAGGCCTGCATCCGCGCCTTGCCGATCGGCTTGCCGCAGGACTCGCAGAGCCCGTACGTGCCGGAGTCCAGCCGCTCCAGCGCGTGCTCGGTCTGCGCGAGCATCTCGCGCGCGTTGGCGGCCAGCGCCATCTCGTGCTCGCGCGTGATGTTCTTGGTGCCGGTGTCGGCCTGGTCGTCGCCGGCACCGTCGCCCGAGTCGCGCAGCAGCCCGGTGATGGCGTCCTCCGAGGTGGAGATCTCGGACCGAAGCCGGTCCATCTCGGCCAGCAGCTCGGCGCGCGCCGCGTCCACCTCCTCCTCGGACCACGGCTCCTCGTCCGGACGAACCGCCAGGTCGCCCGCGGCGACGGCACCCGCCGCCTCGGCGATTCGGGCCGTGGGGACCGGGGAGGCGGACGCCCCTGCCGCGGCCGACCCGGCCGCCGTCTTCTTCGCTGCCACCTTCTTGGCTCCCGTCTTCGTGGCCTTCGCGGCCTTCGTGGTCTTCGCCGCCGCGCGGGCGGTCGTGCCGGTCTTCGTGGTCACGGACTTCGTGGTCCCGGCGGGTGCGGCCGCCGCGGTCGTGCCGGTGGTCTTGGTGGTCTTGACGGTCCTGGCGGCCTTCTTCGCCGGTGCGGCCTTCTTCGCCGGTGCGGCCTTCTTCGCCGCGGCCGGCGCCTTCGCGGGCTTCTCGGCCGCCGTCACCGTCTTCCTGGCGGGTGGCGCGGTCTTCCTCGCCGTACGTCCCGTGGTCTTCCGCGCGGACGCCGCCTTGGCCGTCGTCTCCTCCGCCACGGCCGCCTTCTTTCCTGCGGCCTTGGCCGCGGTCTTTCCCGCGGCGGCTGCCGCGGCCTTCTTCGCGGCGGGTGCCGCCTTGGGTACGACAGCCTTCTTCGCGGGCGCCTTCTTCCCGTCCGCCGCCTTCTTCGCGGCGGTCCTGGTGGACGGTGCGGCCTTCTTGGGCGGCACGGACGTGACCGGGAGCGCCCGCTTCTCGGGGGCCCGCCCGGCCTCGGCCGCTCCTTCGCCGGCCGTGGCGGTCTTCCTGCGAGCGGGGGACGCGGCCTTGGCCGGGCGCTTGGCCGCGGCCTTCCGCGCGGCGGGCGCGGCGTTCCTGCGGGCCGCGGGGGCGGCCGCCGGTGCCGTCTTCTTCGCCGTCGTCTTCTTCGTGACGGTGGTCTTCTTCGCCACCATGGCCGAGGCCCCTTCACATATTGTGATCTTGCTCGCGAATCGTGCCGGAACGATAAATCGGCTCCGGGCCCGCGGCAACGGGGCACGCCGCCGGATTCGCCTGCCGCGCCGGGTCGGGAGGCAGGTCTGCATCCGTTGTGCCCAGCTCTCCGCGAGGTATTCCGGTACCAACGGGTAACAGGGTGCGGACCGGGCCATTCGGGTCACACCGGCCGCCGCCGAAACCCGGCCGACACCGCGCCCCGCGGCCCCTTACACTGGGCGGAGCGAAAGGCGTGGAAGGGGACGAGTAGCGCCGTACGCAGCCCATAGCGACCCGGGGACGGTGGAAGCCCGGGGGCCAGCGCGACGTGAAGATCACCCCGGAGCCGCCGGAAGAAAGCCCGCAAGGGCGAGTAGACCCGGCAGCGCGACCCCAATGAGGGGGTTGCGGAGCGAGCCCGCGAGGGCCCGTCCGCAGCCAAGGAGGGTGGTACCGCGGGAGCAGTGGCAGCACGTGCTCTCGTCCCTCCGACGGAATACGCACGCGAACGTGTCCGCCGGAGGCAGATCCGATGACGCAGTACCGCCAGGTCCCCGCCCAGGTCGACCTGCCCGCGCTGGAGCACGAGGTGCTCGCGTTCTGGCAGGAGAACAAGGTCTTCGCCCGCTCCCTGGAGCAGACCGAGGGCAGGCCGGAGTGGGTCTTCTACGAGGGCCCGCCGACCGCCAACGGCATGCCCGGCGCCCACCACATCGAGGCCCGCGTCTTCAAGGACGTCTTCCCGCGCTTCAAGACGATGCAGGGCCACCACGTGACCCGCAAGGCCGGCTGGGACTGCCACGGACTGCCGGTCGAGCTCGCCGTCGAGAAGGAGCTGGGCTTCTCCGGCAAGAAGGACATTGAGGCGTACGGCATCGCCGAGTTCAACGCCAAGTGCCGTGAGTCCGTGACCCGGCACACCGACGCCTTCGCCGAGCTGACCACCCGCATGGGGTACTGGGTGGACCTCGACGACGCCTACCGGACCATGGACCCGGAGTACATCGAGTCCGTCTGGTGGTCGCTGAAGCAGATCTTCGACAAGGGCCTGCTGGTCCAGGACCACCGCGTCGCACCCTGGTGCCCGCGCTGCGGCACGGGCCTGTCCGACCACGAGCTGGCGCAGGGCTACGAGACCGTGGTCGACCCCTCGGTCTACGTGCGCTTCCCGCTCACCTCCGGCCCGCTCGCGGGCGAGGCCGCACTCCTGGTGTGGACGACCACCCCCTGGACCCTGGTCTCCAACACCGCGGTCGCCGCCCACCCCGACGTCACCTACGTCGTCGCGACCGACGGCCGGGAGAAGCTGGTCGTCGCCGAGCCACTGCTGGACAAGGCGCTCGGCGAGGGCTGGGAGGCCACCGGGCAGAGCTTCACCGGCCGCGAGATGGAGCGCTGGTCCTACCAACGGCCCTTCGCCCTGGTGGAGATGGAGGGCGCGCACTTCGTCGTCAACGCCGAGTACGTGACGACCGAGGACGGCACCGGCCTGGTCCACCAGGCGCCCGCCTTCGGTGAGGACGACCTCAAGACCTGCCGCGCCTACGGCCTGCCCGTGGTCAACCCGGTGCGCCCCGACGGCACCTTCGAGGAGGGCCTGGAGCTCGTCGGCGGCCAGTTCTTCAAGAAGGCCGACGAGGCCCTCGTCGACGACCTGCAGGCGCGCGGGCTGCTCTTCCGGCACCTGCCGTACGAGCACAGCTACCCGCACTGCTGGCGCTGCCACACCGCGCTGCTCTACTACGCGCAGCCGTCCTGGTACATCCGCACGACCGCGGTCAAGGACGCCCTGCTCCGCGAGAACGAGCGCACCAACTGGTACCCGGAGGCGGTCAAGCACGGCCGCTTCGGCGACTGGCTCAACAACAACATCGACTGGGCGCTGTCCCGCAACCGCTACTGGGGCACGCCGCTGCCCATCTGGCGCTGCGAGGAGAACCACCTCACCTGCGTCGGCTCGCTGGCCGAGCTGTCGGAGCTGACCGGCACCGACCAGACCGGCCTCGACCCGCACCGCCCCTTCATCGACGACGTCACCTTCGCGTGCCCGCAGTGCTCCGCCCAGGCCGTGCGCGTGCCCGAGGTCATCGACGCCTGGTACGACTCGGGCTCCATGCCGTTCGCGCAGTGGGGCTATCCGTACCGGAACAAGGAGCTCTTCGAAGGGACGTACCCGGCGCAGTTCATCTCCGAGGCGATCGACCAGACCCGCGGCTGGTTCTACACGCTGATGGCGGTCGGCACCCTGGTCTTCGACCGGAACGCCTACGAGAACGTGGTCTGCCTGGGTCACATCCTCGCCGAGGACGGCCGGAAGATGTCCAAGCACCTGGGCAACATCCTCCAGCCCATCCCGCTCATGGACCAGCACGGCGCCGACGCCGTGCGCTGGTTCATGGCGGCCGGCGGCTCGCCCTGGGCGGCCCGCCGGGTCGGCCACGGCACGATCCAGGAGGTCGTCCGCAAGACCCTCCTGACGTACTGGAACACGGTCGCCTTCCAGGCCCTGTACGCCCGCACCTCCGGCTGGGCCCCGGGCGAGGCCGACCCGGCCCCGGCCGACCGCCCGCTGCTGGACCGCTGGCTGCTGGGCGAGCTGGGGACGCTGGTGCGGGACGTCACCGACGCCCTGGAGTCGTACGACACCCAGCGCGCGGGCAAGCTGCTCTCGTCCTTCGTCGACGACCTGTCCAACTGGTACGTGCGCCGCTCGCGGCGCCGCTTCTGGCAGGGCGACAAGGCGGCGCTGCGCACCCTGCACGACGTCGTAGAGACCGTGACCCGGCTGATGGCGCCGCTGGTGCCGTTCATCACCGAGCGCGTCTGGCAGGACCTTGTCGTCCCGGTCACCCCGGGCGCCCCCGAGTCGGTGCACCTGGCGAGCTGGCCCACGGTGGACGTGGCGCTGGTCGACCCCGTCCTGTCCCACCAGATGGCCCTCGTGCGCCGTCTGGTGGAGCTGGGCCGCGCCACGCGTGCCGAGTCCGGGGTCAAGACCCGCCAGCCGCTCTCGCGGGCCCTGGTGGCCGCCTCGGGCTTCGAGGCGCTGGGCGAGGAGCTGCGGGCGCAGATCGCCGAGGAGCTCAACGTCGCCTCCCTGGCGTCCCTGAGCGAGGTCGGCGGCTCCCTGGTCGACACCACGGCCAAGGCCAACTTCCGCGCCCTCGGCAAGCGCTTCGGCAAGGGCGTCCAGGCCGTCGCCAAGGCCATCGCCGACTGCGACGCGGCGGCGCTGTCGCTGGCGCTGCGCGAGGGCAACGCGTCGGTGGTCGTGGACGGCGAGCCGGTCGCCCTGTCGGCGGAGGAAGTGATCATCACGGAGACCCCGCGGGAGGGCTGGTCCGTCGCGTCCGACTCCGGCGCGACCGTGGCGCTCGACCTCGAGATCACCCCGGAGCTGCGCCGGGCGGGCCTGGCCCGTGACGTCATCCGGCTCGTCCAGGAGGCCCGCAAGAACAGCGGCCTGGACGTCGCGGACCGCATCGCGCTGCGCTGGGCCGCGGCCGACGCGGAACTGGCGGAGGCACTCGCGGAGCACGCGCGGCTCGTGGCGGACGAGGTCCTCGCGACGGACTTCTCCTCCGGCGCCCCGGAGGAGGGTTACGGCCCCGCCTTCACCGACGAGGCGCTCGGCCTGACGTTCCACCTCCGCAAGCGGTAACCCTCCGGGGGGCCCGCGCGTGACGGCTGCGCCGTCGTCCGCCCCGGCGGACGACGGCGCAGCCGTCTGTGTGCCCGGGGTGCCCCTTGCTTGCGGCCCGTCGTTGTCTGCGGGGCGTTTGTGACCGGGATCGGGTCTCTCCCCCGCCCTCCCTCCCGATTGCCCGGCACGGTTGGTGCGGGCCTCGCTCTGTGGCTGGGTGGGCCGGGGGCGGGGCCTGCGGGGTGGGCATTCCGTACCGCATATTCATGTGCATGGCGGGCACCACTCGTCGGTGCCGTCTGTGCCGCACATCGAATACACGTCAGCGTCCAGAACGCCCACCCCTACGGCCCCACCCCCTCCGAATCGACGGCGACCAACGGCCGGTGGGGGCCAGAAGGCAGTCCGGGGGCACCGCACCTGTCCGGCGCACCCATCAACTGGACACCCTGCGCCCGCGCAACAGGGAGGGGGTGCGGCGGGGTGCTCCCCCTGGCCGAAGGCCGGGGGGAGACGAGCGGCGGACCCGGCGCCAAGGATGTGGGGCGCACACCGCGAGCGTCGAGGACGTGCGCCGGCGCGGCCCCGACCCCACAACGTACGCGCGATACCCCACCAACCGCGCCGGGCAATCGGGCGGGAGGGCGGGGGAACCCCCGACAGAAACCACAACGCACCCGCACACAAGCAACCGGGCCGCCCCCACGCGCAAGGGCCGGGCCCCCGAGGGAAGCGTTTCCCTGGGGGCCCGGCCCTATGGCGCTGCGGTCGCGCCGGCGACTAGTTGTCGTCCTCGTCGATCAGGAACCCACGCATCGGCGTCGGCGCCTGCTGCAGCGGCGCCGGGCCCTGCGGCCGGACCGGTGCCATCGGCTGCGTCATGGCCGGGGACATCTGCTGCTGACCGCCGTAGGTCGGGTTCGGGCCGCCGTGGCCGCCCATGCCCTGGCCGCCGTAGGTCTGGCCGCCGCCCATGGTGCCGGCACCGGCCGTGGCCATGCCGCCGCCCATGGTGCCGCCGCCCATTGCGCCGGAACCGGAGGAGAGGGACGCGGCCGCGGGGGTGCGCGGCGGGGCGAGCGAGTCGTCGGCCTGGTTCTCCAGCTGACGCAGCTGGCTCTCCAGGTACGACTTCAGGCGCGTGCGGTACTCGCGCTCGAAGCCGCGCAGGTCCTCGACCTTCCGCTCCAGCGTCGCGCGGGCGGACTCCAGGGAGCCCATGGCGACGCGGTGCTTCTCCTGAGCGTCCCGCTCAAGGGCGTCGGCCTTGGCGCGGGCGTCGCGCTCCAGGCCCTCGGCACGGCTGCGGGCCTCGCCGACGATCTTGTTCGCCTCGGCGCGCGCCTCGGCGATGGCCTGGTCGGCCGTCTGCTGGGCGAGCGAGAGCACACGGGCGGCGCTGTCGCCACCGGGGCCCTGCTGCTGCATCGGGTGACCGGGACCACCCATGGGGTGCTGGCCCATCGGACCCTGGCCCATCGGGCCCTGACCCATGGGGCCGCCCTGCATCGGACCCTGCCCCATCGGACCCTGACCCATGGGGCCGCCCTGCATCGGACCCTGCCCCATCGGACCCTGACCCATGGGGCCGCCCTGCATCGGACCCTGGCCCATCGGACCGGGGCCCTGCTGAGCACTGGGCCCGGCGGGCAGGGCGAGGCCACTGCCGGGTCCCTGGGGACCGGGGCCGCCCATCTGCTGGGGCGGCACCGGCTGCGGTCCTGATATGGCGGCGGGCACGGGGGCCCCGGGACCGCGGCCGTCCTGCGGCTCGGGCTTGCGCATGCCCTGCTGCTGGTTCTGGGCGGCGGCACGGGTCGCCGCGGCCAGCTTGGCCCGCAGGTCCTCGTTCTCACGGAGCAGTCGGGTCAGTTCCGCCTCGACCTCGTCGAGGAAGGCATCCACCTCGTCCTCGTCATAGCCTTCTCGGAGGCGGACGGTCGTGAACTGCTTGTTCCGCACGTCCTCGGGGGTCAGTGGCATCTCTTCACCTCAACGTGATCGTCGACATATCGGGAGCCCGCATCGGTCATCCTCGCAAGCCCCCTACGACGGTGAGCAGGATGTACACGATGATCATCAATACGAAGAAGGACAGGTCGAGCGCCACGCCCCCGAGACGCAGCGGCGGGATGAACCGCCGCAGAAGCTTGAGTGGCGGATCGGTGACAGTGTAGGTGGCCTCCAGGACGACCACCATGGGCTTCCCTGGCTGCCACGATCGAGCGAACTGGAAAACATAGTCCATCACCAACCGGAAGATCAGGACAAGCAGGAAACACATCAGCGCGATCCACAGCACCTGGAGTGCGATGTCCATCGCGCTTCCCTCTCCCCTGCTCGTTCATGGGCCTCGCGGCCGGTTTCGTACGGTTGTGTATCTCAGCTCTGATTGAAGAACCCGCCTTCGGCGATGCGGGCCTTGTCCTCCGCCGTGACATCGACGTTAGCAGGCGACAGCAGAAAGACCTTCTGCGTCACCCGCTCGATGCTGCCGTGCAGCCCGAAGACCAGCCCGGCGGCAAAGTCGACAAGTCGCTTCGCGTCCGTGTCGTCCATCTCCGTCAGATTCATGATCACCGGCGTGCCCTCGCGGAAGTGTTCCCCGATCGTACGGGCTTCGTTGTACGTCCGGGGGTGGAGTGTCGTGATCCGGTACGGCTCTCGTTCCGACACGACCTTAGGCATGATCACCGGTGCGTTCTTCTCCAGGCTATGGCGTTCTTGTGTGATGGATGCCACTGGGGCGATCCGTGGCTCCCGGGGGACCGGAGCGTGCACGAGGCGTGCCGGTTCCTCCGGTTGTGCCTGATGTGGTGGCTGGTGGGACTGGTGCGGTCGGCGGGAGCGCTCCGGCTCGGGTTCGGGTTCGAACTCGTCGTCGGGATCGAATCCCGGGCCGTCGTACCCGTCGTCCTCCACGAGGCCGAGGTAGACCGCCATCTTGCGCATCGCGCCGGCCATGCTCTGCGTCCTCTCAGCGGGGAAAGACCATATTTTTTGTGTGGTCCGACTTGTTTGGTGACGTTACCCGAGCCCGGTCCGGACTCCGAGTACCGCGCTACCGATGCGTACGTGTGTCGCACCGGCGGCGATGGCCTCTTCGAGGTCCGCGCTCATCCCTGCCGAGACCATGTTTGCAGCCGGATGCGCCGCGCGCAGGCAGGATGCGATTTCCGCCAGCCGATCGAAGGCGGCGCGGGGTTGACCGGCGTACAGCCCCGCCAGCGGTGCGACCGTCATCAGTCCGTCGAGGCGTAGCCCGGGAGCGGCGGCGACGGCTTCGGCGATCCCTTCGACGGCATCCGGTGCGATTCCGCCGCGGGAGCCCTGCGTCCCGGACTCGGCGTCCAGCGCGACCTGGACCAGGCAGCCGAGCTCGCGGTCGGCCCGCTCGGACTTCATGACGGCCGCGGAGAGCGCGTCGACCAGCCGGGGGCGGTCGACCGAGTGGACGACGTCGGCGTAGCGCACCACCGAGCGCACCTTGTTCGTCTGCAACTGCCCCACGAAGTGCCAGGTCAGCGGGAGGTCGGCACAGGCCGCCGCCTTGGGGGCGGCGTCCTGGTCGCGGTTCTCCGCGACCTGGCGGACGCCGAGTTCCGACAGGATCCGCACGTCGCTCGCCGGATAGGTCTTGGTGACCACGATCAGGGTCACCTCGTCCCGCGCCCGGCCGGCCGCCGCGCAGGCCGCGGCGATGCGCTCCTCGACCGCGGCCAGGTTGCCGGCCAGCTCGGCCCTTCGCTCTTGCGTGCGGTCAGTCACTCGGTCCGTCCAGCCAGACGTAACCCGCGAGTCGTCCGGTGGTCCGCTCGCGGCGGTAGGAGAAGTGGTCCCCGGACTCCATCGTACAAATATGGGATTTATCACCCACCGGGACGCCGAGCCGCGCGAGTTGGGCGTGCACTCCGCCGGCGATGTCCAGGGAGGGGGTGCCCCAGCTGGTGGTGGCACGGGCCTCGGGGACCACCGCGGCGACCTCGTCGCGCATCGACTCGGGCACCTCGTAGCAGGCGCCGCAGACAGAGGGCCCGGTCATCGCGGTGATCCGCTCGGCGCGGGCGCCGAGGCCGACCATGGCCTCGACCGCCGCGGGGACGACGCCGGCCAGCAGACCCGGGCGGCCGGCGTGAGCCGCGGCCACCACCCCGGCGTGCACGTCGGCCATCAGGACCGGGACGCAGTCGGCGGTGAGCACCGCGAGGGCGAGGCCGGGCCGGGTGGTGACGACGGCGTCCACCTCCGGGACCCGCCCGTCGGCCCAGGGGGCGGCGACGACGGCGACGTCATTGCCGTGCACCTGGTTCATCCACACCACGCGGGCGGGGTCGAGGCCCAGCTCGCGTGCGGCGATGTCGCGGTTGGAACGGACGGCGGCCGGGTCGTCACCGACCGCGCCGCCGAGGTTGAGGCTGTCGTACGGAGCGGCGCTCACCCCGCCCCACCTGTCGGTGAAGGCGAAGTGGGCGCCGCCCGGATGTGCGTGGTTGAGCGTTATCACGTGTGATTGTGCTTACTTCAGGAAGTCGGGGACGTCGAGTTCCTCGGCGGCGGTGTCCTGGTAAGGACGCGCCGGCGGAACCTGCGGGGCGATCGGCTGGGCCGGCACCTCGGCGACCGGCTCTCCCCCGGCCTGGCGGCTGGGGGGTGCCCCCAGCGGCTCCTCCTCACGCTGGGTGACGCTGCCCAGGCCGCTGAAGGCGGGGCGAGCCGGCTCGGCGGGCGGGGTGGCCGGACGGAACGGCGCCGGGGAGGAGCTCTCCTCGCGGGAGGAGTACGAGCCGAGCACCTTGTCGCGGTTGCGGGTCGGCGGCTGCCCGCCGTCGAAACCGGCCGCGATGACGGTGACCCGGACCTCGTCGCCCAGGGCGTCGTCGATGACCGCGCCGAAGATGATGTTGGCCTCGGGGTGGGCGGCCTCGCTGACCAGCTGGGCCGACTCGTTGATCTCGAACAGGCCCAGGTCCGAACCGCCGGAGATGGAGAGCAGCACGCCCCGGGCACCGTCGATGGACGCCTCCAGCAGCGGCGAGGAGATGGCCATCTCCGCGGCGGCGACCGCGCGGTCGTCACCGCGGGCGGAGCCGATGCCCATGAGGGCCGAACCCGCCTCGGACATCACGGACTTCACGTCGGCGAAGTCGAGGTTGATCAGACCCGGGGTGGTGATCAGGTCGGTGATGCCCTGGACACCGGAGAGCAGCACCTGGTCCGCGGAGCGGAAGGCGTCCAGCACGCTCACCTGGCGGTCCGAGATGGACAGCAGCCGGTCGTTGGGGATCACGATGAGGGTGTCGACCTCGTCGCGCAGTTGGGCGATGCCGTCCTCGGCCTGGTTGGCCCGGCGGCGCCCCTCGAAGGTGAAGGGCCGGGTGACCACACCGATGGTGAGGGCACCCAGCGACCGGGCGATGTTGGCCACGACGGGAGCGCCGCCGGTGCCGGTCCCGCCGCCCTCGCCCGCGGTGACGAAGACCATGTCGGCGCCCTTGAGCACCTCTTCGATCTCCTCGCGGTGGTCCTCGGCGGCCTTGCGGCCGACGTCCGGGTTGGCCCCGGCACCGAGTCCACGCGTGAGTTCACGGCCGACGTCCAGCTTGACGTCGGCGTCGCTCATCAGCAGGGCCTGTGCATCGGTGTTGATCGCGATGAACTCGACGCCCTTGAGACCGACCTCGATCATCCTGTTGATGGCGTTCACGCCACCGCCGCCGATGCCGACGACCTTGATGACTGCGAGGTAGTTCTGCGGTGCTGCCACGTCGAAGGCCTCTCGCCTCGAGTTACGTATACCTGTGGGGACGGTCGGGAAGGCCGGCCGATCCGAACCCTAACCCTGAGGTTTAGGGTTACCAGTATGTCTGTCCCGCACTGTCTTTGGGACAGGACACTAAATCGACAAGCGGTTCGCGTTCAACGAACACGCCGAACCTCCCGTTTTTCTTTTGACCCTATGTGATCACGCCAGAGCCGGACCAACCAGGGTGTCGAACAGAAGGCTGGGACGTCAACCGTCCGACGCGGCAGGGGCTGTTGGGGCACTCACGTCGAAGAACTCGGCATCGCGCTCGACTTTCATCAGCGCCGCAAGGGCAACCGCCTTCTCCGCCCCTTGATCCGCGCTCCCCCACATCACCGCACGTCCGCCGGTCAGTTCGACCGTAATGTCGTCATATGAGCGCACCTCGATGAGCTGCGCGTCCCGGTATGCGACTTTCGGCAGGTCCGCCGCGACCTGAACCGCCGCCGCCACTAGGCGCTTTGTCCCGAAAAGTCGATTGCTCGCGGAGCCGCGGTCGGGCCTCAATTCGATGATGGGCACACCTTTGAGGGGAGTGTCCCGCTCGTCGAACCGGAAGCCGTCCGCGTCGACTTCGATGTAGTACCCGTCACCTTTCACAAGGGCGGCGGGAGTTCGCTCCGTTACTTTCAGCGTGATCGTGTGCGGCCACGAACGCTCCACTTCGACGGCGGAGATGCGCGGCAGCCGCACCTTCAGCCGGCGGGCGATCACGTCCGTGTCCACGGAAACCAGCGGCCCGTTGAGCGGGACCTGCGCGGCGTCGCGCACCTCGTCGGGGTAGAGCGCCTCAACGCCCGTCACGCGGACATGCGTGGCGCGCAGCCAGGCGGAGCCGTACAACAGCCAGGCGCCCGCGCCGCCCAGCACGGTGACCGCGGCGAGCGCCGAAAGGACGATGACGCGCCGGCTCCGCCGCGGCGGGCGCTCGGCCCCGCCGTCCTGGTCGCCGGCCGCCTCGACGGTCGTCGGTACGGCCACGTTCGCCTCCGGGGTCGTCGGAACTGCCTTCCGCTTCCGGGCAGGCTAGTCGTCGTGCTGTGGTGCCGGGGCGGCCGCGCGCCGCCCGGCGGGCCGGGCCCCTTCCCCGTGACCCCAACGGAGCACGGGGCACCCTCGGCGTCGCCCGCCGGGGGTGCCGGAGGTGCCCGGCCGGCACCGCGGTTCAGCCGCGGCGGGCGGCGATCGCCTCGTAGACCATGCCGACGAGCAGCTCGTCGGCGTGCGGGCGACCGAACTCGGCCGCGGCGCGCGACATTTCGTACAGACGGTGCGGATCGGTCAGGACCGGCAGTACGTTGCCGAGCACCCAATCCGCGCTGAGGTCGGCGTCGTCGACGATGACGCCGCCGCCCGCCTTGACGACCGGCTGGGCGTTCAGCCGCTGCTCGCCGTTGCCGATCGGCAGCGGGACGTACGCGGCCGGCAGGCCCACGGCGGAGAGCTCGGCGACGGTCATGGCGCCGGCGCGGCAGAGCATCATGTCGGCGGCGGCGTAGGCGAGGTCCATCCGGTCCAGGTAGGGCACCGGGATGTACTGCGGCATGCCGGGCATGTTGTCGGCGTGCGGGAGCTCGTTCTTCGGGCCGACCGCGTGCAGGATCTGGACGCCGGACTGCTGCAGGCGCGGGGCGACGGAGGCGATCACCTCGTTGAGCCGCCGGGCGCCCTGGGAGCCGCCGGAGACCAGCAGGGTCGGCAGGTTCTGGTCGAGGCCGAAGGCGGCACGCGCCTCCGCGCGGACCGCGGCGCGGTCGAGGGTCGCGATGGACCGGCGCAGCGGGATGCCGACGTAGCGGGAGTGCCGGAGCTTGCTGTCCGGGGTGCTCACGGCCACGTGGTCGGTGTAACGGGAGCCGATCTTGTTGGCGAGGCCCGGGCGGGCGTTGGCCTCGTGCACCACGATCGGCACGCCGAGGCGCTTGGCGGCCAGGTAGCCGGGCAGCGCGACGTAACCGCCGAAGCCGACGAGCGCGTCGGCCTTGGTGCGCTCCAGGATCTGCTCCGCGGCCTTGATGGTGCCGCGCAGCCGCCCCGGGACGGTGATCAGCTCGGGGGTGGGCTTGCGTGGCAGCGGGACGGCGGGGATGAGCGCCAGTTCGTAGCCGCGTTCGGGCACCAGCCGGGTCTCCAGGCCCCGCTCGGTGCCGAGTGCCGTGATCCCCACGGTCGGGTCCTGCCTGCGCAGGGCGTCGGCGAGCGCGAGCGCGGGCTCGATGTGGCCGGCGGTCCCCCCACCGGCGAGTACGACATGCACCGAAATTCACCGCTCTCCGGACGGCCGCCGTCTGGCGAACCGCCTCATCGTCCGTGTCATTGCCCCCGGCCAGTAGCCGGGCCCCCGCGCGTTGAGCGCCGCTCGCGCACCGGGATCGCTCCTCGCGAAGGAGATGAGCAGCCCGATCGCGAACATGGTCGGCAGGAGGGCCGAGCCCCCGTAGGAGAACAGCGGGAGCGGGACTCCGGCGATCGGCAGCAGGCCGAGCACCGCACCGATGTTGACCACGAACTGCGCCGTGATCCACGTCGTCACGCCTCCCGCGGCAAACCTCACGAAGGGGTCCTCCGTTCGACCGGCCACGCGGATACCCGCATAGCCTAGAGCCGCGAAGAGGACGAGCACCGACAGCGTGCCCGTCAGCCCCAGTTCCTCCCCGGTCACGGCGAAGATGAAGTCGGTGTGCGGTTCGGGCAGTTGACCCCATTTTTCCACGCTCGCGCCGAGTCCGGAACCGAACCATCCGCCCGAGGCCAGGGCGTAGATCCCGTGCACGGCCTGCCAGCAGCCGCCACCGGGAGTGACGTCGGTCGCCCCGATGCAGGCCAGCCGGTCCATGCGGTTGCCGCTCGTCTTGATCAGCAGGAAGCCGATCGCGCCCGCGACGCCCAGCACGCCCGCGAACAGCCGGGTGGGGGCGCCGGCGATCCACAGCAGGCCGAACAGGATGGCGGTGAGGATGATCGCGGTGCCCATGTCACCGCCGAGCATGATCAGGCCGAGCAGCAGGAAGGCCACCGGCACCAGCGGGATCAGCAGGTGCTTCCACTGGACGAGGAGCTTCAGGTCCTCCTTGCGGGCCAGCAGGTCCGCGCCCCACAGGACGAGCGCCAGCTTGCCGAACTCACTGGGCTGCAGCTGGAAGGGGCCGCCGAGGTAGAGCCAGTTCTGGTTGCCGTTGACGGACTGCCCTATCCCCGGCACCTGGACCAGGGCCATGAGGAACACCGAGCCGACGAGCAGCGGGTAGGACAGCACGCGGTGCAGCCGTACCGGCACGCGCGAGGCCGCCACGAGCAGGCCGGTGCCGAGCACAGCGGCGAACAGCTGCTTGCGGAAGTAGTACGTGGAGGGCAGCCCGTACTCCAGCGCCTTGATCTGCGAGGCGGAGAAGACCATCACCAGGCCGAGCACGGTGATCAGCAGACTGCTGCCGAGGATGACGTAGTACGCGGTCAGCGGGCGGTCCCAGGCCCGCATGGCGCGGTCCAGTACGACCCTGGCGCCGCGCAGCGCGCTTCCCCTGGACCCCTTCCCGCCGGGCGTGCGCGCCCCGGAGGCGGCGGCCGAGGGCCGGGGCGGCGCCGCCCGCGGGGGGCGGGCGGGCGCCTTGAGGGCGTTGCGGGAACGAGAACCGGAGGCGTCACCGTGGTCGGCTGCCGTCATGTCCCCTCCTAGGTCGCGGTGCGGGCCGGAGCGGCTCCGGCTACTGCCCGGCGCCGGGCGCCCGCAGATCCCGTACGGCCTCCGCGAAGGCGTTTCCGCGAGCCTTGTAGTTCGCGAACATGTCCATCGAGGCGCAGGCCGGTGCCAGGAGCACCGTGTCCCCCGGGTGGGCGAGGTCCCGCGCGGCGCGGACGGCCGCCGCCATCGCCCCAGTGTCGGTGCGGTCGAGGTCGACGACCGGGACCTCGGGGGCGTGTCGCGCGAGCGCTTCACGGATCAGGCCGCGGTCCGCCCCGATCAGCACGGCGCCGCGCAGCCGCTTGGCCGCGGCCGTGACCAGCTCGTCGAAGGTGGCGCCCTTGGCGAGGCCGCCGCCGATCCAGACGATGTGCTCGTACGCGGCGAGGGATGCCTCGGCGGCGTGGGTGTTGGTGGCCTTGGAGTCGTCGACGTAGTCCACGTCGTCGATCCGGTCCACGTGGGCGATGCGGTGCGCGTCCGGCCGGAAGGCGCGCAGGCCGTCCCGGACGGCGGCCGGCGCGACACCGAACGCGCGGGCGAGGGCGGCCGCCGCCAGGGCGTTGGCGATGTTGTGCGGCGCCGGCGGGTGCACGTCGCAGACCTCGGCCAGCTCCTGGGCGCTCTTGTGCCGCTCGGGTGCGAAGGCCCGGTCGACCAGGATGCCGTCGACGACCCCGAGTTCCGAGGGCCGGGGGCTGCCGAGGCCGAAGCCGATCGCGCGGCAGCCCTCCTCGACGTCGGCCTCGCGCACCAGCGCCTCGGTGGCCGGGTCGGCGAGGTTGTAGACGCAGGCGACCTTGTTGCCCTCGTAGATGCGGCCCTTGTCGGCGGCGTAGGCGGCCATGGAGCCGTGCCAGTCGAGGTGGTCGGGGGCGAGGTTGAGGACCGCCGCCGAGTGCGGGCGGACCGAGGGGGCCCAGTGCAGCTGGTAGCTGGACAGCTCCACGGCGAGGACGTCGTACTCCCCGCCGGACAGGACGACGTCCAGGACCGGCGTGCCGATGTTGCCCACCGCCGCCGTGCGCAGGCCCGCCGCGGAAAGGATCGAGGCGAGCATCTGCACGGTCGTGGTCTTGCCGTTGGTGCCGGTGACGGCGAGCCAGGGCGCCGCCCCGGGGCCGCGCAGCCGCCAGGCCAGCTCCACGTCGCCCCACACGGGCACGCCCGCGGCCGCGGCGGCCGCGAAGAGCGGGCTGGCGGGCTTCCAGCCGGGCGAGGTGACGATCAGTTCGGTGCCCTCGGGCAGGGTCCGGCCGTCCCCCAGCCGTACGGTGACGCCGAGCGTCTCCAGTTCGGCGGCCTGGGCCCGGGCCGGCTCGTCGTCGCCGTCGTTGACGACCGTCACACGGGCGCCGAGGGCGTGCAGCGCCTTGGCGGCGGGCACGCCCGAGACGCCGAGGCCGGCGACGGTGACCCGGCGGCCCGGCAGGCCCAGCCGCGCGGCCGCCTCGACGGCGGCCGGCGGAAGTCCGCCTCGACGGGGGCCGGGTTCCTGCCCGGGGACCGAGGTCACTGCGCGGCCACCCAGCCCGCGTAGAAGAGACCGAGGCCGACGGCCATGCACATGCCCTGGATGATCCAGAAGCGGACGACGACCAGGACCTCGCTCCAGCCCTTGAGCTCGAAGTGGTGCTGCAGCGGGGCCATGCGGAAGACGCGCTTGCCGGTCAGGCGGAAGGAGCCGACCTGGATGACCACGGAGAGGGTGATCAGGACGAAGAGGCCGCCCAGGATCGCCAGCAGCAGCTCGGTGCGGGAGCAGATGGCCAGACCGGCCAGGGCGCCGCCGAGCGCGAGCGAGCCGGTGTCACCCATGAAGATCTTGGCCGGCGAGGTGTTCCACCACAGGAAGCCGAAGCAGGCGCCCATGAGCGCGGCGGCCACGACCGCGAGGTCGAGTGGGTGCGGTACGTCGTAGCAGCCGGGTCCCGCGGTGATGACGTTGGAGCAGGACTGGCCGTACTGCCAGACGCCGATGACGGTGTAGGAGGCGAAGACCATCACCGAGGCGCCGGTGGCCAGGCCGTCGAGGCCGTCGGTGAGGTTCACGCCGTTCGACATCGCGAGGATCATGAACAGCGCCCAGATCACGAAGATCACCGGGCCGAGGGACCAGCCGAAGTCCTGCGTGAAGGACAGCCTGGTGGACGCCGGGGTGACACCGCGGGAGTCGGCGAACTGCAGCGACAGCACCGCGAAGGTGATGCCGACGATCAGCTGGCCGGCCATCTTCGCCTTGGCCCGCAGACCGAGGCTGCGCT
This sequence comes from Actinacidiphila sp. bgisy160, assembly GCF_057707815.1. Classification (NCBI taxonomy): domain Bacteria; kingdom Bacillati; phylum Actinomycetota; class Actinomycetes; order Kitasatosporales; family Streptomycetaceae; genus Actinacidiphila; species Actinacidiphila sp. bgisy160. Next base: position 134,140 of record NZ_JBYIQW010000004.1, read on the forward strand.
GCTTGACGATCTTGATGTAGTCGTCCAGGAAGCCGACCACGCCCAGACCGGTGAAGAGGAAGAGCACCAGCACGCCGGAGATCGTCGGGCGCTCGGAGGTGATGACCTTGGTGAGCGCGTACGCGACGAGCGTGGCCAGGATGAAGGCGATGCCACCCATGGTGGGCGTACCGCGCTTGCTGTGGTGCTCCTTCGGGCCGTCGTCGCGGATGAACTGCCCGTAGCCCTTGCGGGCCAGCAGCTTGATCAGCATCGGGGTGCCGATGAGGGACAGGAACAGCCCGAGCACGCCCGAGACCAGGATCTGGTTCATTACCGAGCGCCCCCGCCCTCGACGCCGTCGAGCAGCGCGAGTGCGACCCGCTCCAGGCCGACCGCCCTCGATGCCTTCACCAGCACGACGTCCCCCGGACGCAGTTCACTGCGCAACAGGTCGATCGCCGCCTCAGCGTCGGACACGTGCACCGACTCCTCACCCCACGAACCCTCGTTGTAGGCGCCCATTTGCACCCAGGCGGCCGCCTGGCCGCCGACTGCCACGAGCTTGCTGACGTTGAGCCGGACGGCGAGCCGTCCGACAGCGTCGTGCTCCGCGAGGGCCTCCCCGCCGAGCTCCGCCATCTCGCCCAGCACCGCCCACGTGCGTCCCCCACGTGCCTGGGCGGCACGGCCCATGGCCGCGAGCGCGCGCAGGGCGGCTCGCATGGACTCGGGGTTCGCGTTGTAGGCGTCGTTCACGACCGTCACGCCGTCCGGCCGTTCGACGACCTCCATGCGCCAGCGGGACAGCGTCCCCGCCTCCGAGAGCGCGGTGGCGATCTCGTCGACGGGCATGCCGAGTTCACGGGCTACGGCGGCCGCGGCAAGCGCGTTCGACACGTGGTGCTCACCGTACAGGCGCAAGGTCACTTCGCTGCACCCGGTAGGTGTTGTGAGCGTGAAGACAGCCTGACCTCGGTCGTTGAGGCGGACGTTCTCGGCGCGGACGTCGGCGTCGGCGGACTCGCCGAACAGCACGACGCGCGCCTTGGTGCGGGAGGACATGGCGCGTACGAGGGGATCGTCCGCGTTGAGCACCGCGATGCCGCCGTCGGCGGCCTCCGGCAGCGCCTCGACGAGCTCGCCCTTGGCCTGGGCGATCTGCTCGCGGCCGCCGAACTCGCCGATGTGGGCGGTGCCGACGTTGAGGACGACGCCGATGCGCGGCGGGGTCAGCCCGGTGAGGTAGCGGATGTGGCCGATGCCACGGGCGCCCATCTCCAGCACCAGGTGCCGGGTGGAGGCGTCGGCGCGCAGCGCGGTCAGCGGCAGTCCGATCTCGTTGTTGAGCGAGCCCGGCGGCCACACGGTGGGCGCCAGCCGCTGCAGCGACTGGGCGATGAGGTCCTTGGTGCTGGTCTTGCCCGCCGATCCGGTCAGCGCCACCAGGGTCGCGCCCAGCCGTTCGATGACGTGCCTGGCCAGCGCACCCAGGGCGACCTGGACGTCGTCCACGACGATCGCGGGCACGCCGACCGGCCGGGCGGCCAGCACGGCCAGCGCTCCGGCCGCGACGGCCTGCTCCGCGTAGTCGTGGCCGTCCACGCGCTCGCCCTGGAAGGCGACGAAGAGGCCGCCCGGCGTCACCTTGCGGGAGTCGATTTCCACGGACCCGGTGACGGGCACCGTCGGGTCCGGTATGTCGTGCGTGCTCCCGCCGACCGCGTGTGCGACCTCGGCGAGGGTGAGTGGGATCACAGCTGGTCCTGGTCCTTCTCCTGCGCTGGTGTGCCGGCGGCCCGTTCGACGGCCGCGCGCAGCACTTCTCGGTCGTCGAAGGGGCGTACCACTCCGGCGATGTCCTGGCCCTGCTCATGGCCCTTGCCGGCCACCAGTACGGTGTCGTCCGGCCGGGCCAGGGCGACGGCGGTCGCGATGGCCGCCGCCCGGTCGGGTTCGACGACGACATGGCCCCGCTCGTGCGCGGGCACCCCGGCCGCTCCGGCCAGCATCGCGGTGAGGATCGCGAGCGGGTCCTCGGAGCGGGGGTTGTCGGAGGTCAGCACGGCCGTGTCGGCCAGCCGTGCCGCGGCGGCGCCCATCGGGCCGCGTTTGGTCTCGTCGCGGTCCCCGCCGCAGCCGAGGACGATGTGCAGGCTGCCCTTGGTGACCTTGCGCAGGGCCCGCAGCACCGATTCGACGGCGTCGGTCTTGTGGGCGTAGTCGACGACCGCCAGGTACGGCTGTCCCGCGTCGACGCGCTCCAGCCGGCCGGGCACGCCGGGGACGGCGGCGACGCCCTGGGCGGCCGTCTGCGGGTCGATCCCGGCCACCGCCAGGGCGGTGATGGCGGCGAGCGCGTTGGCGACGTTGAAGGGGCCGGGGAGGGGCGAGGCGGCCTCGATCCGCACGCCGCCCGGGCCGACGACGGTGAAGGTGGAGCGCAGCGGCCCGGTCACGACGTGCTCCGCGCGCCAGTCGGCGTCCGGATGGCCCTCGGCGGAGAAGGTGGTGACCGGGACCTGCGACTCGCGGACCAGGCGCCGGCCGTACTCGTCGTCGATGTTGACCACGCCGGCCCTGCTGCGGCGCGGGGTGAACAGCTGCGCCTTGGCCTGGAAGTAGTCCTCCATGCCCGAGTGGAATTCCATGTGCTCGGGGCTGAGGTTGCTGAAGACGGCGACGTCGAAGACCGCGCCGTCCACCCGTCCCAGCACCAGGGCATGGCTGGAGACCTCCATGACCAGGGCCTCGATACCGCGCTCGCGCATCACCGCGAACAGCGCCTGCAGGTCCGTGGCCTCGGGGGTCGTGCGCTCGCTCTTGATCCGCTCGTCGCCGATCCGGGACTCGACCGTGCCGATCAGTCCCGTCCTGCCCCCGTGCGCGGCCCGCAGGCCGCCCTCGACGAGGTAGGCGGTGGTGGTCTTGCCGGAGGTGCCGGTGATCCCGATCTGCAGCAGGTCCTCACCCGGCCGGCCGTAGATCTCGGCGGCCAGTTCCCCCATCCGGGACCGGGGATCCCCGACCGTCAGCACCGGCAGGCCGGTCGCGGCGGCGCGCTCGGCGCCCGCCGGGTCGGTGAGGATCGCCGCGGCGCCCAGTTCGGCCGCCTGCGGGGCGAAGTCGGCACCGTGGAAGCGGGCGCCGGGCAGCGCGGCGTACAGGTCGCCGGGGCGGACGGCCCGCGAGTCGTGCGTGATCCCGGTGACCGGGGTGGCACCGGGCGCGGGCGGTTCCGTGCCCAGCCGCGCGGCCAGTTCCGCGGTCGGTACGGGCCGGACCCGGGTGGGGCGGGGTGCGCCCGGCTGCGTCTGTTCGGGGTGGGGGGACTGATCGGCGAGTGACACGGCGGTGAGAGTACCCGCCGGGCCGGGCTCCGGGCCAAAAGCCCCTCGCCGGGCTTCCGGCCTGCCGCTTCCTCCGGTACGGTCCGCGTGCGCGGGGCTACCGTCCGTACCCGCCGCTGCGGGCTCGTGTCCGTTCACGGCCGCCGTTCCTTCCTCCCCTGCGCGCCGGTCACGGCTTCGAGGGGTCCCACTCGACCGGCAGGCTCGGGGTCTTCGCTCCGCTGGGCGCCACCTGCAGGGACTTCAGGGCGAACTCCATGACCCGTTTGAACACCGGGCCGCAGATCTGGCCACCGAAATAACTGCCGCGGGTCGGGTTCTGGATCACGCAGGACACGGTCAGCCGGGGGTCGTCTGCGGGGGCGAAGCCCATGAAGGACGCCGTGTAGCCGCTGTAGGTGCCCGTTTCCGGGTCCACCCGGTTGGCCGTGCCGGTCTTGCCCGCGACGCGGTACCCCGCGATCCGGGCCTTCGTGCCGGTGCCCTGCTCGTCGCCGACCACGGACTCCAGCATGGTGGAGAGCGTCTTGGCGGTCTTCGTGCTGACCACCCGGGTCCTGGACGCCTCCGGGGACGGCACGAAGCGGCCGTCCGGTCCGGTCGTGCCGCGCACCAGACTGGGCTCGACCCTTACCCCGCCATTGGCGATCGTCGAGTAGACCGACGTTGCCTGCAGCGCGTTCAGCGACAGGCCCTGCCCGAAGGGGATGGTGTACTGCTGGGACGCGTTCCACTGGTCCGGCCTCGCAAGGATGCCGGGCGTCTCGCCGGGGAAGCCGACCCCCGTGGGCCGCCCGATGCCGAATTTCCTCAGGTATGAGTAAAGGACGCGGTTTGCCTGCTTCTGGTTCTTGCCGAGTTGCTCGGCGGCCAGGATCGTGCCGATGTTGCTGGACTTGGCGAGCACGCCGTTCAGGGTCAGGTGCCAGGTGCCGTGGTCCACGTCGTCGTGGAAGACCCGGTCGGCGCGGGGCAGGGTGCCGGGCACCGTGACGTGGGTGTCCGGGGCGGCCACGCCCTCGTCGAGGACCGCGGCCATGGACATCAGCTTGCTCACACTGCCGGGCTCGTAGGCGTCCTGCAGCGCGGCGTTGCCGAGCGCGGTGGGGTCGGCCCGGGTCAGGTCGTTGGGATCGAAGCCGGGGGCGTTGGCCATGGCCAGCACCTCGCCGGTGCGGGTGTCCTGGACGATCACGTAGCCGCGGTCGGCGTCGGACGCCCGTACCTGCTGGGTGATCGCCCGCTGGGCGGCCCACTGGATGTCCCGGTCCAGGGTCAGTTCCACGTCGGTGCCGGGCTCGGCGGCGCGCTCCTGCACGCTGGCCGTCGGCACCCGGCGGCCGCCGGACTGAGCGTAGGTGATGGTGCCGTCCTTGCCCGCCAGCGCCTTGTCGAGGCGGCTCTCCAGGCCGCCGCCGCCCGCGCCGGCGGCGTTCACCCAGCCGATCACGCCCGCCGCGAGGTCGCTCGCGGGGTAGACGCGCTTGGCGTGCCGCAGCCGGAAGATCCCGGCGAGGTAGTTGACGCCGTCGCCCTTCTCGGCCCGGTCGGCGAGCGCTCCCTGCAGGTCCTTGATCTGGTTCCAGACCTGCGGGGACTGCTGGCGGGCGATGATCTCGTTGCGGGACCCCGGGTAGTTGGCGAGCTGCTTGGCGATCTTCTTCTCGTCGCCGTCGAGGATCGGCGCGAGCAGTTCGGCGGCACGCGCCGGGGCGTCCTCGGCCTTCGCGTACTTGGGGGTGAAGAGCATCGGATCGGCCGTGATGTCGTATGCGTCGACCGTGGTGGCCAGGTCGACCCCGTTCCGGTCGGTGATCGTCCCGCGCTCGGCGGCGAGGGTCACCTTGACGTTGCGGTTGACCTCGGCCTTGGCGGCGTACGTCGCGGCGTCCACGGCCTGCACCTGGAAGAGCCGGATCACGAAGGTCAGCATCACGAGCGTCAGCGCGAAGCTGACCAGCCGCAGGCGGGGACGGGGCCGGCCCAGCCGCAGCAGCGGGGCACCGGCCGGCGTGACCGGGCGCGGGGGCCTGCGCCGCGGCGGTACGGCAGCGCGGCCGGCCCGGTCCCGGGAGGCTTGGGCGTCGCGTTCGCGCCCGCCGGCCGGCCTGGGGGCCCCGGAGGTGCGTCCCCGCGGCACGCCGGAGGCGCGGGCGCTGCCGGAGGCGCCGGACGCGCCGGATCCCTCGCGGCGGGGCGTGGGCCTGCGGGCGCGCGGGGCGCGGCCCGTCTCGCGGGCTGCCCGGCCGCCGTCGTCGCGCGGCCGGGCGCCGCGTGCGGCTGGCTGACGTGCTCCCGGCTGCTGCCCGGGCGAGGTCCCGCGGCGGGGTTCCCCGGGCTCGCCGCGGCGTGCGGGGGTGCCGGCGTCGCCGTCGCGTCCCCGGGGCACCGGCCGGCGCCGGGGGGCTGTCCCTCCGGCGTCACCGCGGCCGCCACGGCCCTGGGCGCCGCGCCCGGGGCGGCCGGAGCCGTTCTCCCGGTCACTGCGTTCGGCGCGGTCGCGCGGCGGCTCCCCGTCTCGGGTCACCACGCCCCGGCACCTTCCCTGCCGGCCGGGCGGGCGGATCGTGGTGGGCGCAGGGCGCGGGGCCCCGGAGCGGCGGTCACGGGGTCTCCCTGGGGCTCGTGCTGGGCCTGGCGGACGGCGTCGGGCCCAGGGAGGCGGCCGCGGAGCCGCTGGGCGCGACGGTGGCGGGCGCGGTGCTCGGGCTGGGCGCCGGCACGTACGGCGCGGCGCCGGGCTTGCCGAGGACGGTGCCGTCGGGGGCGAGGAAGGCCGGGTTGCCGCCGGGAACCATGCCCAGCTCGCGGGCCTGATCGTCCAGCGCGTCCGGCGCCGAGTACTCGTCGACCTCCTGCTGCAGCGCCTGCTCCTCATCGGTGTACTGGGTGGTCTTCCTCTGCAGCTCGCTGAGCTTGAAGGAGTCCCGGTTCACCGCCGAGTTGAGCAGCAGCAAGGTGATCAGGCCGCCGCCCAGCAGCAGCACGATCAGCAGGACGAAGGGCGAGCGCGCCGCCGAGGTGCGCCGCCTCACGCCAGGGCCTCGCGGATCCGCTGGGCGCCGCGCAGGCGGGCCGGGGCCGCCCGGCGGTTGGCGGCGATCTCGTCCTCCGTGGGCAGCTCGGCGCCGCGGGTGAGCAGCTTGAGCCGCGGCTGGTACTGCTCCGGGACCACGGGCAGCCCGGGCGGCGCCGTGGTGGCAGCGCCGGCCGCGAGGACGCCCTTGACGAGCCGGTCCTCCAGGGAGTGGTACGACAGCACGACGATCCGGCCGCCGACCGCGAGCGCGGCGACGGCCGCCGGGATGGCCCGCTCCAGCACGGTCAGCTCCCCGTTGACCTCGATGCGCAGCGCCTGGAAGGTGCGCTTGGCCGGGTTGCCGCCGGTGCGCTTGGCGGCCTGCGGCAGCGCCTCGCGGATCAGCTCGACGAGCCGGGCGCTGGTGGTGAAGGGCTCGCGTTGCCGCTCGCGGACGACCGCCTCCACGATCTTGCGGGCGAACTTCTCCTCGCCGTAGTCGCGCAGCACCCGCACCAGCTCGCCCGGGGGATAGGTGTTGAGGACCTCGGCGGCGCTCATGCCCGCGGTCTGGTTCATGCGCATGTCCAGCGGCGCGTCCTGGGCGTAGGCGAAGCCCCGGTCGGCCTCGTCCAGCTGCATGGAGGACACGCCCAGGTCGAACAGGACGCCCTGCACCCTGGGTACGCCCAGCCGCTCCAGCACCTGCGGGATCTCGTCGTAGACGGCGTGCACGAGGGTGGCCCGGTCCCCGTACGGCGCGAGCCGCTCACCGGCGAGCTTGAGCGCGGCGGGGTCGCGGTCGACGGCGATCAGCCGGACCCCGGGGAACCGCTGCAGCAGCGCCTCGCTGTGCCCGCCGAGGCCGAGGGTGGCGTCCACGACCACGGCGCCCGGCGCGCCGACGGCGGGGGCCAGCATGTCCAGGCAGCGGTCCAGCATGACCGGGACGTGGCGTGGCTCGGACGGGGTGGTGCTCATGAAGCCCTTCTCATCTGCTCTCGGGGACGTACCACTGGGTCCCCGCCCGCTCGTGGGCGGCCATCTGGCACCGGGGAAGGAGTGCCAGCGGACCGGGGAGCGGGAGGAGGCCGAGCGTCACGTACTCGTACGTGAGTCATCAGGCTACGGGCGAGGTCACAGTAAGCCGGGAGGCACCTCCTGGGACAACGCCGAAAAGGCGTCCTCCTGACCCGCCAGATAGTCCTCCCAGGCCGCCGCGTCCCACACCTCGACCCGGGTGTTGGCGCCGATCACCGCGCAGTCGCGGCGCAGTCCGGCGTAGTCGCGCAGGGGCTGCGGGAGGGTGACCCGGCCCTGCTTGTCGGGGACCTCGTCGTGAGCGCCGGCGAAGAGCACGCGCATGTAGTCGCGTGCGGCCTTGGAGGTGAGAGGGGCTCGGCGGAGCTCCTCGGTGAGGGCGCGGAAGCCCTCGGCCGGCCATACGTACAGGCAGCGCTCCTGGCCCTTGGTGATGACCAGGCCGTCCGCGAACTGCTCGCGGAACTTCGCGGGGAGGACCAGCCGGCTCTTGTCGTCCAGCCGTGGCGCGTACGTCCCGAGGAACATCCGCACCTCCCGCGCTAGGTTGGCGACCCACTTCGCGCCACTTTACTCCACCGGCCCCCACGGTCAACGAAGAGCCTGCCCTGGCACAGGCGCCCTCGTGGGCACCGAGCGCCCGAATCACCCGCACGGGCGAGCGCGCGCGACGCCTGTGGGTTACCTCACAGTGCACCGGTTTGACCGAGATTTGCCGACCCCCCAGCAGGTCGGAAGTGACCGCGCCCTCTACGGTCGTGTCATGTCGATAAACGCGCATGAGACCGCGGTTCCCGCCGGCACCGGCACGGCGTCCGTCACCGACCGGCTGGTCGAGTCGAACCGGCGCTACGCGGAGCAGTTCCGCGACCCCGGCATGGACGCCCGTCCCGTTCTCAAGGTGGCCGTCGTCGCCTGTATGGACGCCCGCCTCGACCTGCACCAAGCGCTGGGCCTGGAACTCGGCGACTGCCACACCATCCGCAACGCGGGCGGCGTGGTCACCGACGACACCATCCGTTCGCTGACCATCAGCCAGCGCGCACTGGGCACCCGCTCGGTCGTGCTGATCCACCACACCGGCTGCGGCCTGGAGTCGCTGACCGAGGAGTTCCGCACGGAACTGGAGCAGGAGGTGGGCCAGCGCCCGACCTGGGCGGTGGAGTCCTTCCGCGACGTCGACCAGGACGTGCGGCAGTCGATCCAGCGGGTCCGGACCTCCCCTTTCCTGACCCACACGGACGATGTGCGGGGGTTTGTGTTCGACGTGCACACCGGCCTGCTGCGCGAAATCACAAACGAGTAACGGAAGCGGAGTGACGCGGAGCATAGTTGAAGGGGAGAATGCTCCGTGTAACGGGGAGGGCCGGTCCAGGGATGACCGCGTCCCTAGGAACGGGCCGAGGAGAACCGGGTGACGACCTATGACGCGCGAGCGAGCCTCAGCGATCTGACTGCCACGGCGGACCGCGTACGCCGGTCGGTGGAGAACGTGATCGAGGGCAAGCCCGAGGTCGTACGGATTGCGCTGACGGTGTTGCTCGCCGAGGGACATCTGCTGATCGAGGATGTCCCCGGCGTCGGCAAGACGATGCTTTCCAAGGCGCTGGCCCGGTCGATCGACTGCTCGGTGCGGCGCATCCAGTTCACGCCGGACCTCCTGCCGTCGGACATCACCGGGGTCAGCGTCTTCGACCAGCAACGCCGCGACTTCGAGTTCAAGCCGGGTGCGATCTTCGCGCAGATCGTCGTCGGCGACGAGATCAACCGCGCGTCGCCCAAAACGCAGTCGGCGCTGCTGGAGTCGATGGAGGAGCGGCAGGTCACCATCGACGGCAGCACGTACCCGCTGCCGAGCCCCTTCATGGTCATCGCCACCCAGAACCCGGTGGAGATGGAGGGAACGTATCCCCTGCCCGAGGCGCAGCGGGACCGCTTCATGGCCCGGGTCTCCATCGGCTACCCCAGCGTCGAGGCCGAGTTGGAGATGCTCGACGTGCACGCGGGCGTCAGCCCGCTGGACGACCTGCAGCCGGTCGCCCACGCGCACGAGATCGTCAAACTCGTCGACGCGGTACGGACGGTGCACGTGTCCCCGGCCGTACGGCACTACGCGGTGAGTCTGGTCTCGGCCACCCGGGACCACCCGGACCTGAGGCTGGGCGCCTCACCGCGCGCCACGCTGCACCTGGTGCGCGCGGCGCGCGCGGCGGCGGCCCTGGACGGGCGGGACTACGTGCTCCCCGACGACGTCCAGTCGCTGGCCGGCGCCGTGCTGGCGCACCGTCTGCTGCCGACCGCGCAGGCCCAGTTGAACCGGCGCACCCCGGAGCAGGTCATCACGGAGATCGTGCAGCGCACGCCGGTCCCCGACCCGTACGGCAGCCGGTGACCCGGACGACGGGCTGGGGCGCTGGAGGTGCCGCGTGACCGAGCGTGAAAGCGGCTTCCGGGCCGCCCTGGGCGGCCTCACCACGCGGGGCCGCTCGTTCCTCGCCGCGGGGATCGCGGCGGCCGTCTGCGCCTACGTGCTGGGACAGCCGGACCTGCTGCGGGTCGGCCTGCTGCTGGCCGTGCTGCCGTTGGCCTGTGTGGCGGTCCTGTACCGCACCCGCTACCGCGTCGCCGGCAGCCGCCGGCTGTCGCCCTCGCGTGTGCCGGCGATGACCGAGGCGCGCGTGCACCTTCGGGTGGACAACGTGTCGCGGCTGCCCACCGGGCTGCTGATGCTCCAGGACCGGGTGCCGTACGTGCTGGGGCCCCGGCCCCGCTTCATCCTGGACCGGGTGGAGCCCGGCGGGCATCGCGAGGTGTCCTACCGGGTGCGCTCGGACCTGCGCGGGCGCTACCCGCTGGGGCCGCTGCAGCTGCGGCTGACCGACCCCTTCGGCATGTGCGAGCTGACCCGCTCCTTCAGCGCGTACGACACCCTGACGGTGGTGCCCCGCGTGGAGCCGCTGCCACCGGTCAAGCTCCGGGGCGACTCCTCCGGCTACGGGGAGAGCCGCATCCGCGCGCTGGCCCTGGCCGGCGAGGACGACGTGATCCCGCGCGGCTACCGCCACGGCGACGACCTGCGCCGTGTGCACTGGCGCTCGACCGCCAAGTACGGCGAGCTCATGGTGCGCCGCGAGGAGCAGCCGCACCGCGCCCGGTGCACGGTGCTGCTGGACACCCGTGCCGTGGCGTACTTCGGCGCCGGCCCCGACTCGGCCTTCGAGTGGGCGGTCTCCGGGGCGGCGTCGGTGGCGGTGCACATGCTGGAGCGGGGCTACTCCGTCCGGCTGCTCACCGACACCGGCAGCACGGCGCCGGGGGCCGAGGGCTTCGGCGGCGCCGACTCCTCGGACGCGGCCGGGACGATGCTGGACACCCTGGCCGTGATCGACCACTCGGACGGCGCGGGACTCTCCCGTGCGCTCGACGTGCTGCGCACGGGCAGCGAGGGCCTGCTGGTGGCGTTCTTCGGGGACCTCGACGAGGAGCAGGCCGCGATGGCCGGCCGGATGCGGCAGCGGGCGGGGGCCGCCGTCGCCTTCGTCCTGGACAGCGCCGCCTGGGGGGCGACGGAGGAGGACGGGCCGGGACGGTCCGAGGCACCGCGCCCGGACGCGGACGGCGATGCTCCCGAGGGCGGCGCGGCGCGGGCCGTGCGGATGCTGCACGAGGCGGGCTGGACGGTGCTCCCGGCCGCCGCCGGCGACGGGCTGCCCGACCTGTGGCAGCGCGCCGACCGGTACCGGTCGCGTGAGGAGGCGGGGACGCGATGATGAGCGGACGGGGACGGCTCGCGCTCTGCGCGGCGGCGGCGACACTGATGACCGCCTGCTCGCTGCTGCCGCTGGCGACGCCGAACTCGTGGATTTTGCAGGCCGTGTTCCTGGTGCTGCTCCAGACCGGGGTGGGTGCGCTGGCCCGGCGGGTGCCGCTGGCCCGGCCGCTGACCGTGCTGGCGCAGGCGGTGTTCACGCTGCTGGTGCTGACCTTGATGTTCGCGAGCGAACAGGCCGTGCTCGGATTCCTGCCGGGCCCCGCCGCGTACACCCGGTTCGGCAACCTGCTGACGGCCGCGATGCAGGACGTGACCCAGTTCGCCATCCCGGCGCCGGTCACCCCGGGCATTCGGCTGCTGCTGCTCGGCGGGGTGCTGCTGATCGGGCTGATCGTGGACGCGCTGGCGGTGACCTACGGCAGCGCGGCCCCGGCCGGGCTGCCGCTGCTGGCCCTGTACTCGATCGCGGCGGGACTGGCCGGGGGCGACGGCACCCGCTGGCCGTACTTCCTGCTGGCCGCCGTCGGCTATCTGCTGCTCCTGCTGGCCGAGGGCCGGGACCGGATCTCGCGCTGGGGCCGGGTCTTCGGCGGTGTCGGCTCCGGGGCGCGCGCCGGGTACGGCGGACCGACCGGGGCGGTGGCCCCGGTGCGGACCGGCCGCCGAATCGGGGCGCTGGCGCTCGGCATCGCCCTGGTGGCGCCGGCCGTGCTCCCCTCGATGGGCGTGGGGCTGCTGCCGACCGGGGGCTCGGGCACGGGCAACGGACGCGGCGGCGGCACGATCTCCGCGGTCAACCCCGTGGTCGCGCTCCAGGACAACCTCAACCAGTCCGACGACCGGGTCGTGCTCCGGTACCGGACGAACGCCGTCTCCAACGCGGACATGTACCTGCGGATCGTGGCGCTCGACCGCTTCACCGGTGACAAATGGGAGCCCGCGCAGCGCTCCCTCACCGGCGTGCCCAAGGTGCTGCCCAGCCCGCAGGGACTCGGTCCCGACGTGAAGGCGACGGAGGTCGCCACCTCGGTCGCGGCGGACAAGAGCTACGTCCAGATGTGGCTGCCGCTGCCGTACCCGGCCACGCAGGTGCAGGTCGACGGGCGCTGGCGCTACGAGCCCACCGGCCGCACCATCATCGGCGACCGCGGTCAGACCACCTCCGACACCCGCTACCAGGTCAGCAGCCTGGCGCTGGAGCCGACCGCGCAGCAGCTGGCGAGCGCGCCGCCTGCGGACGCCCGGCTGCGGGCCGAGTACACGAAGGTGCCGGACTCATTGCCCGACGTGGTCGCGCGGACGGCCATGGAGGTCACCAAGGACGCCACCAACGACTACGAGCGGGCCGTCGCGCTGCAGCGGTGGTTCACCTCCGGCGCCTTCTCGTACGACACCTCGGTGCGCTCCGGCACAGGCGTGCAGGCCATCACCCGCTTCCTGCGCAACAAGGAGGGGTTCTGCATCCACTTCGCCTTCACGATGGCGGCGATGGCACGGACCCTGGGCATCCCGGCGCGGGTGGCGGTCGGCTTCACGCCCGGCACCGCGGAGTCGGACGGCGCGTACGCGGTGGGGCTGAAGGACGCGCACGCCTGGCCCGAGCTGTACTTCGAGGGCGTCGGCTGGACGCGTTTCGAGCCCACGCCGACCCGCGGCACCGTGCCGGGCTACACCCAGGACACGGCCGCCTCCGACACCGGGCCCTCGGTGCCCGACACGCCGGAGCAGTCCGCGGGGACCGGGGCCGGCAGCAGCCCGAGCGCCTCCCCGTCGTGCCTGGGCAAGGACGCCCAGCTCGGCAACTGCGACCCCCTGGGGCAGGCCTCGGGTATCGGCACCGAGGACGAGCGGCTGTGGCCGCGGATCCTCGAATGGACGGTGCGCGTCCTCGCCTGGGCCCTGCTGCCGCTGGTCGTCCTGCTCCTGCTGCTGCCGCTGCTCTGGCGCCGCAGGCAGCGTTTCCAGCGGCTGCACGGCGGCCAGGACCCGGCCGCCCTGGCGGCGTGGCTGGAGCTCACCGGACGCGCCCGGGGCACGGCGGGAGCCGACGGGGACGCGCAGGGCGGCACCCCGCGGGGCCCGACTCCCGACGAGCTGGACGCCATGGGCGCCCGGGACGGTGCCCGGACCCTGGCCGCCTGGCTGGAGCTGATCGACACCGCCTGGGACTACGGTCTGCGGGCCGACGAGTCCGACACCGCGCGCCGGGTCGCGGCGCGCCTCATCCGCGACGGCGGCCTGGAAGGGCCCGCGGCGGAGGCGGCTCGGCGTCTGGCGACCGCGGTGGAGCAGGCCCTGTTCTCGCCGCGGCCTCCGGTCACCACGGGCTCGGCGAAGGACGTCCGGCTGGTGCGCGAGGGGCTGAGCGCCAACGCGGACGTCATGACGCGGATCCGTGCGGTGCTGCTGCCGCGTTCCACGGTCCGGATCGTCTGGCGGTCCACGGAGCGCTGGTCGGCGGGCTCGGCCCGCCTCTCGGCCCGGCTGCGCGGTGCGGGCGATGGCGTGCTGCGGCAGCTGCGGCAGCGCCGGAGCCCCTGAGGGGCCAGATGGTCCTGAGGGGCCAGATGGTCCTGAGGGGCCAGATGGTCCTGAGGGCCGGCCGGACGGCCGGCCCTCAGGACCCCGCCGCATCCCGGGTGTGCGTCCGTACGCGATGCGTGAGCGGCCTGGCCGTGCGACGCGGTACACCACAGGCCGCAGGAGGGCCGCGTAGGACGGCATGACGAAGGGGGGCGGGGTTCCGACCGGAACCCCGCCCCCTTCGTGTTCGTCTGTGGGTCAGTGGCCCTGTTCGTCGCGCCGACGCTGCCAGCGCTCCTCGATACGGTCCATCATCTTGCGCCGCGGCTGGTGGCGACGGCCCCGTCCGGCCGCACCCTGCAGCGGGTGCGCGGGAGCGGTGGCCGCACCCGGTTTGGCGGCACGGCGCCAGCCGGTGACGGCGAGAACGGCACAGCCGAGCATCACGAGGAAGCCCACGACGCTGATCCAGGGCTGCTGGGCGATCATTCCGCCCATCAACAGCCCGATGCCCACCAGGAAGCCCGCCACAGCCAGGTAGACGCGCCGCCTGGTGTAGGTGCGCAGCCCGCTTCCCTCAAGCGCCGACGCGAACTTGGGATCTTCGGCGTACAGCGCTCGCTCCATCTGCTCGAGCATGCGCTGCTCGTGCTCCGAGAGCGGCACGGAGTCCTCCTCCTCGTCGGTCGCGGGGGGAGCGACCGGTACGACCCTTCCAGGATAGGCAGGGAATCGCCCCCGTGAAACCCGCCCCACTACGCCAATCCGACGGGGGGTGTTTTCCCCGTCGAACGCCACGTCATGCCAGCATACGGCCCTGCACCGGGAATCGGGGGGCGTGTGACGGACTCCTCCCGCTGGGTGACCGGAAGAGGCAAGGGGAACGGCCCCCCTCCCGCTCAGCCGCGCTCGGCCAGAACGTGCAACTGGGTGGCCACGGCGTGGAAGGCCGGCTGCTCTGCGGCGGCCAGTTCCAGCCTCAGCAGGGCGTCCATCGCGCCCGGTTCGGTGTCCACCAGGACACCGGGTACGAGGTCGGCGAAGACGCGGACGCCGTGCACCGAGCCGACCCGCAGCCCGGCCTCGGCGACCAGCGCGGTCAGCTCGTCCGCGGTGAAGCGGCGGGGCATCGGATCGCCCTCGCCCCAGCGGCCGTCGGGGTCGTCCAGGGTGTGCAGGGCCTCGCCGAAGTGACCGGCGAGCGCGCGCGCGAGCACGGCCCCGTGGCGGCCGGCGGCGAGCAGGCTGAGGGCGCCGGAGCCGCGCAGGGTGCCCGCGGCGTTGCGCACGCCCTCGGCGGGGTCGTCCACGTACTCCAGTACGCCGTGACAGAGCACGACGTCGTGGCTGCCGGCCGGCACGACGTCGAGCAGTCCGTGGGCGTCGCCCTGCACCCCGCGGACGCGTTCGGTGACGCCTGCCTCCGCCGCGCGGCGTTCGAGGGCGAACAGGGCGTCGGGGCTGGGGTCGACCACGGTCACCCGGTGGCCCAGACTGGCCACGGGAACCGCGAAGTTGCCGGTGCCGCCACCGGTGTCGAGCACGTCGAGGACGTCCCGTCCGGCGGCCTTGGCCTGCCGGTCCAGCGCATCGCGCAGGACCTCCCAGACCACGGCGGTACGCAGGGCTGCGCGGGGCCGCAGCGGTTCGGCCCCTCCTGGACGGGACATGCGGACGGCTCCTAGCGGACGGACGGGGCTGGGGACCGGTCGGCCCAGCCTGGGACCCACTCTAGTGGGCGGCCGCCCGGCGGCCGATCAAGCGGGACGACCGGTCTGCGGCCGGTCCAGCACGGGCCGCAGCACCAGCAGGCGCTCCACGAGGCGCAGGAACATACCCGTCGCACGGACGAGGTCGTCGGCCTCGCGGGGGCTGACCGCGCCTTGGATGCCGGCCTCGGCGCGCGCCCGCTGAAGGGCGCCCGCCTCGAACAGGGCGCTCCACTCGGACAGTTCGGGCGCGATCTCGGGCAGCACCTCCCAGGCACTGCGTATCCGCTGACGGCGCCGCCTGGTGGTCTCGGGGCGGCCGCGTACGGCGAGGACGGCGGCCGCGGTGCGCAGGGCGGCCAAGTGGGCGGTGGCGAAGCGGTCGTTGGGGGCCTGCAGGACGGCGGCCTCGTCGAGTCCCCGCCGGGCCTGAACGAGCAGGTCGAGCGCGGCCGCGGGGGCGTTGGCCCTGCGCAGCACGGGGTGGACGTCGGCGGCACTGCCGCCGGCCACGGCGGCGCTGCGGGCTGGCACGGTCATCACATACCTCCTGTCTTCGTATGACGCGTCCGACAGTTCCTGGCTTCCACCACTCATCGTGAGGCACACCTCTGACAATCACGCCGACCTGCACAAACGGGCGTGATGGCCGGACAACGTCTCCCGGGATTCGCGGGCCGCCGACCCTTGGGGTACAGTTTTTATACTGACTGGTCAGTGCAAAGAAAGGGGGCGGCCACGTGATCACCGCGGAGGGGTTCGGACTTCAGGGGTCCCCGGGCTGGGTGTTCCGCGACATCACCTTCACCGCGCCGGCGGGCAGTCTGATCGCCGTCGAGGGCGCCTCCGGCTCGGGCCGTACCTGCCTGCTGCTGTCGCTGACCGGGCGGATGCGCGCCACGGAGGGCCGGGCCGAGGTGGCCGGGCTCCGGCTGCCCGAACAGCTCGCCGCGGTCCGCCGCGTCGCCGCGCTCGGCCCCGTCACCGGGGTCGCGGAACTCGACCCGGCCCTCACCGTCGGCGAGCACCTGCGCGAACGCGTGCTGCTGCGGCGTCGGTTCGGTGGCTCGCTGCGCGAGCTGGTGCGGCCCGGCGGAACCGACGGGGCGCGCGTCGACGGGGCGCTGACGGCGGCCGGGCTGGACCTGTCGACACTGCCCAAGGGCGAACGCACCGCTGCCCGGGACCTGGAGCGGCTCGAGGCCCTGCGCCTGGGCACCGCTCTCGCGCTGCTGGCCCGGCCCGAGGTGCTGGCGGTGGACGACGCCGACCACAAACTCGCCCCGGCCGAACGCGAGCAGGCCTGGGCGATGCTGCGCGGCATCGCCGCGTGCGGCACGACCGTGCTGGCGGTGTGCACCGAGGCGCCGGAGGACGCCGTGGTGGTCCGCACCCGGGCGCCCGCGGCGGACAAGGACGCCGCCGCCGAGGTCGCCGCCGAGGCCTGTGACGAGGCCTGTGACGAGGCCTGCGACGAGGCTGACGCGAAGACGAACGACGAGAACACCGACGAGGAGGGGGCGGCCGATGCGCACGCCGAGGCTGGCAGCGCTTGAGCTGAGGAAGTTCGGCAGGGGACGTCTGCCACGGGCGGCCATGGTGTCGCTGCTGCTCCTGCCCCTGCTCTACGGCGCCCTGTACCTGTGGTCCTTCTGGGACCCCTACGGGCGGCTGGACAAGATCCCCGTCGCCCTGGTGAACTCCGACAAGGGCACCACCGTGGACGGGCGGCGGCTCGCCGCGGGCGACTCCATCGTCGACGGCCTGCGGGAGAGCGACACCTTCGACTGGCGCGAGACCAGCGCCGCCGAGGCCGCCAAGGGCGTCGAGGACGGCACCTACTACCTGTCGCTCACCATCCCGCGGGACTTCAGCGCTCGCGTCGCCTCGAGTTCCGGCGACCGACCCCGCACCAGCGCGCTCCAGGTGCGCACCAACGACGCCAACAACTACATCGTGGGGCAGATCTCCCGCACGGTCTTCTCCGAAGTTCGGTCCGCCGCGTCCACCAAGGCGTCGAGGGACTTCTACGACCGGATCTTCGTGGCCTTCTCCGACCTCCACGACGAGACGGTCGAGGCCGCCGACGGCGCCGACGACGTCACCAAGGGCGCGGGCACGGCGCGTACGGGCTCCAAGAAGCTCGGCGACGGCATCTCGACCGCCGAGGACGGCGCGCGGCGACTGGCCGGGGGCCTGCACACGGCGAAGAAGGGCAGCAGTTCGCTCGCCGGCGGGCTGGGAACGCTCGACACCGGCGCGGGCCAGGTCGCCGCGGGGACCCAGGCCCTGGCCGACGAGGTCAACGGCGCCTCGGACGAACTGACCTTCGTCAAGCAGCATGTCAAGGAGATCAACGCGGTGGCGCGGGTCGTCGCCCGCGGCTCGCAGGCCGCCCGCGACGGCATCGGCGACCTGCCGCGGCAGTCGGCGCGGGCGGCCCGGGACGCCGCAGCGGCAGCCGCCGCGGTCCACGACGCCTACGCCGGGCAGTGCCCCGTGGGCGGCGTCACCCCACAGTGCCGGACGCTGATGAAGGCCGTCGACGCCGCCGACGAGGTCGCGGGCGTGGCCGCCCGCCTCGACACCTATGTGCACGGGCACTCCGCCGCCCTCGACGGGCTCCGCGACGACCTCGGCACGCTGCACTCGGCCGCCGTGGAGCTGTCGGACCCGGCACTCGCCACGAAGCTGCAGAACGCCGTCGACGGTGTCAACCAGCTCAACGACGGCGCCCACAAGGTGGCGAAGGGCCTGCGATCGGCGTCGGCCGGCGCGGGCGCCCTCGACGCGGGGCTCCGGGACCTGGCTTCGGGAGCCGACACCCTGGTGGGCGGGATGTACCGGCTGTCGGACGGCAGCAACCAGCTGACGGCCGGCCTGACCCAACTCACCGACGGCAGCGGGCAGCTCGCCGACGGCCTGCACCACGGCGCGTCCCGGATCCCCGACTACGACGGCGAGGAGCGCGCCGGCCGCACCCAGGTGATGGCCGACCCGGTCCGGCTCGCCGCGCAGTCTGCGCACAAGGCGCCCAACTACGGGACGGGCTTCGCCCCCTACTTCATCCCGCTCTCGCTCTGGGTCGGCGCGATGGTCTCCTACATGCTGCTGCAGCCCCTGAACAGGCGTGCCATGGCCGCGGGCGCCCCCGCGTGGCGGATCGCGATGGCCGGGTGGCTGCCGGTGTTCACCATCGGCGTGCTGCAGACGCTGGCCCTGATGGCGGTGCTGCACTGGGCGATCGGCCTGCAGATGGTGCGGGCGGCCGGGACGGTCGGCTTCCTCGTGCTGGTGACCGCCTGCTTCGCCGCCATCGTGCAGTGGCTCAACGCCCGCTTCGGGCCGGCCGGACGCGTACTGGTGCTGGCACTGCTCATGCTGCAGCTCACCTCGGCGGGCGGCACCTACCCGGTGCAGACCAGCCCGGACTTCTTCAACGCGATCCACCCCTTCCTCCCCATGACCTACGTCGTCGAGGGGCTGCGCCACCTCATCACAGGCGGCGGGCTCGGGCCGGTGTGGCGGGCGGTGCTGGTGCTGCTCGCCTTCACCGCGGGCGCGCTGGCGCTCACCGCGGTGTCCGCCCGCCGCAAGCAGGTGTGGACGGTGGACCGGCTGCATCCGGAGCTTTCCCTGTGAGGCCGCGCGGATCCGGCCGCCCGGAGCGTAGAGAATCGTCGTCATGAACAGTGCACGACGGCAGGCCACCCGGCAGAAGCTCTTCCAGGCCGCGGTCACGCTCATCGCCGAGCAGGGTTTCTCCGCCACCACGGTCGACGAGATCGCCGAGCGCGCCGGGGTGGCCAAGGGCACCGTCTACTACAACTTCGCCAGCAAGAACGAGCTCTTCGAGGAGCTGCTGCGGCACGGCGTCGGCCTGCTGACGGCCTCCCTGCGGAAGGCGGGTGCCGACGTGACCGCCCGCGGCGGCAGCCACGTGGACGCGATCGACGCGATGATCCGGGCCGGGCTCGCCTTCATCGCCGAGTACCCGTCCTTCACGCAGCTGTACGTGGCCGAGCTGTGGCGGACCAACCGCGCCTGGCAGGACACGCTCATGGTGCTGCGCAAGGAGGCGGTCGCGGTCGTGGAACAGGCGTTGCGCGACGCGGTGGCGGCGGGCGAGCTCAGCGACGAGATCGACGTGCCGCTCACGGCGGCCGCGCTCTTCGGGATGGTGCTCGTCGCGGCGCTGGACTGGCTGTCCTTCCAGCCCGAGCGGTCGATCGACGACGTGCACGCGGCCCTGTCGCGGCTCCTGCAGGGACGGGTCGCGGGGCACGCCCGCGCCTGAACGCCGCACGACGGCGCGCCGCCCCGGCGCGGCCCGATCCCCCGTCGGGCCGTTCCGGGACGGCGCTCCGTGCACCCCCGCTCCGGCAAGGCGCGCGCCGTTCCGCCGCCCCGTGTCGGCGGTGCCGGTGCCGTGCCCTTCCGTTGCCTCCACCTTGGCGTCCGGGCCGGCCCGCGCTCATCCGCGCGGGTACTCAAGTGGGGGTCTGAGTACAGGTACTCATGACCGAGTCCTATCGCTCAAAGGCGGCGGCACTTTTCCGGGGGTTTTCGCCTGCTGGTCCTCGAGATCGAGTAAGTGAGGGTAACCATGTGTGAGTGAGTGTCGTTGTGAGAGTGTGAATCTGACGGAATGGGCGAAGACGCAGGGGTGCATCCGCAGACCGCGTATCGCTGGTTTCGTGAGGGGACGTTGCCGGTGCCGGCTCAGCGAGTCGGGCCGCGCACGATCCTGGTGAACATCGAGACCAACACCGCTCCGGAAGCGGTGGGCGGCCTGCGTCTGTATGCCCGCGTCTGCTCGCACGACCAGCGATCTGGAGCGGCAGTTGGTGCGGTTGTCCGCGTGGGCGGCCAGGGCGGGCGGCATGGTCGTCCGGGTCGAGTCCGAGATTGCGTCCGGCACGACCAGAGCGATCGTCGCGGGCATCGGACCGTCCAGGCCCGACCGGAGACTCCTGGGCGTGAGGGAACCCGCCCCCGCAACCCCGGACCGCGGACACGATCCGTGCCGCCGAACGCGGCGAGTACGCGGGCGACCAGGACACCCAAAACCGTTCGGGATGTCCTCAGCGACCAGGCACGGGTACAAGACTCGCTCCTGCTCACTGATCAGGAACGGTTCGGTAGCATCACCGCCCATGTCTGTACTTCCGCTCGTGTTCACCAGCGGCTGGGCGAGCGGGATCAACGCCTACGCCGTGGTCTTCCTGCTGGGCCTGATGGGCGTGACGGGCCTCAGCGACGAGGTGCCGCCGGCCCTGGAGCGCACCGACGTGCTGGTCGCCGCGGGGGTGCTGTTCCTCTGCGAGGCGGTCGCGGACAAGATCCCCTACGTCGACACCACCTGGGACGCGGTGCACACCGCGATCCGGCCGGTCGCCGGAGGCGTGGTGGCGGCCCTGCTGGCCGGGCAGGACGGCTCGCTGCCGCAGCTGGTGGCGGGCGCGGTCGGCGGGACGACGGCGCTGGTGAGCCACCTGGTGAAGGCCGGGATCCGGTTGGGGGTCAACACCTCGCCGGAACCCGCGAGCAACATCATGATCAGTCTCGCGGAGGACGTCGGTGTCGCCGCGATCGTCGTCTTCGCGCTGTTCCACCCGGTGGCGGCGGCGAGCATCGCGGCGGTGCTGCTCGTACTGGGCGTCGTCCTGGTGTTCTTCATACTGTCGCGCATCCGGCGCGCCTGGCAGCGCTGGACGGCCCGCAGGGAACGCCGCAAGGCCGGTCGCGGCGTTGTCGGTGGCTGGGGTTAGAGTCCCCTTCATGGCACGGATTGCGGTGATCGGCGCGGGGATGGGCGCCATGGCTGCCGCCGCCCGGCTCGCCACCGGCGGGCACCGGGTGGCGGTGTACGAGCGGACCGGCACCCACGGTGGCGGGGTGCGGCGGCTGGAGCGGGCGGGCTTCGGGTTCGACACCGGCCCGGGCCTGCTGCACCTGCCCGCGGTCTACCGCGACCTGTTCGTCAAGACCGGCAGGGAGAGCCTGGAGGGCAGCGTCACCCTGAGCCAGGTCGACCCGGCGAGCCGCCACGTCTTCTCCGACGGCACGTCCGTGTCGCTGCCCAACGCGTCACGCGGCGGAGTCGTCGCGGTGCTGGACGCGGCGCTCGGCGCCGGCGCGGGCGAGCGCTGGAGCGAGCTGCTGGTGCGGGCCCGGGAGGTCTGGGACGCCACGCGCCGCCCCCTGCTGGAGGACGCCCTCGCCCGGGATCCGGCCGCGCTCGGCCGCGATCCCTATCCGGCGCCTCCCGTGCGTCGGGGGCTGTTCCGGCGCGGTGCGCCCACCCTCGCCGACATCGCCCGGCGCGAACTGGACGACCCGCGGCTCGCCGCGCTCCTCGGCTCCTACGCCCTGGCGTACGGCTTCGACCCGCGCACCGCGCCCGGCAGCGCCACGGTGCTGCCGTACATGGAGCAGACCTTCGGCAGCTGGTACGTACGCGGCGGCATGCGGGCGCTCGCCGACGCCGTGCACGCCCGGTGCGTGGCGCGGAGGGTGGAGTTCCACCTCGGGGCCGAGGTTGCGGGGATCGTGGAGAAGGACGGCCGCGCGGCCGGGCTCGAACTCGCCGACGGCACAAGGGTGGAGGCCGACACCGTCGTCGCCGGTGCCGCCCCGTGGCTGCTGCCCCCACTGCTGTCGCACGGCGCCGGGGGCACCTGGCACGCCGACCGGATGTGGGACGGTGTCGGTCCCGGGCCCCGCTGCGAGGGCCCGGGGCGCCTCACGGTCTGCCTGGCGCTGCGCGGGGCCCGGCCCTCGGACGCCGTGCACCGTACGGTCGTCCACAGCGCGGACCCGGACGCCGAGGCGGCCGCCCTGGCGCACGGCGAGCTGTACGACCGCCCGACCGTCACGGTGCTGCGCCCCGACGACGACACCTTGCGGCCCGACGACGCCTCGGAGTCGGTCACCCTGAACGTCACGGTCCCGCCGCACGGCCCCTCGGGGGTGGACTGGCGGGCCCCGGGTCTGGCCGAGCGCGCCGCCGACGCGGTGCAGGCGGCCGCGGCCGCGGTGCTGCCCGGTCTGACGGACCGCCTGCTGTGGCGGGCCGTGCACACGCCCGCCGACACCGAGGAGGAGACGGGCACCCCGGGCGGCCGGCTCCCCCGCCCCGCCCTCGCCGGCGCGGACGGGGCGCATCTGCACCCCGGCAACCGGCTGCTCGTCCCCGGTCTGTATCTGGTGGGCGGCTGGTCCCACCCCGGTGGGGGCCTCGCCCACACCGGCATGTCCGGTGCCATCGCCGCCGACCTCATCATGGGCGGTCCGGGCGGCAGCCGCTGAGGCGCGCGCCGACGCCCGGACACCGGTGGCACCCCCTACGGTGATGCGATGGGCCGTCTGAACCACGACCGCCTGTGCTGCGGGATCGTCGCGCGGACCGGCTGCTGCGCTACGCCCTGGAGGGCGCGGACCTGACCTCCCCCGTACCCCCTGTCCCAGCTGGAACGCCGGCCAGTGGCTGCGGCATCCCGGGGGCGCCCAGCGCCGGGCCGAGGAGGTGGTGCGTGGCCCCGCGCCGGTGCCCGTGCCGGAGGGGAAGTTCCGCCTCCTCGCCCTGCTTGGACGACATGGACCCCGCCGTACTGGTTCCCCGGCTCACCGACGGCGCCGCCCGCCTCGCGGACACCCTGCGGGCTGCCGGGCCGGCCGCCCTGCCGTGGACGCCGGCTCGAACGGCACGGCGGCCTTCCACGCTCCCCCCCTCGACGAGTGGGTGGAACTCGCCTCGCTGCCGGTGCACTTGGGGCTCCATCCGTGGACGCGTGAACGGCTCGGCCCGGCCGCACCCGCCACCTCCACGCCACCGGCACCGCGCCGGCAGCGGCGGCCGCGCGGGTGGTCTGCTTGACCCGCGTGGTCATCATCTGGCGCCGCGCGCACGGAAGGCGGCCGTCGCGGTGCGCGGCCCGCCGCTCGAACTGCTGCCGCTGGTCCACCGGCGGCGGCCCCCGGTCCTCGGCGACGCCGGGCTGCCGGACTTCCGGCTGGAGTGGGTCGGCCTCGGCTGACGGGCGCGCCGCGGGCGCTAGTTGTAGCGGTAGGGGTCGTAGGGGTCGTACTGGCCCTGGCCCTGACCCTGCTGCTGGCCCTGTTGGTCGTAGGTGTTCTGCTGCTGCGGGATGTAGGGCTGCTGCTCCCCGCCCTGCTGCGGCACCCACACGCCGCCCGCCGGGGTGTCGTAGCCGTACTGCTGCTGCTGAGGGGCGCCCTGGCCCTGGTATGGGTCCTCGTAGCCGCCCGCGTAAGTGCCGTAGGCCGTCTGCTGCTGCTCCCAGCCACCGTTCTGCTGCTGTCCGTAGGCCTCGTACGAGGCGGCGGGCTGCTGTTGCTGCTGCTGCCCGCCGTTCCAGTCGCCGTAGCCTGTGGTGGCGTCGTAGTTCTGGTATCCGGCGCCGGCTCCGGCGTAGGGGTCCTGGGTGTAGTTCGGCTGTCCGTTGTACATCGGGTACTCGCCGCTGTCCTCGTGCATGGGCATGGGCTGGTACACCTGCGTGGAGTCCATCCCGGCGGGTGCCGCGGCGGCCGGGCCGCCGGTGGCGTAGCTGTCGTAGGACTGCCCGACGCCCACACCGGCCGGGGCCTCGTTGATGGGCTCCTCGTACGGCGTCGCCAGGTCGTCGGCCTGCGCCTCGTCGCGCTGCGCGTCCCGGCCCCGGCGGCCGGCGGCACGGCGCGGCAGCGGCGGCGCCTCCTCGTCGTCCTGGTCGGCGTCCTCCTTGGGGGACCGCAGGGCCCAACCCTCGACGAAGCCGCGGCGGTAGGAGAGCGTGACGAAGGTCTGGCCTGCGCCGAAGGCGACCGCGCCGACCACGATGACCAGCACCGAGGGCAGATTGACGCCCAGGACGACGCCAAGGAACCCCGCGAAGGCCAGCAGCCGCCACCTCAGCCGCGCCTTGTACTGCAGGAGCACTTCACCGAGCAGCCACAGCGCGACCACCCCGAAGGCGATGTAGAGCACTGTGTAGGCCATGAGCGCACTTCCTCACCGTTCACCGTCGTCGGCCCACAGGGGCGGCGGGTCCGCCCTCACGACCTCTGGTGCAGTCCCAGATTCTCGTAGATTTCCAACGACGCCGTGGAGTGATTAAGGGTAATGAAGTGCAGCCCCGGGATGTCCTCGGCCATCAGCCGCCGGCACATCTCCGTCGCGTACTCGACCCCGATCGCCCGCACCGCGGCCGGATCGTCCTTGACCGCGAGGATACGGTCCGCGAGCTCCTGCGGGAAAGGCGCGTTGCCGAGCTGGGCGAAGCGCTCGATCTGCTTCACGTTCGTGACCGGCATGATCTCGGGGATGATCGGGGTCTCGCAGCCCGCCTTGCCGACCCGGTCGCGCAGGCGGAGGTAGTCCTCGGCGTTGAAGAACATCTGGGTGATGGCGTAGTCGGCGCCCGCCCGGCACTTCTCGACGAAGTGACGCGTATCACTTTCCCAGTCGGTCGAGCGGGGGTGCATCTCCGTGAAGGCGGCGACCCCCACGCAGAAGTCGCCCGACTCCTTGATGAGCCGGACCAGTTCGTAGGCGTAGTCCACGCCCTCCGGGTGCCGCAGCCACTCCCCCATGGGGTCGCCGGGCGGGTCGCCGCGCAGCGCGAGCATGTTGCGGATGCCCGCGTCCGCGTACTGGCCGATGATGTTGCGCAGCTCGGCGATGGAGTGGTTGACCGCGGTCAGGTGGGCCACCGGGGTCAGCGTGGTGTCGGAGGCGATCCGCTCCGTCGCCCGGACCGTGCCCTCACGGGACTTGCCGCCCGCGCCATAGGTGACGGAGACGAAGGTCGGACCCACCGCCTCGATGCGGCGGATCGCGTTCCACAGGGTCCGCTCGCCCTTCTCGGTCCTCGGTGCCATGAACTCGAAGGAGTACGAGCGCTCGCCGGAGGCCAGCAGCTCACGAATGGTGACCGCGTGATCGGTCCTGGTGGAGGCGGTTCCGAGGGCCATGCGCCTCAGGCTAACGGCGAGGGCCGGACCGTCCCAACAGATGAGGCCCGAATGTCCACCCCTTGGACATCCCGCACTCGCGGCACGAGACGGCCCCGCGCGGGCCCCGCTGCGCGCCGAGCGGCGCGGGTCGTCGCTCAGGCCTCGTACGAGCGCACCCGCTTGGCCAGCTCGGCCGCCGCGGCACCCGGCTCGGCCGCCTCGGTGACGGCCCGCACCACCACGATCCGGCGGGCCCCGGCGTCGAGCACCTGATCCACGTTGGACAGGTCGATCCCGCCGATCGCGAACCACGGCCGGTCCGTGCCCAGGCCGGCCGCGTACCGCACCAGGCCGAGGCCCGGCGCGGGCCGGCCGGGCTTGGTCGGGGTGGGCCACACCGGCCCGGTGCAGAAGTAGTCCGCACCGGGCTCCACGGGCCCCTGGCCTTCGGCATGGGGGACCCCGGCCGCGGCTGCCGCCTCGGACTCGGAGTGGCAGGACCGCCCGATGATCACCTCGTCGCCGAGGATCGCGCGGGCGGCCGGCACGGGCAGGTCGCCCTGGCCCAGGTGGAGGATGTCCGCCGCGGCCGCGTGCGCCACGTCGGCGCGGTCGTTCACCGCGAGCAGCCGGCCGTGCCGTCCGCACTCCTCCGAGAGGACCGCGAGGTACTCCAGCTCCTCGCGGGCCTCCAGTCCCTTGTCGCGCAGCTGGATGACGTCGACCCCGGAGGCCAGCACGGCGTCCGCGAACGCCGCGAACTCCTTCAGGCCGCCGTGGCGCTTGCGCGCGTCGGTGCACAGGTAAAGCCGGGCGTCGGCGAGCTGGGCACGGCTGCTCGTGCTCGTACGCGTGCTCATACGGGAGGGTCCCCCTCGGTGGCTGCGGCGTTGGCGGGTCGTTCGGTCAGACGGCGAGCGCCTGGGCGCGGCGCTTCACCTCGGTGCCGCGGTTGTCCCGCAGCGCCTGGACGGGGGTGCCGGGCAGGCTCTCGTCCGGGGTGAACAGCCACTCCAGGGCCTCTTCGTCGCTGAACCCGTCGTCCTTGAGCAGGGTGAGGGTGCCCGCGAGGCCCTTGACGATCTTCTCCTCGCCGATGAAGTCGGCGGGAACCATGAGCACCCGGTTCTCACCGCGGCGTACGGCGATGAGCTGGCCCTCCTTGATGAGCTGGCGGACCCGGGTCACCTCCACGCCGAGGCGCTCGGCGACGTCGGGGACGTACAGCCAGGAGGGGATGAGGGAGTCAATCTTTGCGTCGATCTCGGTCACAGGACAAGCGTGCCATCCCGGACCGACACCATGGAACCGCTCACGCCACCCGTTGCTCCGTCCTGACGGGTCCGCCACGCCTCCGGCACCACCACGGGTGTCAGACGACCGCGGCCCGTAGCTGCACCGCAGGGTCGGTGGCCAGGGCACCGTCGAGGTGGGCGCCGCGCCCGATGAGCTTGCGGGCCTGCGCCAGGTCGCGGGGCCGGCCCACGGCGAACAGCGCGACCAACTGGCCGTCGCGCAGCCACAGCACCGACCAGGCGGGCCCGTCCGGGTCCCCGCGCAGCAGCATGCGGTCGCAGTCCCCGTGGTGCCCGGCGTACTGCACGAAGCGCCCGAACTGCTCCGACCAGAAGTAGGGGACGGGGTCGTAGGGCTCGTCGCCGCCCAGGATGTTCGCGGCGGCCGTGCGCGGTCCCTGCACGGCGTTGTCCCAGTGGTGGATCAGCAGCCGCTCCCCGTACCGCGCCGAGGGGAAGGAGGCGCAGTCCCCCACGGCGTACACGTCCGGCACCGAGGTGCGCAGCCGGTCGTCGGCGAGGACCGAGCGGTCCGGCCCCAGCTCGACGCCGGAACCGGCCAGCCACCCGGTGGCGGGCCGGGCGCCGATACCGATGACGACCGCCTCGGCGGCGAGCACGCTGCCGTCGGCCAGGCGCACCGCGCCCGGTTCGACGGAGGAGACCACCGCGCCGGTGCGCAGCTCCACGCCCTCCTCCGCGTACCAGCCGCGCATCCGTTCGGCGATGTGCTCGGGCAGCACCCCGGCGAGCGGATGGCCGGCGGCCTCGACGACGGTCACCTCGCACCCGGCGTGACGTGCCGCCGTGGCGAACTCCGCGCCGATCCAGCCCGCGCCGACCACCACGACCCGGCGCCGGCCCTCCAGCACCGGGCGCAGCGCGGTGGCGTCGTCCAGGGTCCGCAGCACATGCACCCCCGGCGTGCCCTCGCTGCCCGGCAGCATGAGGGGCTCGGCGCCGCTGGCCAGGACGAGCTTGTCGTAGCCGACCGGGCCGGCGTCGGTGTGGACCTGCCGCTCGCCGGGGCGCAGGGCGCTCGCGTGCCGCCCGAGCAGCAGTTCGACGCCGATGCCCGCGAAGTCGACGTCCAGCGCCGGGCCCTCCTCGGCGCCGAAGAGCACCCCCTTGGACAGCGGCGGCCGGTCGTAGGGGGCGTGCGGCTCCGCGCCGATCAGCGTGATCGCCCCGCCCCACCCCTGCTCGCGCAGGGACACGGCGGTCTGCACCCCGGCCATTCCTGCCCCTACGACGACGACGCGCTGTTCACTGCTGCTGGTCACGCGATCACGGTAACGCCGCGGGGCGTCGCCCGCCGGTACCCGTGCCCTACTCGCCGCGGACGGTGCGTACTAAGGTGGGCCGGGAACACTCGCGGGAGCCCGGCGCACCGGGCTGAGAGGGCGGCTGGAGCGGCCGCCGACCGTACGAACCTGATCCGGGTCATGCCGGCGAAGGGAGGAGCGGGAACATCATGCACCGTCATGACGTCGTCGTGGTCGGCGGCGGGATCATCGGACTGGTCACCGCGTGGCGGGCCGGCCTGCGCGGCCTGCGCACGGCGGTCGCGGACCCCGAACCGGGCGGCGGCGCAGCCCAGGTGGCCGCGGGGATGCTGGCCCCTGTCACCGAGGTGCAGTACGGCGAGCAGGCGCTGCTCGAGCTCAACCTCGCGGCGGCGCGCCGCTATCCGTCCTTCGTGGCCGAGCTGGAGGAGACCACCGGTCTCGGCCTCGGCTACCGCACCTGCGGCACCCTCGC
This sequence comes from Actinacidiphila sp. bgisy160, assembly GCF_057707815.1. Taxonomy (NCBI): domain Bacteria; kingdom Bacillati; phylum Actinomycetota; class Actinomycetes; order Kitasatosporales; family Streptomycetaceae; genus Actinacidiphila; species Actinacidiphila sp. bgisy160. The sequence goes on from NZ_JBYIQW010000004.1 coordinate 162,549, forward strand.
CGTCGCCCTCGACGCCGACGACCGCGCACAGCTGCGCGAACTCCACGCCTTCCAGCAGTCCCTGGGCCTCGCCTCGGAGTGGCTCGGCGGCCGTGAGTGCCGCCGCCTGGAGCCGATGCTCTCCCCCGGCGTGCACGGCGGGCTGCGGGTCGACGGCGACCACCAGATCGACCCCCGGCGGCTGGCCGCGGCGCTGGTGCGCGCCTGCGAGCTGTCCGGGGTGGAGTTCCGGCGGTCGCGGGTGGCCCGGGTGGACGTCAGGGGCGACCGCGCCCACGGGGTGGTCCTGGAGGACGGCACCCGGGTCACCGCCGGGCAGGTGGTGCTGGCCGCCGGAAGCCTCAGCGGCCGCGTCGGGGGGCTGCCCGCACGGGCACTGCCGCCCGTACGGCCGGTGAAGGGGCAGGTGCTGCGGCTGCGGGTGCCCGCGGCGTACGCGCCGTTCCTGTCACGGACGGTTCGGGCCGTGGTGCGCGGCGGCCACGTCTACCTGGTGCCGCGCGAGAACGGCGAACTGGTCGTCGGCGCCACCAGCGAGGAGATGGGCTGGGACACCACCGTCACCGCCGGCGGGGTGTACGAACTGCTCCGCGACGCCCACGCATTGCTGCCCGGCATCACCGAACTCCCGCTGGCCGAGACGCGGGCGGGACTGCGTCCCGGCACGCCCGACAACGCCCCGCTGCTCGGCCGCGGCGCGCTGGACGGACTGGTGCTCGCCACCGGCCACCACCGCAACGGCGTCCTGCTGACCCCGCTGACCGGCGACGTGATGGCCGAGGTCCTCACCGGGTCGGAGGTCCCCGCACCGGCCCGGCCCTTCTCCCCCGACCGCTTCGCCCTCCAGGAGCAGCACGCATGACCGCGCCCCTCCTTCTGTCCGTCTCCGTCAACGGCGAGGCCCGGGAGGTCGCCGAGGGCGTCACCCTCGACCGCCTCGTCGCGACCCTGACCGCCGCTCCTTCCGGAGTGGCGGCCGCCCTCAACGAGACCGTCGTCCCCCGCGCCCAGTGGCAGGCGACCGCGCTCCGCGACGGCGACCGCGTCGAGGTGCTCACCGCGGTCCAGGGAGGCTGACCCCATGGCCGACGACCCGCTGACCATCGGCAATACCACCTTCGGCTCCCGGCTGATCATGGGCACGGGCGGTGCGCCCAGCCTGGAGATCATGGAGCAGGCGCTGCTCGCCTCCGGCACCGAGCTGACCACGGTCGCCATGCGGCGGCTGGACCCCACGGTCAAGGGCTCCGTGCTGTCCGTGCTCACCCGGCACGGCATCCGCGTACTGCCGAACACCGCCGGGTGCTACACCGCCGGCGAGGCCGTGCTCACCGCGCGCCTGGCACGCGAGGCGATCGGCACGGACTGGGTGAAGCTGGAGGTCATCGCCGACGAGCGCACCCTGCTGCCGGACCCGGTGGAGCTGCTGGACGCGGCGGAGACCCTCGTGGACGACGGCTTCACGGTGCTGCCCTACACCAGCGACGATCCGGTGCTCGCCCGGAAGCTGGAGGACGTGGGCTGTGCGGCGATCATGCCTCTGGGCTCGCCCATCGGATCGGGGCTCGGCATTCGCAACCCGCACAACTTCGAGCTGATCGTCGAGCGGGCGACCGTGCCGGTGATCCTGGACGCGGGGGCGGGGACGGCCTCGGACGCGGCCCTGGCGATGGAGCTGGGCTGCGCGGCCGTCATGCTGGCCTCCGCCGTCACACGGGCGAGGGAACCGGTGCTCATGGCGGAGGCCATGCGGCACGCCGTCGAGGCCGGGCGCCTGGCGTACCGGGCGGGGCGTATCCCCCGCCGCCACCACGCGACCGCGTCCTCCCCCGCTGTGGGTCTCGCCACGTTCGACCCCGAACGCCCCGCCTTCGGCGCCTCCTGACGAGCGGCCCGGCGTACGGCGGCGACCTGCGCGGGACCGCCCCGGAACCGCGGCGGGGCGGGGCAGTACCCGCCAGGGACACCGCCACCGCGCCGGGTCACGGGGCGGTTGCGGTACCGCACGGGTGGGGTACAACCTGCGCGGGTTAGCCCAGAAGGGTCATGTCGGCACCGTAAACTGCACCTTCGTGGACAGGACGCTTCAGGACCCGCTGGTCGGGCAGACGCTCGACGGCCGCTACCGGGTGGAGTCCCGGATCGCGGTCGGCGGCATGGCGACGGTGTACCGGGCACTGGACATCCGCCTGGACCGGGTGCTGGCCCTGAAGGTCATGCACCCCGCCCTCTTGGCCGAGCCCGGCTTCGTGGAGCGCTTCATCCGCGAGGCGAAGACGGTGGCACGCCTCGACCACCCCAACGTGGTGCAGGTCTACGACCAGGGCACCGACGGCACCTACGTGTACCTGGCCATGGAGTACATCGCGGGCTGCACCCTCCGCGACGTGCTGCGCGACCGCGGCGCCCTGCCGCCGCGCGCCGCGCTGGACATCCTGGAGCCCGTGCTGGCCGCGCTCGGCGCGGCGCACCGGGCAGGGCTGGTGCACCGCGACATGAAGCCGGAGAACGTCCTCATAGGGGACGACGGCCGGGTCAAGGTGGCGGACTTCGGCCTGGTCAGGGTCGCGGGCACCCACACCGACACCTCCGCGAGCGGCGTCCTCGGCACGGTCTCGTACATGGCGCCGGAGCAGGTCGAGAACCTCACGGCCGACGAGCGCACCGATGTGTACGCCTGCGGAGTGCTGCTCTACGAGATGCTCACCGGCCGCAAGCCGCACAGCGGCCGGACCCCGGTGCAGGTGATCCACCAGCTCGTGAACGAGGACGTGCCCGCCCCCTCCGCGGCCTCCCCCGGGCTGCCCCCGCAACTGGACGCGCTGGTCGCCGAGGCGACCGCGCGCGTCGCCGCCCGGCGTCCGGCCGACGCCGCGGAGCTGCTGCGGCGGCTGCACGCGGTGCGCCGGCTCATGACACCGGAGCAGATCGACCTGGTGCCGCCGGCCGCGCGGATCCCCGCGCCGGGTCCCGCGGCACCGGCCGGCTCCGAGGAGCCGACGACGGTGGTGCACCGCACCGCGCGGCTGGAGCTGCCGCCCGAGCCGACCCGGCACCAACCCCGGACGGTCGCCGGGCCGGGGGCCCGGCGCCGCCGGCGTCCCGGGGTGATCGCCCTGGTGACGGCCCTGCTGCTGATCGTCGGCGTCGGCGCGGGCGTCTGGTACATCAACGACGGCCAGTTCACCAGGACGCCCGCCGTCGTCGGGCTGCCGCAGGCGCAGGCGGAGCGCCAGTTGCGCGACGCCGGGCTGCGGGTCGAGGTCGTCGAGGCGTTCGACCCGACCATGACCAAGGGCAAGGTGGCCTCCACCGACCCGGGCACCGGCGAGCGCATCCGGGACAACGGCACGGTGACGATCACCGTGTCCAAGGGCCCGGAGCGGGTGAAGGTCCCCGGCGTCGTGGGCGAGGAGCTGGCGGAGGCGAGGCGGCGTCTGAAGGCCGCGGGCCTGAGCCCGGGGACCGTGACCCGGGAGTTCAGCGACGAGATTCCGCAGGGCCGGGTGATCTCCACCGACCCCGGTTCGGGAGCGAGCCGGCGGCCGGACTCGGCCGTGTCGCTGGTGGTGAGCAAGGGCGTGCCCGTCGACGCCCCCGACGTGATCGGGCAGCCGCTGGAGGACGCCCGCCGGCAGCTGGAGGACGCCGGGCTGCGGGTGAAGGTCGACCCGCGGCGGGTCTACTCCGACCAGGCGGACGAGGGCGCCGTCGCCGGGCAGACGCCCGGCCCCAACACGCGGCTGGCGGGCGGGGACACGGTCACGCTGAAGGTCTCCAAGGGCCAGCAGATGGTCGAGGTCCCGGACGTGGAAGGCTTGGCCGTCGACGAGGCGAAGGCGAAGCTGGAGGCCGCGGGCTTCGACGTCCGCGTGATCCAGTTCTTCTTCACCGGTCAGGTCAACAACCAGTCGCCGGCCGGCGGCACCGAGGCACCGAAGGGCAGCACGATCACACTGTGGGTGCGATAGCCACCTCCGACGGCGGTGCCGTGGCGCTCCGCAACCCCGTCGGCGCTCATGTCGCCGTGGCCGGGGGCCTGGCGACCACCGGGCTGGCGGAGGCCGCGCGGATGGGCGCCGAGACCGTGCAGGTCTTCGTCGCCAACCCGCGCGGGTGGGCGACCCCGCCCGGCAGTCCGCGGCAGGACGAGGAGTTCCGCGAGCGCTGCGCCGCTCAGGGCGTCCCCGCGTACGTCCACGCGCCGTACCTGATCAACTTCGGCTCGCACACCGCAGCGACCGTCGATCACTCGGTGGACTCCCTGCGCCACTCGCTGCGCCGCGGGCGGGCGATCGGCGCACTCGGCACCGTCGTGCACACCGGGTCGGCGACCGGCGGCCGTTCCCGGGCCACGGCGCTGGCGCAGGTACGGGAGCGGATGCTGCCGCTGCTGGAGGAGCTGACGCGCGACGACGACCCGTGGCTGCTGCTGGAGCCGACCGCGGGGCAGGGGTTCTCGCTCTGCTCGCTGGTGGAGGACCTGGGCCCGTACTTCGACGCCCTGGACCACCATCCGCTGCTGGGGGTCTGCCTGGACACCTGCCATGTGTTCGCGGCCGGGCACGACCTCGCGGCGGCGGGCGGGGTCAAGGCCGTGCTGGACGAGCTGGTGGCGACGGTCGGCGAGGGGCGGCTGAAGCTGATCCACGCCAACGACTCCAAGGACGTCGCCGGCGCCCACAAGGACCGCCACGAGAACATCGGCGCCGGTCACATCGGTGCCGCCGCCTTCGGGGAACTGTTCCGGCACCCCGCCACGCGGGGCGTGCCGCTGATCGTGGAGACGCCGAACGGCGGCCCCAAGGGCACCGGGATGGCGACGGACGTGGCCGTGCTGAAGTCGCTGCGCCCGGCCTGACCGGACCACCGGGGAATACCCCAGGGGGGTATACGGTTGGGCCGGAAGCACCGCACGACGACACCCGCACTCATCCCTGGGGGACGAAGGATGCAGCACGTCGAACACTCCCACCATGAACAGCACGCGCAGCACGAAGCCGCGCACCACGGGCACCACCAGGCCACGCGCCACGAGCACCACTCCGGCCCGGCCTCCTGGGGTACCGCCGTCCAGGCCACGCTGCACTGCCTCACCGGCTGTGCGATCGGCGAGGTCCTCGGCATGGCGATCGGCACGGCCCTCGGCTGGCACAACGTCCCGACGATGGTCCTGGCGATCGTGCTGGCCTTCGCCTTCGGCTACTCGCTCACCATGCGCGGCGTCCTGCGGGCCGGCCTGGACCTGCGCAGCGCGGTGCGGGTGGCGCTAGCCGCCGACACCGTCTCGATCGTCTTCATGGAACTCGCGGACAACGGGACGATTTTGCTCTTCCCGGGCGCGATGGACGCGACGCTGTCGGAAGGGCTGTTCTGGTTCAGCCTCGCGCTGGCCTTCGCGGTCGCCTTCCTGGTGACCACACCCGTCAACAAGTGGATGATCGGCCGCGGCAAGGGCCACGCGGTCGTCCACCGGTACCACTGATCCGGCGGCGGGAGCCCGGCGGCAACGGCTACGGCTACAACTCCGGGCCGTCGCCGGGCTCCTCCTGGTAGGAGTAGCGCTGCTCGGTCCACGGGTCGCCGAGGTTGTGGTAGCCGCGCTCCTCCCAGAAGCCGCGGCGGTCGGACGTCATGTACTCCACGCCGCGCACCCACTTGGGGCCCTTCCAGGCGTAGAGGTGGGGCACGATCAGCCGGACCGGGAAGCCGTGCTCCGCGGTCAGCGGCTCGCCGCCGCGATGGGTCGCGAATATCGACTTGGGGTCGGCGAAGTCCGCCAGCCGCAGGTTGGAACTGAAGCCGTACTCGGCCCACACCATGACGTGCGTGACGTCCGGCGCGGGCGGCGCCAGCCGCAGGATCTCGGCGGCGCGGACACCGCCCCACTCGACTCCGAGCATGCTGAACTTGGTCACACAGTGGAAGTCACCCATGACCGTGGTGTAGGGCAGCGCCGTGAACTCCTCATGGCCCCAGGCGACCTTGCCGCCGTCCGCCGTGGCGCCGAAGACCTGGAACTCCCACCGTTCGGGCTTGAACCTGGGTACCGGACCGTAGTGGGTGACCGGCCAGCCCCGCTGAAGCCGCTGTCCGGGAGGAAGCTCCCCTTCGCGGCGTTCGGACTGACCCATGCGTCCATGGTGACAGACCGGACGCAGTGCTACCGACCAGCACCCGGGCAAAGTACGGCAACCCGGGCCGGCGGAGTAAGCGTGGGCTTACTGGATCGCTTCCACCGGCGGTGCGAAGATGCGCCCATCGTGTGGATTCCTCCCGAAAGGACGGGCTTGCCATGCAGGGCGACCCCGAGGTCATCGAGTTCCTGAACGAGCAGCTGACGGGCGAGCTGACGGCGATCAACCAGTACTTCCTGCACGCCAAGATGCAGGAGAACCTCGGCTGGACGAAGCTCGCCCAGTACACCCGGCACGAGTCCTTCGACGAGATGAAGCACGCCGAGGTGCTGACCGACCGCATCCTCTTCCTCGAGGGGCTGCCGAACTACCAGCGGCTCTTCCATGTCCGAGTGGGTCAGACCGTCACCGAGATGTTCCAGGCCGACCGCCAGGTCGAGGTCGAGGCGATCGACCGCCTCCGGCGCGGCATCGAGGTCATGCGGGCCAAGGGCGACATCACCTCGGCCAACATCTTCGAGGACATCCTCGCCGACGAGGAGCACCACATCGACTACCTGGACACCCAGCTCGAGCTCATCGAGAAGCTCGGGGAGCCGCTGTACATCGCGCAGGTGATCGAGCAGCCCGACAGCTGAACGTCGGACGGCCGGGCCGGAGTCGCTCAGGCGGCGCCGGCTGCCGCGGGCAGCGGTGCCGTGGCCGGCACCGGCAGCGCCGACGGGGCCGGCAGGGTGGCCGGCGCGGGGACGGCGACGGGCGCGACGGATGTCCCGGGCTTCGCCGTGTCGAGCTTCGTACGGGTGGCACAGCCCTCGCCCCGGCCGAGAAGCGCCTGTATCCGGCGCACGCAGGAACCACAGTCCGTGCCCGCCTTGCAGGCGGAGGCGATCTGGCGAGGGGTGCAGCGGCCGGCGTCCGCATGCTGCTTGACCTGCTCTTCGGTGATGCCGAAGCACGAGCAGACGTACACGCGGTTCCCCTCTCTCCGATCCCGACCTGATGAGGCAAACCTAACCTTACCCGCCGGGCGAGTGGCTGGAAACCGACGAGGGGCGCGGATCGATGTGATCCGCGCCCCTCCGAGCGTCCTTGGCGAACGGCCGCGGCTACTGGCCGCGGTACATCTCCGCCACCAGGAAGGCCAGGTCGAGGGACTGGCTGCGGTTGAGCCGCGGGTCGCAGGCCGTCTCGTAGCGCTGGTGCAGGTCGTCGACGAAGATCTCGTCGCCGCCGCCCACGCACTCGGTCACGTCGTCGCCGGTGAGCTCCACATGGATGCCGCCGGGGTGGGTGCCGAGGCCGTGGTGCACCTCGAAGAAGCCCTTGACCTCGTCGAGCACGTCATCGAAGCGGCGCGTCTTGTGGCCCGAGGCCGCCTCGAAGGTGTTGCCGTGCATCGGGTCGCACACCCAGGCGACCTGCGCGCCCGAGGCGGTGACCTTCTCCACCAGGTTCGGCAGCAGCTCGCGGACCTTGCCGGCGCCCATGCGCGTGATGAAGGTCAGGCGGCCGGGCTCGCGGTCCGGGTCCAGCCGGTCGATCAGCGCCAGCGCTTCCTCGGGCGTGGTCGTCGGGCCGAGCTTCACACCGAGCGGGTTGCGGATCCTCGAGGCGAACTCGACGTGCGCGTGGTCGAGCTGACGGGTGCGCTCACCGATCCAGACCATGTGCCCGGACACGTCGTACAGCCGACCGGTGCGCGAGTCCACGCGGGTGAGCGCCGACTCGTAGTCGAGCAGGAGCGCCTCGTGCGAGGCGTAGAACTCGACGGTCTTGAACTCCTCCGGGTCCGCGCCGCAGGCGTGCATGAAGTTCAGCGCGCCGTCGATCTCCCGGGCAAGGGCCTCGTATCGCTGCCCGGACGGCGAGGACCGCACGAAGTCCTGGTTCCAGGCGTGCACCTGCCGCAGGTCGGCGTAACCGCCGGTGGTGAAGGCCCGTACGAGGTTGAGCGTCGCGGCGGACGCGTTGTACATGCGCTTGAGCCGCTCCGGGTCCGGCACACGGGCCGCCTCGGTGAACTCGAAGCCGTTGACCGAGTCACCGCGGTAGGTGGGGAGGGTCACCCCGTCCCGGGTCTCCGTCGGCTTCGAACGCGGCTTGCTGTACTGACCGGCGATCCGGCCCACCTTCACGACCGGCACGGACGCGGCGTAGGTGAGGACGGCGCCCATCTGCAGCAGCGTCTTCAGCTTGCTGCGGATCTGGTCGGCCCCGATCTGGTCGAAGGCCTCCGCGCAGTCCCCGCCCTGCAGCAGGAACGCCTCACCACGGGCCACGGCCCCCAGGCGGTCGCGCAGCTGGTCGCACTCGCCTGCGAAGACGAGCGGCGGATACGACTCGAGGTCCGCGATCACTTCGCGCAGAGCCTCGGGGTCGGGGTACTCAGGCTGCTGCGCCGCGGGCAGTGAGCGCCAGGTCTGGCGCCCGGCGTGGGTTTCAGCGTTCACGGTCACAAAGCCCACATTACGTGGTCGTGTCCGTTCCTTTGCGCATCGGACCAGAGGATGAGACGACGGGGTGAACCGCGCGGATCCCTTTTCGAGGCGCCCGGAGCGGCTCGACGGCCCGGGAGGGGCGCGCCCGCCCGGCCCGTGCACCGGCGCAACCCGGCGCGCGGCAACGGCGCGTCCGGCCCGCCCCCAGCCGCGGAGTCCACCCAGTGAGACGACCCTCAGCCGGGACATACGCTCGGCGCACCCCACGCCGAAGCCGGGACAGAAGGGGGCCGCCGCCATGCCGACGCCGTCCGGGACGTTCACCTACGTGGCACCGGACGACATCCGCGCCGCCGTCGTCCGGCCGGGCGCGGCGGGCCGGGCCGTGCGGTCGCCGGACGACTTCCGGGAGTGGCTGGAGGGCACCGGCACTGCCGAACGCGAGGAGCCCTTCACCTACGTAGTCGGCCCCGGCAGCACGCTCCTGCTGGCACCGCGCCGCAGCGAGCCCGTGGCGTGCGCCGGGGCCGGGCCCGTGCTCGCCGCCGGGGAGATCGCGTTCGCCGTACGGGAGGACGGCGGGTGGGAGGTGAGCGAGGTCGGCAATCAGTCGACCGGCTACTGCCCCGACCCCGAAGCGTCCTGGCCGGCCCTGGCGGCTGCCCTCGACCGCGCCGGGCTCGCCCGCCCCGGGTGGTTCACGCAGGCGGTCGTCTTCCGGCACTGCCCCCGCTGCGGCGAGCGCAGCCTCGTCAAGGACGGCGACTTCACATGTGCCCTGCGCGACGCGCCGCTTCCGCGGCGACCCGGCCGCTGAGGACGAGCGCCCAGCTCAGGCAGCCCAGCGCACCCGTGCACAGGAGCGTGCGCACCAGGTTCCAGCGGACCCAGGCCGCCTCGAACCGCTCGCGCACGGCGGCGATGTCTGCGAGGCGTGCGGGGTCGCCCGCCGCGTCCAGCCGGTCGTTCAGCGGAATGCTGACGCCGAAGGTGACGACGAGCACCGCCAGGTAGAGCACGATCGCGGCGATCACCCAAGGGAGCGGGCCGCGCTCGCCGTCGCGCGGGCAGAGCGCCACCGCGGCGGCGCACAGCAGCAGCGAACCACCGAAGGCCAGCAGGAACCAGCCGTTCTGGATGGCGACGTTGATGCGCTGCATCGCGTCGACGAGCGTGCGGTCGGCCGCCCTGGCCAGACCCGGCATGACGGCGACGGAGAAGGCGAAGAAGAGCCCGGCCATGAGGCCGACGGCGACGGTGGCCGCGACGAGGACGGCGTCTCGGGAAGTCATGCGCCCAGTGAAGCCACGCCCGGTGAGACGGAACATGGCCCGGACGCTCGACCCCATGCGCGAGCGTCCACGCGGACCCCTGGAAAACCAGATGCGGCACCGGCAGGGAGCGGGATACCGTGCGGCACATGGGTTGCACCTACTGCATCAGGCTGCGCCGGGCATAGCCGCGGCGCTCTTCGCCGCGGCATCGGGTCCACCGTCGGAACCTCTTATGTCGCGGAGTGCACACCCATGCCTCACCACCGGTCCATGGTGGGTGGCCGGCACGAGCTCGGCCAGAACTTCCTCACCGACCGCACCGTCATCGCCTCCATCGAGGCCCTCGTCGCCGCCACCAGCGGGCCCATCGTCGAGATCGGCCCCGGCGACGGGGCGCTGACCCTGCCCCTCAGCCGCACCGGCCGTCCCCTCACGGCCGTCGAGACCGACCCCCGGCGCGCACAGCGCCTGCAGCGGCGGCTCCCGCGCGGCACGCACGTCGTCAACACCGATGTCCTGCGCTACCGCTTCCCGCGCGAGCCGCACGTGATCGTCGGCAACCTGCCCTTCCACCTGACGACCACCATCATGCGGCGGATCCTCGCCGCCGACCGGTGGGAGTCCGCGGTGCTGCTCGTCCAGTGGGAGGTCGCCCGCCGCCGGGCCGGCGTCGGCGGCGCCAGCATGCTCACCGCCTCCTGGTGGCCCTGGTACGACTTCACCCTCCACTCCCGCGTCCCCGCGCGCGCCTTCCGCCCGGCGCCCTCGGTCGACGGCGGCCTGCTCAGCATGGGCCGGCGCCCGGAGCCACTCGTCCCGGGCGACCGGCGCGCCTACCAGGCCTTCGTCCAGCGGGTGTTCACCGGCCCGGGCCGCGGTCTGCGCGAAGTCCTCACCCGCACCGGCCACTTCGACCGGGCGGCGCTGCGCGACTGGCTCCGCGCCGAGCGCGTCCCCCCGTACGCCCTCCCCAAGGACCTCTCGGCCGAGCAGTGGGCGTCCCTGTGGCGACTGGTGCGGTGAGCCAACCCGGCGGGAGGGGCGGCTACAGCCGTTCGATCCCGCCGAGGTCGATGTCCACGGCGAACGGCACGGACACCTTGAGACGTTCGTGGTGGATGCCGGTGGCGACGTAGGTCCCGGTGGCCGGCTCCCGTTCGAAGACGTAGACGACGGGGAGCCGGCCCTCGCCCTTCTCGACCCGCCAGAAGTGCGGGATGCCCGCCTCGGCGTACAACTGCGGCTTGCGCTTGCGGTCCCGTTCCTCGGAGTCCGGCGAGACGACCTCGACGACCAGCACGGCGTCGGCCGCCTGGTACCCCGTCTCGTCGGCCCCGTCGCTCGCGGCCTCGGCCCGCACCAGGACGAGGTCCGGCTCGGGCCGGTTGCGCCGGTTCAGGACGACGCTCATCTCCCGCCGCACCCGCAGGGTCTCGGGGGCCGCCGCCCGCAGGCCCTGCTCCAGCAGGTACATGGCCAGCGAGTGGAAACTCTTCTGCGGGCTCACGAAAACCAGGCTCCCGTCGATCAACTCCGTGTGCGGCGGGAGGTCGGGAATGCGGTCCAGGTCGTCCGAGGTGAAGCCGCCACGCGGCGGAATCGCCCAGGCCGGCAGCGGTTCGGCGGTCATGGTTCCTCCCATGGACGGGATTCTGGACGCATCCCCGAGCGTACCGGGGCAGTACCTCACCGCGATGCCCCGAAAGCGTGAGACACCGCCGCCGCGTCGTGAGCCGATGCGTTAGGGTGCGGAACATGTACGCAGAGCAGACGCACCTGCAGTGGTGGTGGACCGCGGATCCGGCGGCCCACTAGCAGCGCGTACGCACAGGCAGACGCTCAGGCCGCCCGAGGGGCGGCCTTCGGTGTTTCTGCGGCCGTCCCTTCCCTCGCCGAAGACCGGAAGGAACCGCCGTGGAGAACCACGATTCCCGCACCGCACCCTCCGCCGCCGCGCTCGTCGAACGGCTGCTGGACCCCGCGTGCCCACCCTTCGCGCTGCTCAGGCGCAGAACGCCGGGCCGGTACGCGGACACCGTCGAAGTGCTGCTCGGCCCGGTCGGGACGGCGGAGCGGCTGACGGACGTCGCGCTGCCGACCGGGGCCCCGGAGGCGGCGCGGCCGACGGTGGACGCGCTGGCTCTGGTGCCGTACCGGCAGATCAGGGAGCGCGGCTTCGACGTCCGCGACGACGGGGCGCCGCTGGTCGTGCTCCGCCCCCGGGAGACGTACGAGCTGCCGCTGCCCGAGCTCATGGCGGCCCTGCCCGGGCACGCGGTGCGCGTCCAGGGCGGGGCCTTCGACGTCGACGACGACACGTACGCCGGGATCGTGGAGCGTGTCATCGAGGACGAGATCGGCCGCGGCGAGGGCGCGAACTTCGTCATCCGGCGCACCTTCCGCGGCGAGATCCCCGGCTTCGGGGCGGCGGACGCGCTCGCGCTGTTCCGCGGGCTGCTCGACGGCGAGCGCGGCGCCTACTGGACGTTCGTGGTGCGCACGCCCGAGCGCACCCTGGTCGGCGCGAGCCCCGAGGTGCACGTGCGGATGGCGGGGGGCACGGTCGTCATGAACCCGATCAGCGGCACCTACCGCTACCCCGCTCAGGGGCCGGACGCGGCGGGCCTGCTCGCCTTCCTGCGAGACGCCAAGGAGGTGGAGGAGCTGACGATGGTGGTCGACGAGGAACTGAAGATGATGTGCACCGTCGGCGACCTCGGCGGCGTCGTCGTCGGCCCGCGCCTGAAGGAGATGGCACATCTGGCGCACACCGAGTACGAGCTGCGCGGCCGCAGCACCATGGACGTGCGGGACGTGTTGCGCGAGACGATGTTCGCCGCGACGGTCACCGGGTCGCCGGTGCAGAACGCCTGCCGGGTGATCGAGCGGTACGAGCCCGGCGGCCGCGGCTACTACGCGGGCGCGCTGGCACTGATCGGCCGGGACGCGGGCGGCGCGCAGACCCTGGACTCCCCCATCCTGATCCGCACCGCGGACGTCGACGCCGCGGGCGGGCTGAAGGTCCCGGTGGGCGCGACGCTGGTGCGGCGCTCCGACCCGTACGCGGAGGTCGCCGAGACGCACGCCAAGGCGGCGGCCGTGCTGGCCGCCCTCGGGGTGCGGCCGGGGCGGGAGCCGCGGCCGGCGGCGGAGCGGCCGCGGCTCGGCGACGACATCCGGGTGCGGGCCGCACTGGACGGGCGCCGCAGGAACCTCGCGCCCTTCTGGCTGCGGATGCGGACCGCGGAGCAGCCCCGCACGCTGACCGGGCACGCCCTGGTGGTGGACGGCGAGGACACCTTCACCGCGATGCTCGCACACGTTCTGCGGTCGTCCGGGCCGGAGGTCACCGTGCGCCGCTTCGACGAGCCGGGTCTGCGCGAGGCCGCCCTCGCCCACCGCGGCCCGGTCGTCCTCGGACCGGGCCCGGGCGATCCGTCCGACACCCACGACCCCAAGATGGTCTTGCTGCGCGGCCTCGCCGCCGAGCTGGTGCGCGGCCACCGGCACGGACTGCTCGGCGTCTGCCTCGGCCACGAGCTGATCGCCGCCGAGCTCGGCCTCGACATCGTCCGCAAGGACGTCCCCTTCCAGGGCGCGCAGACACCGATCGACCTGTTCGGACGAACGGAGACCGTGGGGTTCTACAACTCCTTCACCGCCCGCTGCGACGACACGACGGCGGAGGAACTGGCCATGCACCGCGTCGAGCTGAGCCGCGACCGGGCCACCGGCGACGTCCACGCCCTGCGCGGCCCGGGCTTCGCGGGCGTCCAGTTCCACCCGGAGTCCGTGCTCAGCCTGAACGGCACGGCGATCGTGGCGGAGCTCTTGGCGGGAGTGACGGTCGCCGGGTAGCCACGGGCGTGGGGGGGGACCGGTGCCGCCGCCGGGCCCTGCGCGGGAAGTGCCCGCGCAGGGGTCGAGTCGTACGTCGGCGCGACCGTCCTCGCCGGGCCCGCCGACGCGTCTGCACCCCGACGGGTCTGCACCCCCGGCGCGTCAGACGGCCGCCGCGGGGAACTGGTGCGTCCGCGGGGTGACCGCGCGGGGCCGGCGGGGGCGGGCGGCCGGGACCGGGTCGGGTACGGACTCGGGGACGGGCGACAGGAGCGGGCCGACGAGGCCCAGCACCGCCGCCACCATCTCCGGGCCCTCGTTCGTGCCGTCCACCACCAGATCGGCCAGCGCCCGGGAGGGCGCGACGTGGGCGACGTGCCGCTCCCGGCCGCTTTGCAGATAGTTCAGCAGGGACAGCCGCGGGTCCTGCCGCTGGACCTCGATCTTGCGCAGGATCTTGCGGGCCAGCCGGACGTCGTCGGGGGCGTCCACGTACACCCGCCAGTCCGCCCGTTCCCGTACCGACGGCAGCGTCAGGGCGAACAGGCCCTCGACCACCACGAGGCGCACGCCGGGCCGGGCCAGCGCCGCGTCGATCGCGGCGCTGACGGCGGCCTCGTCGATGGAGCCGGGATGGTTCCAGTCGAGGATGGCGTGCCCGGCGGCGCTGACCGTCCACACGCCCCTGAGGGGATCGTGCGCGGGCACGTAGTAGTCGTCCAGATGGACCAGTGCGATGCTCTCGGGACACTGCAGCGACAGGGCCTCGGCAAGGGTGGACTTGCCGGATGCGGTGCCGCCTGCGACCGCCAGTACACCCGTCATGCCGGGCGCTCCTCATGTGCTCAAGGGGGATAAACGAAGCGGCCGGACAAGCCGGGTGCAGGGAATGTACGGCCGCGTGATCGCCCATGGCAAGCGGTGAAAGCGCAGACGGCGCCGAGGAAACGCGGTGTTTACCCGAAGAAGACGCCTGCCTCCGTGTAGAGGCGCGGATCGACCGTCTTGAGCTGGGTCGTCGCGTCGCGGAGCGGAACGCGGACGATGTCCGTGCCACGCAGTGCGACCATCTTGCCCCAGTCCTGATCGCGGACCGCGTCGATGGCGTGCAGGCCGAAGCGGGTGGCGAGCCAGCGGTCGAAGGCGCTGGGGGTGCCGCCGCGCTGGATGTGGCCGAGGACGGTGGTACGGGCCTCCTTGCCGGTGCGCCGCTCGATCTCCTTGGCGAGCCACTCGCCGACACCGGAGAGCCGTACGTGGCCGAAGGAGTCGAGCGACTGGTCCTTCAGCACCATGTCGCCGTCCTTGGGCATGGCGCCTTCGGCGACCACGACGATGGGTGCGTAGCGGATCTTGAAGCGGCTCTCCACCCAGGCGCAGACCTGGTCGACGTCGAAGCGCTGCTCGGGGATGAGGATGGCGTTGGCCCCGCCGGCGAGGCCGGAGTGGAGGGCGATCCAGCCGGCGTGGCGGCCCATCACCTCGACGACGAGGACGCGCATGTGCGACTCGGCGGTGGTGTGGAGGCGGTCGATGGCCTCGGTGGCGATGTTGACGGCGGTGTCGAAACCGAAGGTGTAGTCGGTGGCCGCCAGGTCGTTGTCGATGGTCTTGGGTACGCCGACGCAGGGGACGCCGTACTCGTCCGACAGGGCGGTGGCGACGCCAAGGGTGTCCTCGCCGCCGATCGCGATGAGTGCGTCGACCTCGTACTTGGCGAGGTTCTCCTTGACGCGCCGCACGCCGTTCTCCGCCTTGAGCGGGTTCGTGCGGGACGAGCCGAGGATGGTGCCCCCGCGCGGGAGGATGCCGCGCACCGCGGGGATGTCGAGCGGCACGGTGTCGCCCTTGAGGGGGCCGTGCCAGCCGTCCCTGAAACCGGTGAACTCGTATCCGTACTCCTGGACACCCTTGCGCACGATGGCACGGATGACCGCGTTGAGCCCGGGGCAGTCTCCGCCGCCGGTCAGCACGCCAACTCGCATGATCCATCCCTTCCCGTTCGCACCTTTTGCCTGCGCCCACGACGCTAGCGTGACCGGCGTCACAGGTGGGATGGGCCGTTCGGTGAAATCCCTTGATCTACGGGGATGTTGGCGCGCCGATTTCACCCTTCCGGGCGGCGCGCGGCGCGGGGCCGGGCGCCCCCGGGACGGCGTCGGGGCTACTCCTCGTCCAGTCCTCGTTCGATGGCGTAGCGGACGAGTTCGACGCGGTTGTGCAGCTGGAGCTTGCCGAGGGTGTTCTGGACGTGGTTCTGGACGGTGCGGTGGGAGATGACCAGCCGTTCGGCGATCTGCTTGTAGCTGAGTCCCTTGGCGACAAGCCGCAGGACCTCGGTCTCGCGGTCGGTGAGCCGGGGTGCCTCGGGCGTGTCGGCCGCGGCGGGGGCGGGGTCGGAGGCGAGGCGGCGGTACTCGCCGAGGACGAGGCCGGCGAGGCCGGGGGTGAAGACCGGGTCGCCGACGGCGGTGCGCCGGACGGCGTCGAGGAGTTCCTCGCGGCCGGCGGATTTCAGCAGGTAGCCGGTGGCACCGGACTTCACGGCCTCCAGGACGTCCGCGTGCTCGCCGCTGGCGGACAGCACCAGCACCCGCAGGGCGGGGTTGTCGGCGATGACGTCCTTGCAGACCTGGACGCCGGACAGGCCGGGGAGGTTGAGATCGAGGACGAGCACCTCGGGCATGGCCGCCTTGGCGCGCCGCACCGCCTCCGGTCCGTCGCCGGCGGTGGCGACCACCACGTATCCGGCCTCGGTGAGGTCGCGGGCGACCGCGTCCCGCCACATGGGGTGGTCGTCGACCACCATCACCTTCACGGCCATGACCCCAATCTCCTCCCTCACTTGACGAGCCTCAACTCGACTTCTGTCCCCTGCCCGGGCACCGACACCAACTCCGCCGTGCCGCCGAGGTCCCGGAGCCGGCCGCGGATGGACTGGGCGACCCCGAGCCTGCCCTCGGCCTCGGCGGCGGCGAGGCGGCCCTCGGGGATGCCGGGGCCGTCGTCGCGGACGCTGACCAGCACGGCCCCGGGTTCGTCCTCGACGAGGATCCAGGCGTGTGCGTCCTCTCCGGCGTGCCGGCGGACGTTCTCCAGGGCGGCGCCCACGGCGGCGGTGAGCTCGCGTGCGGCGCGGGCCGGGAGGAGGACGGGGGTGCCGGGGGCGGAGACGGTGACCCGGGCGCTGCCGTACGGGGCGAGCAGCCCGCGCAGGTCGCGGGGCGCGTCGGCGTCCTCGCCGGCGGCTTCGGCGTCGGTGCCGTCGCGGGGGGACGGCAGGGCGGCGTCGGTGACCAGGGCGCGCAGGGCCGCCTCCTGCTCTCCCGCCATGCGGCCAAGGGCCTCGGCCTCGCCGCCGATCTCGGCGCCGCGCCGCTGCACCATGGCGAGCACCTGCAGCACGTTGTCGTGGATGTCGCGGGCCAGCCGCTCCCGCTCGCGGGTGGCGGCCTCGATCTGCAGGGCGCGGGCGAGGGTGCGTTCGCTGGCGCGGGCGACCTCGACGACGTATCCGATGGCGATGCTGGCGATGGCGACCAGCAGCACATTGTGGAGGGTGTCGCGGGCCGGGGCGCCGCGTTCGACGATGTTGGCGCCGCCGACGAGGCAGGAGGCGGCGGCGGCCCAGCGCCAGCCGCCCTTGATGGCGAAGGCGAGCACGGAGCCGGCGGTCCAGATCGACGGCAGGGTGGGGCCGCCGTCGAGGATGCGCTGGTGCGCCTCGACGAGCGGGGTGATGAGGATGCCGGTGAGCGCGACGGCGAGGTCGGCGATGAGGAAGGGCCTGGTGCAGCGCTGGGGCGAGCTCACCTTGCCGATGGTGGCCAGCGTCCACACGGCGAGCACCGTCAGGTAGGCCGCGCCCGCCAGGGGGTGCGCGTGCTCGTGGTAGGCGACGGCGTAGAGCCCTATGGCGTAGGCGGCGGTCAGCACCCGGTAGCCGGTGAGGGCGCGCCACAGCGGCTGCTCGACGGACATGCGTGTGACGCGTGCGGGCCGCGCCGCGGCGGGCGCGGCGGTTCTCCGCCCGGTCGCGCCGGTCTTCTCCCCGGCCATGGGCCGTCCCCCCCGTTTCCCCCCGGGCGCGTCCGGCTAGGACTCGCCGTGCTGCTGTTCCTTCTTCGCCGCCTCGGCGATCTGCCGCTTGGCGGCGGTCGCGTAGATGTCCACGTACTCCTGGCCGGAGAGCTTCATGATCTCGTACATCACCTCGTCGGTGACCGAGCGCAGGATGAAGCGGTCGTGCTCCATGCCCATGTAGCGGCTGAAGTCCAGCGGCTTGCCGATCCGGATGCCGGGGCGCATCAGCTTGGGCATGACCTGGCCGGGCGGCTGGATCTTCTCCGTGTCGATCATGGCGACCGGGATCACGGGCGCGCCGGTGGCGAGCGCGATGCGGGCCAGTCCGCCGGGCTTGCCGCGGTAGAGGCGGCCGTCGGGCGAGCGGGTGCCCTCGGGGTAGATGCCGAAGAGCTCGCCCGCCTCGATGACCTTTATCCCGCTTTTGATCGCGGCCTCACCGGCGCCGCGCGCTCCGGAGCGGTCCACGGGGAGCTGGCCGACGCCCTTGAAGAAGGCGGCGGTGAGCTTGCCCTTGATGCCGGGTGTGGTGAAGTACTCGGCCTTGGCGATGAAGGTGACCTTGCGGTCGAGCACGGCGGGCAGGAAGAAGGAGTCCGAGAAGGACAGGTGGTTGCTCGCCAGGATCGCCGGTCCCTGCTTGGGGATGTGCTCGAGGCCCTCCACCCACGGCCGGAACGCGGCTCGCAGGGGATGGCCGATGGCGATCTTCATCACGCCGTACAACAACCGATGACCTCCTGTGTCTGACGGGAAGACCATAACGCCAGATCCGCCGGTGCTCTCCCCCGGTGTCGGCCGTCCGCGTACTGTGAGGTATTGCTTTTCGCGCATTCCACCGAACAGGAGACGTACGGTGCCGCTGATGCCCGGAGCCGAGCCCTACCGCCAGGACGGCGGTGAGGTCGGCGTGCTGCTGTGCCACGGATTCACCGGCACGCCGCAGTCCATGCGGCCGTGGGCCGAGTACCTCGCCGAGCGGGGCCTGACCGTGTCCGCACCGCTGCTGCCGGGGCACGGCACGCGCTGGCAGGACATGCAGCTGACGGGCTGGGAGGACTGGTACGCGGAGGTGGACCGGGAATTCCGCGCACTGTCCGAACGCTGTGACCGCGTGTTTGTCTTCGGAATGTCGATGGGCGGGGCCCTGACCCTGCGGCTGGCCGCGCAGCACGGCGCCGCGGTCAGCGGTATCGCCCTGGTCAACCCCTCGGTCAAGGCCGACAGCCATCGGCTGAAGGCCGTCCCCCTCCTGCGCCACTTCGTGCCCTCCGTGCCGGGCATCGTGAGCGACATCGCCAAGGAGGGCTCGGAGGAGGTCGGCTACGACCGCACCCCGCTGCGGGCGGTGCACTCGCTGAGCCGTTTCTGGAAGCTGGTCCGGCACGAGCTGCCGCAGGTGACGCAGCCGCTCCTGCTGCTGCACAGCCGGGTCGACCACGTGGTGCACCCGTCGAACTCGGCGGTCGTGCTGAGCCGGGTGTCGTCGGCGGACGTCACGGAGACGGTGCTGGAGCGCAGCTACCACGTCGCGACGCTGGACCATGACGCGGAGACGGTCTTCGAGGAGTCGTACGCCTTCGTCGAGCGCCTGTCGGGTGCGGGGGAGCGGGCGGACAAGGAGGACGCCGCCAGTGGCTGAGCCCGAGGAGGAGCGTCGGCAGGTGCCGGAGGGCGGCGAGCCGGAGCGCACGCCGCTGGACGAGGAGTCGGCGTGGGCCGAGCTCGTCGCGGCGTACGAGAAGGACCCCGAGCCCGGGACGGGCTCCTGGCCCGCGGCCGAGGACGTCCCGGCGGCGGACCGGGACGGCAAGGGCGAGGCCGACCGGGAAGGCGGCGAGGGCACGGCGGACCCGTCCGCACTGCCCTCGGCGCCGGACGCGACGCGCATCGTCATCCACCCCGTGCTGTCCGGTCCGCGTGACTACGAACTGGACGAGGACGAGGACGAGGGCCACTACGAGCCGCCGGAGCCGCCGCCGCTGCCGGAGGCGGACGTGACGACGAAGTTCGCCTGGCTCGCCGCCGTGGGCGGGCCGCTGCTGATCTTCGGTTTCGTCCTCTTTCAGGAGCCGATGCCGTGGTGGGCACTCACGGTCGGCGTCGGCGGTTTCCTCGGCGGCTTCGCCACCCTGGTGACGCGGATGCGTCCGGGCGGCGACGAGGACGACGACCTGCCGGGCGGCGGCGCCGTCGTCTGACCGGCGCCACGTACTGCTCTCGTCCGGGACCGGAGGCCCGGCAGCCGGACGGTCGGCGACCGTTCCATGCAGCGGTCCTGAGGCCGCGCCGTCATCGGGCGGAGGCGGGCACCCTGAGGGCGGCCAGGACCGGGAGGTGGTCCGTGGCCGCCCGCAGGTCGTACGGGGTGACGCCGGGCAGGCCGTGCGGGACGCCGCAGCCGAGGACCTCGATACCCGGGGTCGTGAAGATCGCGTCGATCCGCTGGTGCGGGTCCTCGGGGGTGGAGGTGTACTCGCCGCCCCAGGGCCGGACCGCCCAGGCGTCCTGCAGGTCGTCGGCGAGCCGGCGGAAGGTCCTGCCGTGGGGGCGGTCGTTGAGGTCGCCGCCGACGACCGCGTGCGGCTCGCCCATGGCGGCGAGCCGGTCGAGCAGCATGCCGCCCTGCTCGTAGCGTTCGCGCGCGTGGAGCGAGAGGTGGCAGCTGACGACGGACAGGCGGGCGCCGCCGACGCGCACGACGGCGGTGGCGAAGCCACGCCGGTGCAGGCCGGGGGTGCGGGGCAGCAGGACGTCCTCGGCGCGTTCCACGTGTACCCGCAGGGAGGACAGCACGAGGGGGCCGGTGGCGGTGGCCCCGCCGGTGACGGCGACCAGTCCGCAGGCGCGGGAGAGACGGGCGACGGCCTTGCGCCAGCGGAAGAAGCGCGGGGCCTCCTGGATCAGCGCGACGTCGGGGTCGCAGGCGCGGATCACCCGGGCGAGCGCCGCGGTGTCGTCCCGCATCGAGCGGATGTTGTAGCTCAGCACGCGGACGACGGCGGAGCCGTCCGGCTCGGTACGGGACGCCGGCAGCTCCGGCGGCGGGCCCTGGCTCACGGGGTCACTGTAGCGGCGCCCCGGTCGGGCGCGACGGCGGGACGGCCCCGTGCGTGTGGTCGGTGCCGAGGCTCGCGCACCGCTGTCGCGACGGCGTCGACGACTCCGTCGGAGGTCTGCGGGGTCGCCGCCTTCACCTCCGCGCGGGCGGAGTTCGCCGGGGACCACCGGTTGCGTCGCCGAGGTGCGGCTGAGCGCCACGAGGTCGGGCGAGGCGGCCTGCGGGGCCGGCACGGATCCGCTCGACGGCGCCCGGGACGTCGCCCGGGACGGCGCCCGCGAACTCGCCCGTCCGCTCGCCGAAGTCGCCGCGAAGCACGGCGCAGCCCGGGTGCGCACCCACACGGCCGCGCATCCGCCGCGCCCGGGAAGGGCGGGTGCCCCCGTTGCTCCTGGGCGGGAGCGACGGGGGCACCGGATGCCGTGCGGGTGACCGCCGGGGGGCTAGCCCTGGCGGGCGAGGTCGGCCGCGCCGACCAGGCCGGCCTTGCCGCCGAGCTGGGCGGCGAGGACCTGGGCGTGCGGGCGGTACTGACCGCCGACCAGCCAGCGGCGGAAGGACTTGCGGATGGGCTCGAGGACGAGCTCGCCCTCGTCGGAGACACCGCCGCCGACGATGAAGGCGGAGGGGTCGAAGAGCGAGGCCAGGTCGGCGAGGCCGGCGCCGGCCCAGCGGGCCAGCTCGCGGAAGGAGTCGACGGCGACCTTGTCGCCCTCGCGCGCGGCCCGGCTGATGTGCTGGCCCTGGATGCCCTCGGGCGTGCCGTCGCCGAACGACAGCAGCAGCGCGGCGTTCTCCGGCTGGGCGACGGCCCGCTGCTTGGCGTACCGCACCAGCGCCCGGCCGGAGGCGTACTGCTCCCAGCAGCCCTGGCTGCCACAGCCGCAGAGCAGACCGTCCGGCACCATGCGGATGTGGCCGAACTCGCCGGCCACGCCGAAGCGGCCGCGGCGCAGCTTGTTGCCGATGATGATGCCGCCGCCGAGCCCGGTGCCCAGGGTGATGCAGATGACGTCCTCGTGGCCCTGTCCCGCGCCGAAGCGGTACTCGCCCCAGGCCGCGGCGTTGGCGTCGTTCTCGACCACGACGGGCAGGCCGACGCGCTGTTCGACCTTGTCCTTCAGCGGCTCGTGGCGCCACCGGATGTTGGGCGCGAAGAGCACGGTGGCGCGCTTGTCGTCGACGTAGCCGGCGGCGCCGATGCCGACGGCCTCGACCGTGTGGTTGGCGCTGACGTCGTGCACCGCTGTCGCGATGGCATCGACGACGCCCCCGGAGGTCTGCGGGGTCGGCACCTTGACGATCTCGAGAATCGCGCCTTCCTCGTCGACCACGCCGGCCGCGATCTTCGTGCCGCCGATGTCGACGCCGATGGTGAGTCCCATGTATCCCTCAGTATTCGGTCGAGCCCCGCTGCGTCCAACCGTACCGGAGGGCGACCCGCGCCCTGTTCGGGCCCGATGTTCCTCCCGGGTCCGCGTCGCGCCGTTCAGTCCAGGTCGATGCGTTCGCTGGGCGGGGTGTCACCGCCGGAGGTCCAGCGGCGTTCCTGTCCGCTCACCGCCGCGCGGTAGGCGGCCAGGAGTTCGGCGCCCGCGGCGGCGAGGTGGTCGAAGACCTCGGGGTTGCGCTCGACGATCGGCTCGACGGCCTGCTTGACCTGCGAGATCAGCCCCTGCGCGGCCATCTCCGCGGCAGGGCCGCGAAGCATCGACAACCGGTCGGTGACGGCTTCCGCGAGACGCCTCAGCTCCTCGCCGGCGCTGCCGGCGGTCTGGCCGCTCTGCTGCCGTCGGCGGGCGTTCTCCGCGGCGATGTCCTCCGCGCTCGCCTTGGCCCAGGCGTCGGAATCGGTGTCGGGGCGGCCCGCGCGGTCCGTGGATTCGCTCATGGTGGCTCCGTAAGGCTCCGGCTTGGTACCAACGACGGTACCCGAACGGGGGCGGCGCTTTCAGTGCTCAGCGGGGCCAAAGACCGGGATCCGGGGCGAACCGGACCTGCAGCGCGCCGTCACGGAGCGCGGCACCGGCCACGGTGCAGCGGCGCAGCGCGGAGGGCAGCGGGAGGATGCGGCGGTATCCCTCGGCGTCGACGACGAGTTCGTCGCCGCGGCGTACGAGGTCGACGGTGTCGCGTGTCGCGCCCGGCAGCGGCAGCCGCCACAGCAAGTGGCCCTCGGCGGCGAGCCGGTCCTCGGTGGTCCACGGCTGCGCGGCGGGGCCCTCGGGCACCTCGGCCGGCGGCAGGGCGGCGAGCCGGGCGAGGTCCTCGGCGCCGCGTGGTTCCCGGCCGAGGTGCGGCAGTTCGTGGAGCGCGGTGGGCGTGCCGGCCAGTTCCGCGCGCAGGGCGCGCACTTCCTTGCGGCGGTGGCCGGCGAGTTCGGCGAGCCAGGGGTCCGGGGAATCGGCGGGCAGCAGCCGGTTGGCGACGACGGCTTCGAGGCGGTGGCCGTACAGGGCCAGTCCGGTGCGGGCCCGGCGCACGGCGTCGGCGGCGTGGGTGCCGGGGGCCACGACGAGCCGGACGGTCGTGGCGGAGTCCTCGATCACTGCCTGGGCGGTGGCCAGTTCCCGGTCGACGCGGGCGGCCGCCTCGTAGGCCCAGGCACCGGGCGCGGGCACGCCCGCGAGCTGGGCGAGGACGGGGCGCAGGGCGCGGGCGGCCTGCCGCTCCTGGGGAACCAGCCGGGCGATGTAGCGGCGCAGTTGCGCGGGGAGCGCGAGTGCGGCCAGGGCGTCGTGGACCGGCGGGAGGTCGACGACCACGAGGTCCCAGCCGCCGGCGGTGTCCCGCAGGGCGCGCAGCAGTGCGAAGGCGTCGGCGCCGGGGAGTTCGGTCAGCTCCTCGGGGTCCAGCGGGGCCGCGCCGAGCAGGTCGAGCAGGGACCCGAGGCGTTCCTGGACGGCCCCGGCGTCGGCTCGGAAGGCGGCGGCCGCGTCGATGCGCGCGGCCCACAGGCCGGGGACGGACGCGACGGGGGCGATGGGCAGGGCTGCGGTTTCGTCCGTCCGCGGAGCGCCCTCACCCCCGGCCGGGGCGGGCACCGGGCCCAGCACCCTGTCGAGGGAGGCGTCACGGTCGGCGGAGAGCAGCAGCACGCGCCGCCCGGGCGTGCTCGCGGCCACGGCCGTGGCGGCGGCGACCGTCGTGCGCCCGGCGCCGCCCGTGCCGGTGACCAGGAGCGTGCGCACGTCAGCCCTGGGACTCGACGCGCTTCTTCAGGCCGGCGAGGGCGCGGTCGATGATGACCTTCTCGGCCTTACGCTTGATCATGCCGAGCATGGGGATCTTGACGTCGACGGTCAGCTGGTAGGTGACCTCGGTGCGCTTGCCGTCCTCGATGGGGGCCAGGACGTAGGCGCCGTCCAGGGTGCGCAGCATCTGGGACTTGACCAGGGTCCAGCGGACCTCGTTGTCTCCGACCCAGGTGTAGGCGAGGGTGTGGTCGTCCTTGATGGCGCCCGCGTCCAGGAGGAGCCGGACCTGCTCGGCGCGGCCGTCACCGCCGGCCGAGAGGATCTCGGCCTCCTTCACCTCGCCGGTCCACTCCGGGTACCGGGCGAAGTCGGCGATGACGCCCATGACATCGGCCGGGGCCGCGTCGATCGTGATGCTCGACCTGGTGTGTTCCGCCATCGCCGTGGCCCCTCCGGGACGTCGCGTCGTACCTGCTGTCGTATGTCTGCTGGTGAAGGCTACCGCCTGGTCGGGCGGCCGGAGACCGCCGGGGCGGTCACCAGTGCAGTGCCCACGGCGTTCGGGTGGAGTTGAAGTGACCGACGTTGACGCATTCGGTCGCCCCCAGGCGCATCCGCCGTACGAGCGGCTGGTGGACGTGGCCGAAGAGGGCGTAGCGGGGCCGGACCCGGCGGATCGCCTCGAGCAGGGCCTCGCTGCCGCGTTCGAGACGCCGGGCGACGGTGTCGTAGCAGAGCTCGGGAACGGCCGGCGGGATGTGCGAGCACAGCACGTCGACCTCGCCGAGGGCCTCCACCTTGGCGGCGTACGTCTCGTCGTCGATCTCGTACGGGGTGCGGTAGGGGGTGCGCAGCCCGCCGCCGACGAAGCCGAAGACCAGACCGCCGATCTCGGTGGTGGTGCCGTCGAGCACGGTGGTGCCGGGCCGGGCGTACTCCGGCCAGAGCGCGGGGATGTCGACGTTGCCGTAGGTGGCGTACGTCGGGGTGGGGAACGCGGCGAACAGCTCGGCGTACTGCCGCCGCACGGCGGACTCGATGGCGGTGCGCCGGTCGGTGCCGAGCCCCGCCCACAGTTCGCGGTCGAGGGCGCGGGCCTCGTCCCAGCGCAGGGCGGTGCGCAGGCCGACCATGCGGGAGGTGTTCTCGGCGCCGAAGAGGTCGGGGAAGATGCCCTGGGAGTGGTCGGCGTAGTCGAGGAAGAGGATCAGGTCGCCGAGGCAGATCAGCGCGTCGGCGCCGTCCCCGGCCCTGGCGAGGGCCTCGGAGGCACCGTGGACGTCACTGACGACATGGACCCGCATGACGATCACTGTAGGACGCGCCGGGCGGGGTTGGGGAGGGCACACCGGGGCCCCTGTTACCTGCGGGTCACCAGGGGCCTCGACTACGCTTCCGACCAGTGGATCCGCACTGTGCCGCGGCGGGCGTCCGGCGTGTGACGACGATGTGACACACAAAACATCTACACGGCACCCCTACCGGAGAAGCTTTACCGGTGGGTAACGTCCAGGCCGACCGTTCCACGCTCAACCATGCAGTGGACGCAGCCAGCACCGCCGCCGGCGCCGATGAGGAGCAGCAGTTTTGCGCGAGTTCAGCCTTCCGGCCCTGTACGAGGTCCCCGCGGACGGGAATCTGACGGATCTCATCCGCCGCAACGCCGCTCAGCATCCCGACGTTCCCGTCATCGCCCGGAAGACCGCGGCCGGCGACTGGGCGGACGTGACCGCGACCGCCTTCCTGGCCGAGGTCCGTACCGCCGCCAAGGGCCTGATCGCCTCCGGCGTGCAGCCCGGCGACCGGGTGGCCCTGATCTCCCGCACCCGGTACGAGTGGACCCTCTTCGACTTCGCCATCTGGAGCGCGGGCGCGGTGACCGTCCCGGTCTACGAGACCTCCTCCGCCGAGCAGATCGAGTGGATCCTCGGCGACTCCGGGGCCGTCGCCGCCGTGGTGGAGAGCGAGGCCCACGAGAAGTCCGTGGAGTCGGTGCGCGACCGCCTGCCGCACCTCAAGCACGTGTGGCGGATCGAGGCGGGCGCCGTGGAGACCCTCGGCGCGGCCGGCACGGACGTCGCCGAGGCGACGGTGGACGAGCGCGGTGCCTGGGCCAAGGCCGACTCCCCCGCCACCATCGTCTACACCTCGGGCACCACCGGTCGCCCCAAGGGCTGCGTGCTCACGCACCGCGCGTTCTTCGCCGAGTGCGGCAACGTCGTGGAACGCCTGAGGCCGCTCTTCCGCACCGGCGACTCCTCGATCCTGCTCTTCCTGCCGCTCGCGCACGTCTTCGGCCGGCTGGTCGAGGTCGCCAGCATCATGGCCCCGATCAAGCTCGGGCACGTCAGCGACATCAAGAACCTCACCGGCGAACTGGCCGCCTTCCGCCCGACGCTGCTGCTGGGCGTGCCGCGGGTCTTCGAGAAGGTCTACAACTCCGCACGCGCCCAGGCGCAGGCCGGCGGCAAGGGGAAGATCTTCGACAAGGCCACCGACGTGGCGATCGAGTACAGTCGCGCGCTGGACTCGGCCGGTGGCCCCTCGCTCGGCCTGAAGTTCCGGCACAAGGTCTTCGACCGGCTGGTCTACAGCAAGTTGCGCGCCGTGCTCGGCGGCCGCGCCGAGTACTCGATCTCCGGCGGGGCTCCGCTGGGCGAGCGGCTGGGACACTTCTACCGCGGCATCGGCTTCACGGTGCTGGAGGGCTACGGCCTGACCGAGTCCTGTGCGGCCACCGCCTTCAACCCCTGGGACCGCACCAAGATCGGCACTGTCGGCCAGCCGCTGCCTGGTTCCACGGTCCGCATCGCCGACGACGGCGAGGTCCTGCTCCACGGCGAGCACCTGTTCTCCGGCTACTGGAACAACCAGGCGGCCACCACCGAGGCCGTCACCGACGGCTGGTTCCACACCGGCGACATCGGGACGCTGGACGAGGACGGCTACATCACCATCACCGGCCGCAAGAAGGAGATCATCGTCACCGCGGGCGGCAAGAACGTCGCCCCGGCCGTGATCGAGGACCGGATCCGCGCCCACGCGCTGGTCGCCGAGTGCATGGTGGTCGGCGACGGCAAGCCCTTCATCGGGGCGCTGGTCACCCTGGACGAGGAGTTCCTGCCGCGCTGGGCCGAGCAGCACGGCAAGTCCGGCCGCACCGTCGCGGATCTGCGCGAGGACCCGGAGCTGCTGGCCGAGGTGCAGTCGGCGGTCGACGAGGGCAACGCCGCGGTGTCCAAGGCTGAGGCGGTCAAGAAGTTCCGTGTTCTGGCGACGCAGTTCACGGAGAAGTCCGGTCACGTGACGCCCTCGCTGAAGCTGAAGCGCAACGTGGTGCTGCGGGACTTCGCGGACGAGATCGCCGCGATCTACGGCAAGTGAACCCTCCCCGCACGGGCCTGACAGGCCCTCACTCACGTTGACGGTGGCCGCCGTACGCCTTGGGCGTGCGGCGGCCACCGGCGTTCCCGGGTGATGCCGTCCTGGGCCAGGACCCTGGCGATGGTGCGCTCGGCCGGGGCGGTGATGGTGACGAACGGTTCGACCCCGATGGAGCCGGGGAGGAGGCCGTCCTGGCCGTTCGCGCGCGGCTGTCGAAGGCCCGGACGACCCGGGCCGGAACCCCAGGCCTCACGCCGGGGGGCACGTCAAAGGAGTGCCTTCAGCCGCCCGGCGAGCAGATCCCACCGCCACGCGTCCTCGACCCACTTGCGGCCGCGCTCGCCCATCCGGCGCCGCAGCTCCTCGTCGCCCAGCAGCGCCAGGATCCGCTCGGCGGCCTCCCCGGGCTCCCCGCCGCGCACCACCCAGCCGGTCTCGCCGTCCAGCACCGCGTCCGGCGCCCCGCCGGAGTCGCCCGCGACGACCGGCAGGCCGGTGGCCGAGGCCTCCAGGTAGACGATGCCGAGCCCCTCGACGTCCAGCCCGCCGCGGCGCGTGCGGCACGGCATGGCGAAGACGTCCCCCGCCCCGAAGTGCGCGGGTAGCTCCTCCCAGGGCACGGCGCCGGTGAACCGCACCGACTCCGCCACCCCGGTCCGCTCGGCGAGCCGCTTCAGCTCGTCCGCGTACGGGCCGCCGCCCACTACCAGCAGGACGGTGTCCGGCTGGGCGGCCAGGATCAGCGGCATCGCCTCGATGAGGGTGTCCTGGCCCTTGCGCGGCACCAGGCGGGAGACGCAGACGACCACCGGCCGGTCGGTGAGGCCCAGGCGGGCACGCACGGCCTCGCCGCCGGAGGCCGGGTGGAAGGTCTTCTCGTCCACGCCCGGCGGCAACTGCACCATGCGCCCCGCGGCCCCGGGCGTCAGCGCCCGGGCGATCCGGGACCGGGTGTACTCGCCCAGGTAGGTGATCGTGTCGGTGCCCTCGCCGATGCGCCGCAGCAGGCCACGGCTCGCGGGCAGCTGTGCCCATCCCGCCTCGTGCCCGTGGGTCGTCGCCACCAGCCGGCGCGCCCCCGCCTTCCGCAGCGCGGGCGCCATCAGCCCGAGCGGCGCCGCCGCCCCGAACCACACCGACGTGCAGCCGTGCTCGCGCAGCAGCGCGGCGGCCCGCCGGGTCACTCTCGGGGTCGGCAGCAACATCGTCGTACGATCACGTACGACCGGGAAGGGCTGCTCGGCGTCGAACGCGGCGACCTCGGAGCCGTCCCGCCAGGTCGACGCGTACACCACCACCCGGCCGGGATCGAGGCGCAGCGCCATGCTGTGCACGAACGCCTGGATGCCACCGGGACGTGGTGGGAAGTCGTTGGTGACGATCAGGGTCTTGTCCATACGGCGCCGAGGGTATCCGGTGCGGTCCGCGGCAACCGACCGCGGCCCCCCGCGCGTCTATGCTCCACACGCCTGTCCACGGGTGAGACCGGCATCATGCATCATCACAGCAGAACCGATTCGACGAGGTGGACATGGCAGGCGACAGCGGCAAGCGGCTCCCGGTCGGGCCGGTCCTCGCCTGGGTGGCCACCAGGGTCCTGCTGCTGCTCTACGTGTTCAAGGTGCTCAGCCTGTCCCCGCTGGACGTGACCACCGACGTCTCGGCGATCTACCACGGCTGGTACGAGGTCCTGCGGGCCGGCAGCTTCCCCCACCAGGACGTCACCTGGCAGTACCCGCCCGCCGCCGCGCTCGCGGTGCTCTCCCCCGCGATGCTGCCGTTCCTCGACTACACGACCGCCTTCTTCTGGCTCGCCTGCGCCGCCGACCTGGCCGCATTCGCGCTGCTGCTGCGCGGTTCGCGCGGCAAGGGGCGGCGGGTGGCCGGCGCCTATGTGTGGGTGCTGGGAGTGCCGCTGCTGGGGCCCACCGCGTACGCGCGCTACGACGTGATGGTCACCGCCGTGGCCGTGGCCGCGCTGCTGGCGACGGTGCGCCGCCCCAGGGTCGCCGGCGCGCTGATCGCGTTCGGCGCGATGCTCAAGGTCTGGCCGGTGCTGCTGCTCACCGGGGTCCGCGACCGCCGGGTCTGGGCGGCGGCCGTGGCCGGAGCGGGCGTCCTGGCCCTGGGCTTCTGGCTGTGGATGCCGGGGGCCTTCGCCTTCCTGCGCTTCCAGGGCGAGCGGGGCACCGAGGTGGAGTCCCTGGGCGCCCTGGTCTTCCACATCGCCCGACACCACGGCTGGCAGGGGCAGGTGCAGCTCAACTACGGCTCCATGGAGTTCCTCGGGCCCCATGTGGGCCTGGTGAGCGACATCGCGCTCGGGCTGACCATCGCCGCCTTCGCCTGGCTGCTGCTGTGGCGGCTGCGGGCGCGGACGTACGGCCCGCAGACGCCTTTCGACGCGGCGTTCACCGCGGTGCTGCTGTTCACCACGACCAGCCGGGTGATCAGCCCCCAGTACATGATCTGGCTGATCGGCCTGGCGGCCGTCTGCCTCACGCTGCGGGCCAGCGTGATGGCGGTACCCGCGACGCTGGTGCTGGTGGCGACGGTGCTCACCCTGTACGAGTTCCCGGTGCGCTTCGGGGACGTCGTCGGCAGCACCGACCTCGGCATCACGCTGCTGCTGCTGCGCAACGGGCTGCTGGTCGCGGCCTCGGTCATCGCGTGCCGCCGGCTGTGGGTGGCCTCGGCGCGCCTGCCGAAGCGGCCGCGCAGCGCGCCGACGACGGCTCAGCCGGAACACGGCCAGGACGCCGAGAAGCTGCTGACCTGGTGAAGGCCGCCGTCACGGCCAGGCACTGCAGCCCCGCGGCCACGGCCAGCGCCACGCTGACGCCCACGAGTTCCAGCCCCGCCGGGACGGCGAGCACGTAGGCGAGCGGCAGCTGCACCGCCGTGCCCACCAGGGTCACCCGGACCAGCAGCGCGGCCCCGCCGCCGCCCTGGAAGACACCGCCGAGCGCGATGAAGCACGCGAGCAGCACCAGGTACGGCCCCAGGGTGCGCAGGAACACCGTGCCCTCCGCCGCCACGGCGGGCTCCGCGCCGAAGGCGGCCATGATCCACGGCGCGGTGGGCTGCAGCGCGACCGCCGCGAGGAGTCCCAGCCCGCCGCCGAGCAGCAACGCCTGGCGGCCGATCGCGCGCCGCTCGTCGCGGCCGGCACCCAGGTGGTACGCGGTGTGGATCGAGGCCGCCTGGCGCACGGCGTAGAAGCCCATGGTCGCCACGTACATCGCCTTGGTCGCGATCCCGTACGCCGCGACCCGGTCGACGCCCAGCCGGGCCACGATCGCCACCAGGGTCAGCGTGCCGGCCATCCGGACGAGGAAGTCCGCCGCCATCGGCGCCCCGGTCACGGCCGTGCGGCGCAGCGCGGCCGCCACCGGTTCGGCGGCCGGCACCGCCGCGGCCCGCCGCATCAGCGGGTCGCAGCGCAGCAGCGCCAGCCCGGCGGCCAGGGCCACCGCACGGCCCACGACGGTGGCCACGGCCGCGCCCCGCACCCCGAGGGCGTGGATCAGGAACGGGTCCAGGAGCAGGATCAGCCCGCCCGCCAGCAGGGCGAGCCGCATCGGGGTGCGGGTGTCGCCGGCGCCCTTGAAGACGCCATCCAGGGTGTTCTGGGCGTAGAACACCGCCGTACCCGGGAGCGACACCGCGAAGTACCCCGCGGCGAGGCGGACCGCCTCCGGGTCGCCGTGCGCGCCGAGCAGCAGCGCCGCCAGCGGCTCCCGGCACAGGAAGCCGCCGGCGGCCACGGCCGGCATCAGCAGCGCGCACAGCGCCCACCCGCCGCGGACGGCCGCCCTGACCGCCGCCGGGTCCCGCGCCCCGGCGGCCCGGGAGATCAGCACCGTCGTCCCCTGCGCGGCCATCAGCACGACCCCGAGCAGCACGTTCTCGGTGTTCGTGGCCACCGCCACGGCCGCGACGGCCGCTCCCCCGCCGCCGAGCCGGGCCACCCACAGCACGTCGATGATCCCGGCGACGACGCCGGCGAGCAGTTCCAGATAGACCGGGCCGGCCAGCGCGACCAGTCGGGCGCGGTGCGTCATGGGTCCCCTCCCCAAAGGGTTACCTCGTTTCGAGATACCGCGTTTAGAGGTACCATGATGGCATCGAACGGACAAGTCCGAACGCGTGATCGAGAAAGGCGGCCAGCGGTGCTGGAGCTCACGATCCTGGGCTTCCTGTACGAGGAATCCCTGCACGGCTACGAGCTCAAGGAGCGCATCGCCGCACTCAACGGCCACGTCCGCCCGGTCAGCGACGGCGCGCTCTACCCGGCCATCAACCGCCTGACCGCGGCCGGACTGGTCAGCGAGCACAGCGAGCCGGGCGTCGGCGCCGCCCCGCGCCGCGTGCTCTCGCTCACCGACAGCGGACGCGCGCGGCTGCTCGCCCGGCTCCGCGACCCCAAGCCGATCGAGATCACCGACTCCACGCGCTTCTTCGCGGTGCTGGCCTTCCTCAGGCACCTGCCCGACGCGACAGCGCAGGCCACGGTGCTACGACGCCGCCTGGAGTTCCTGGAGACCCCCGCCAGCTTCTTCTACGACCGCGGCAGACCGGTCCGCGCCGAGGAGGCCGACGACCCCTTCCGCCAGGGCATGCTCCGCGTCGCCCGCGCCACGGGCCGAGCGGAACGCGAATGGCTCACGGAGACCCTGGCCGACCTCACCGCCTGAGCAACGGCCCGCCCGACCCGCGACAGCCGCATACGCGGGGCCACGCGCATGCCGTCCCGCTGAGCGGAAGGAAGCGAGCACCGCGCATCCGGGACGGTGCGTACGGCCGGGCCAACCAACCGCGGCAGGGGCGCACGACCTGAGCGCGAGCCGCCCGGAGGCGGATGGCCTGCGACCGGAGCCGGACGCGCGGGCGCGACTGCCTTCCCCCGGACGCCCGCCGACCGCGAAGAGCCGCGGACGACCCACGGCCCGAGCAAACAACCCGGGACCGGACAGAAGCCCTCGCGGACCGCGTCCGGGGACGACGCCCGCCGCCTGCGGCCAGGCCGCCGCGGGAGCCGGACGCGCGGGCGCAAGTGGCGTTCCCGCGGACGCCCGCCGACCGCGAAGGGCCGATGCGCGGCGAGCCGCGGACCACCCATGGGCCGGCCGGCGGTAAGCAGCGGGGCCGGGCGCGGGGCGGATCCGCTAGGGCGTGGTGGCGGCGAAGGCGCGGGCGGCGGCGATGCGCTGGACGGGGGTGGGGTGGGTGCCGAAGAGGGCGTGCAGCACGCGCGGGGGGTCGGGGTCGGAGACGTTGGCGACGGTGAGTCGGCGCTGCATGGCGATGAACCGTTCGGCGTCCCCGGTGAGTTCCAGGGCGTGCGCGTCCGCCCGTCGTTCGATCCGCCGGCTCAGGGCGCAGCCGAGCGGCCCGGCGCACGCCGACAGCACCGCGGCCACCGCGGCCAGCAGGAACAGCCCGCGGGGATCACCGGTGCCGTACGAGGAGGCGGCCATGACCGCGGAGAGCACGCAGACCCCCGCCCCCGCGCCCACGGCGCCGAGCAGCGTGCCGCGCAGCACGTCGCGGTGCTTGACGTGCCCCAGCTCGTGGGCGACGACGAGTTCGACCTCCTCCGCCGGGGCCGTGCCCAGCAGCGTGTCGTAGGCGACGATCCGCCGGGTGCGCCCGAATCCGGAGACGTACGCGTTGAGCGCGGTCGTCCGCCGGGACGCGTCGGCGACGAGCACCGCCCGTACGGGGATCGCGTCCCGCTCGGCCAGCGCCAGCAGCGCGTCGCGCAGGGGCCCGTCCTCCATCGGCCGGAAGCGGTTGAAGAGCGGTTCCAGGACGACCGGGGCGAGCCAGGACAGCACGACGGCCGCGCAGACCGCGCCCAGGGCCGCCCAGGCCCAGCCGAGGCCGTAGTAGCCGTACAGCGCGGCCAGCACCAGCGGCACGGAGACGAGCAGCCCGCGCAGGACGTCGAGGGCCCAGCCGCCCCAGCCCTGGGTGACGAGCCCGTACCGGCGCCGCACGACGCGGACCCGGGCCGAGAACGGCAGGGTGACCGCCTGCTGGAGCAGCACCAGCGACAGGCCGCCGGCCAGGACGCGCAACACTTGGGTGTCGCCGAACAGCCCGGCCAGGGCGGCGCCCGCGGGAGTCAGCCCGAGCACGAGCAGCAGGGCGAGCCCGGCGGCCCGGCCGCCGAGCAGGGCCGGCAGCTGGGCGCGGCGCAGCGCCCTGCCGCGGGCGGTCTCCTCCGGCGTGAAGTCCGCGTCCGTGCCGGTCATCCCAACTCCCCCTTGACGTAGGCCCGCCAGCGCGCGGTGAGGGCGTCCTCGC
Organism: Actinacidiphila sp. bgisy160; assembly: GCF_057707815.1. Lineage (NCBI taxonomy): Bacteria > Bacillati > Actinomycetota > Actinomycetes > Kitasatosporales > Streptomycetaceae > Actinacidiphila > Actinacidiphila sp. bgisy160. The sequence continues at coordinate 196,278 of NZ_JBYIQW010000004.1, forward strand.
CGATGCCGAGCGTGCCGTGCGGATCCGCACCGGAACGGTACAGCGCGACCAGCCGGTCGGCGCCCCACGTGTCGGCGATGAGCCGGCAGGCCAGCCAGGCGCCCTCGTAGGCCTGGGCCTGACCGGGCGCGCCGGGCGCGAAGCCGGCGTCTGCCGGGAGGTGCCCGGGCGGGCCCGAGGCGATGACGTCGCGGCGCAGCTCCGGTGCCAGGCTCGCCGCCGGGCGGCCGGAGTCCCGGTAGGCGACCCAGTCGGCGAAGCCCTCGGAGAGCCACAGCGGGGTGCGGGAGGTCGTCGCGGCGCGCGTGGCGACATGGGTGGTCTCGTGGGTCAGCACGACCTGACGGCCGAAGGCCGACAGCCCGGCGAAGGCCTCGGGGTTGACGATGACGCGTCCGGCGGGCGCTGTGCCGCTGCCCCCGGCCTCCCCGGTGGTGACGGCCGCGACGTCCGCGTACGTCTGCGCGGGAGCGTCCAGGAGCTGCCCCATGCGCCGCAGGGAGGACGGCACTTCGAGCACCACCCGCCCGGTCCAGCCCTTCCCGCCCCAGGCCCGCCGCACCTGCGGGACGGCCTGGTCCGCGTCGGTGGCGTACCCGGCGAGCACCGCCCGGTCACCGGTGCCGAGGACGAGGCTGTGGCTGCCGCGGACGACGTGCAGCGCGCCCTGCTCCCACAGCAGGCCGCCCGGGTCGCCGTCACCGGCCACCCGCCAGTGTCCGGCGCCGTCCGCGCGCAGCAGCAGTGACTCGTCGGTGGTGACCGGGGCGCTGTCGTAGCCCCCCAGGCGGTAGCGCAGCTGGACGCGGACGGTCGCCGGGTCGGTGCCCTCCGTGGAGACCAGCCGGTACGACCAGGAGGCGAGCGGGAGCTCCTCCAGGTTGTGGAAGACCTGGCGCTCGGCGGCGCGCCGGGCGGGCGTCACATCCGCCAGGTACGCCTTCTCGTCGCGGTCCAGGACCGCGTCGGCCCGCCGTTCCAGCAGTTGCCGGACGACCGGGTCCCCGGGGCGCCCTTGCCCCGTCGCGCGGTCGCCCGCGGGCCCGCAGCCCGCGAGGAGCAGCGCCGCGCAGCACAGCGCGGCGGCCACGGCGCGGGTCGGCGAACGGAAGAGGGCCACGCCGCCGATCGTACGGTCCCGGCGTGGACGGTCACGTGGGCCGGGTCACGGCCGAGATCGGCAGCATGGCGACGGGGTCGTAGCGGACCCGGGCGCCGGGGTAGGGGGCGTGGATGACCTGGCCGCCGCCGACGTACATGGCGACGTGACTGGCGTCGCCGCGGTAGATGACCAGGTCGCCTGGGCGGGCCTGGCTGAGCGGCACGTGCCGCCCGGCGTTCAGCTGGGCCTGGGAGGTGCGGGGCAGGCCCACGCCGGCCTGGCGGTACGCCCAGACCATCAGGCCGGAGCAGTCGAAGGAGCCGGGGCCGGTGGCACCCCACACGTAGGGGGCGCCCACGGCGGAGCGCGCGGCGGCGACGGCTGTCGCGGCGCGTACGGACAGCGGGCCGAGGTCGGGGATGTCGACCATGCGGCCGGAACGCGAGGCGCGGGCCTCCAGGCGGCGGGCGAGCCGGGCCCGTTCCTCCGGGGACAGGGAGTTGACCAGGCGGGCGGCCGCCATCAGCTTGTGCTGCACGGCCTTCTTGCGGGCCGTGAGGCTGCTGCGGGCCCGCTCGAGCTCGCCGAGCCGTTCGGTGGCCCGGGAGCGTTCCTGGTCCAGGAAGCGCTGGGCGGAGCGGAGTTCGCCCAGGCGCGCGTTGCCGCGGTTGCTGATCCGGTCGAGGGTGGCGGCGCGCTCGAGGTAGGTCGCGGGGTCGGGTGAGAGCAGCAGCGCGAGGGTGGGGTCCACTCCCCCGCCGCGGTACTGGGCTCCGGCGTACGTGCCGAGTTCGTCCCGGAGTCGGTTGACCCGCTCCTGGCCGCGGGCGGCCCGGTCCTGGAGCACCTCCACCTCGCGCCGGAGCCGCCGGGTGTTCTCGCGGGCGGCGTTGAACTGCTCGGTGGCCCGCTCGGCCTGGGTGTAGAGGTGGTCGATGCGAGCCGCGACATCGACGGAGGTGTCCGCCGGGTCGGCGGCGGCCGTCTGCGCGGCGCCGGCCGCGCCCGCCATCGCGGCGGCGGCGGTGGCCGCCGCCGTCAGGACCGTGGCCCTGGAGGTACGCGGGGCCCGGCCGGGCTGCGGGATGCGTCGATGGGATGGCACGTCGACCGACAGTAGTCAGCCGGACGCGCAGAGTTCAAAGACCGGGTACCGCCGGGCGGCCGGGCGGCGCTCCGCTTGCGCAGGTCACCGCCAGGCCGTCACCGTACGAGATCACCCGATAGGTTCAACGGGTTCCGGTGGTTCCGCCCGCGTCTCAGATGCGGACACCGAACTGGAACGGCATGTTGTTGATGGACTCGTAGCGCACGACCGTGCCGGTGCGCGGCGCGTGCAGGACCATGCCGTTGCCCGCGTAGAGGGCCACGTGGTGCTGGTCGCCGTAGAAGATGACGAGGTCGCCGGGCGCCAGCTGGCTCATCGACAGCCGGGTGCCGGCGTTGGCCTGGGACTGCGAGGTGCGCGGTATGGACGCGCCGGCCTGGGCGTAGGCCCAGGAGGTGAGGCCGGAGCAGTCGAAGGAGCTCGGGCCGGTGGCGCCGTAGACGTAGGGCGACCCCAGCTTGGTCTTGGCGGCCGAGAGGGCGGCGGCAGCGAGGGAGGAGGCCGGGGTGTCGTTGCCCAGGTCGACGCGCTCGTTGGAGCGGCTGGCGCGGGCGTCGGCGGCGGCAAGGGAGGCACGCTGGGCGGCGGTCAGCGAGTTGAGCAGCCGCTGCGCCTCGGCGAGCTTCGCCTGGACTTCCTTCTTCTTCTTGCCCAGCTCGGTGCGGGTCTCGTCGAGCTCGTTGAGCTTGCTCGCGGCCTCCGCCTTCTGCTGGTTGAGGGTGCGCTTCTTCTCCGCGATCTGCTTGAGCGCCTCGGCCTGCTTGGTGCTCAGCTGGTCGAGGGTGGACGCCTTGTCGAGGTAGGTGTCCGGGTCGGAGGAGAGGAAGAGCTGGAGCGACGGGTCGATGCCACCGCTGCGGTACTGGGCGCTGGCCAGGGTGCCGAGGTCGTCCTGGAGGTCGTTGAGCTCGGACTGCTCGCGGGCCACCTCGTCCTGGAGGTCCTCGACCTGCTTCTGCAGCTTCCCCTGCTTCTCCTTGGCGCCGTTGAACTTCTCGGTCGCCTGCTCCGCCTGCTCGTACAGGCCGTCGACCTTGGCCTTGACGCTCTTGACGGACGGCTTGGCAGGGGCGGCCTGGGCCGCCTGCGCGGACAGGGCGACGGCTGCGGCGGCGGTCGCGGTGAGCACGGTGACACGTGTGCGACTGGCCTGCTTGGGACGACGGTGGGACGCCACTCGGGCGAGCTCCTTCTTCCTCCAGCCGCCTGCCGCATGCATCGGGAACTGCGTTCCCCGGCTCCAAGCACCGGCGTCCCCCGTCGTACGCACGGCACTTCAGATCGGCGGGACCTCCACCGCCATCCGGGCTGGATGATCGACTGGGCAGAGGTTCGAGGCACGACCCTAGTGACCATCTTGTGATCGGATCAAATCCCTGAAGAAAAAAAGTCGCTCGGCCACGTTTTCTTTACACACATCGCACGTGCAGTGATGACCAGTTGACGCTGCGTCCACGAAAAGCGCCTCACGCGCCCCACGGTGTGCTCCAGGTCACACCCGGGCAAGTCGCTTCAGCAGCAGGGTGGATGCGACCGGCCGGGCGCCGGCGCGGGCCACACCGTCAGCAACTTCGCGATCGGAAGAAACCACCACAATCGGACGACCGGGAGGTTCCGCCCGAACCAGACGCCGGATCAGTTCGTCCGCCGTCTCACCGGCCTTGCTGAACAGCACCCGCACCCCGCGCGGCGGCGCCAGCAGCACCGGGGCGTCCAGATCGGCCCCGTCGAAGACGCAGGTGACCTCTGCACCGCTCTGCGCCGCGAGCACCGCCAGACCGCCCAGCAGCCGCAGCCGCTGCTTCTCCAACGGCAGCGCCGGATAACCGGTCTTGGTCACGTTGTAGCCGTCGACCACCAGATGGGACTGCGGCAGCGCCAGCAACTGGTCCAGCAGCGCCGGGTCGTCCTCGGACAGGGCGCGCCGCGCGATGTCCTTCGGGCTGATCGTCCCCGGCGTCACCGCGTCGACGCTGTCAGCGGGCCGGGCCCCCATGGTGTCCCGCGGCGGCAGCGCCAGCTCCCGGCGCAGTCCCGAGGCGGCGTCGAGCACGGTGTCCAGCAGCAGCCGCAGCCGCATGTCCTCGGTGCTGCGGCCCTCCCGGGCCGCCCGGCGGGACGCCTCCACGGCCTGCTCGGCCTCGGCGAGCCGGGCGCGCAGCCGGCGCGCCTCGCCGTCCGCCGAGGCCTTCTCCGCGGCCGCGGCCGCGCGCGTCTCGTCGAGTGCGGCCTCGACCTTGCGCAGCGCGGCCTCGGCCCGCTTCACGTCGCTCGCCGCGCTGCGCAGCTTCCGCTGCAGCGACTCGGCCTCCTTGCGGGCCGCCTCCAGCTCGGTGCGGACCCGCACGGCCTCGCTACGGGCCTGGGCGCGAACCTCGTCCAGTTCCGTCTTCAGCTGCCGCAGCTCACGCTGCGCCTCCTCGCCCGCCCGTTCGGCGCTGACCCGCTGGGCCTCCTCGCCCGCCGCGGCCACCAGCTTGGCCCAGCCCGCGGGACGCAGCAGGTACGCGGCGGCCGCCACATCCAGCGGGTCGACCGCGGGGGGCGGGGTGCCGGCGTCCAGCGCCTCGCACAGTTCCGGTTCGGACTCGCGCAGCCGGGCGCCCACCCGCTGCCGGAAGGACGGGTCGCCCTCCAGGGCCGTGGCGAGCGCGGTCGCGGCGAACTTGGCGCGGCGGCTCGGGGTGAACCGGGCGTACGGACGCAGCACCGCGGGCAGCTCGCCCGGGGTCAGCCCGCCGAACGCCTCCGCCGCCAGGGCTACTACGCGGTGGCGCACGCCCTCGGGCAGCGGACGGTCCAACGTCTCGCCGTGGACGGACTCCTCCGGCGCAGCCGCGGCCCCGGGCACGGCCGCTTCGTCGCCGCGGCCCGGGTTACCGCCGGTCCCGTCCACCCGTCACTCCCGTCCAGTCCGTGGGCGCCTCCCCGGCCTCCTTCAAACTCTCTGGCCGCGCCGCATTCTTCTATTGTCCCCGGCGGCGCTCAGGCCTGCGTCGCCGCCGCCGCGTCGGGGCGGTCGACCAGCTCGACCTGGTCCACGGCGTTGCACCAGCGGCACCGCACCGACTCCACGGTCTCGCTGAGCACCTCGCGCTCCTCGACCGAGGGCTCGCCCGCCAGGTCCAGGTGGACGTACTCGACGACCTTGCTGGAACGGGTGACGTCGAACCGGGTCAGATTGCCGCACAGGGTGCAACGCCAGCGGGTCGTGGCGGTCGGCAGGGGCACCGGCATCGGTCGTCTCCTCGGTCGCGCGCGGATGTGTTCCGGTCACCCTACGGCCTCGGTGGTCCCACGCGCTGCGGCGAGGCTCCCCACGTCCGTTACACCCGTTCCGTCATGATCGGTCCATGGTCATCCCGGTGTACGACAAGAACCCCGTCCGCCGCACACCCGTGGTGACGTACGCCCTGATCGGGCTGTGCGCGGTGCTCTTCCTCATCGGCCCGTCCTCCGGGCTCAACCTCATGTACGGCGTGGGCCACGATCAGGTGTGTGCCCAGGCGACGTACTTCGCCCGCTGGGGTGTCATCCCGAGCGAGCTCTGGCACGGCCGGATCCCGCCGGCGCGGGTGCCGATGCCGACCGGCTGCCCGCCCCTGCGGTCCTTCGCCACCTCGCCGTTCGCGTCGGTGCTCACCGCGCTGTTCGTCCACGGCAGTTGGGTCCACCTGCTCGGCAACATGCTCTTCCTCTGGGTCTTCGGCGACAACGTCGAGAGCCGCATGGGCCGCTTCCGGTTCCTCCTCTTCTACGTCGCCTCCGGCTACCTGGCGACCTACGGCTACGCGCTCGGGCACACCTCCTCCGTCCAGACCCTGGTCGGCGCGTCCGGGGCGATCTCCGGGGTGCTCGGCGCGTACCTCTACCTCTATCCCCGGGCCAGGGTGACCAGTGTCTTCCCCTTCCTGTTCTTCCTGCCGTTGCGCTTCCCGGCCTGGATGGTGCTGATCTTCTGGTTCGTCCTGCAGTGGCTCGCCGGAGAGATCCAGCAGACCGGCCCCGGGGTCGCCTACCTCGCCCACATCACCGGCTTCGTCTTCGGCTTCCTGTGCGCGTGGGTGTGCTATCGCGCAACGCCTAAGCTGGAGCCCGCAGGCAGGGCGACCCAAGGAGACCTACAGCCGTGATCACCGCGATCGTGCTCATCAAGACCAGCGTCGACCGTATCCCCGAGATCGCGGAGTCCATCGCCGCGCTCGACAGTGTCAGCGAGGTCTACTCCGTCACGGGGACCTACGACCTGGTCGCCATGGTGCGGGTGGCCCGGCACGACGAGCTCGCTGACGTCATCCCGGGCCGGATCAGCAAGATCCCCGGCGTCGAGGCCACGGACACCCACGTGGCGTTCCGCACCTACTCCCAGCACGACCTCGAGACGGCCTTCGCCATCGGCCTGGACGCGTAACCGGTCCGCCCTGCACGGCCCCGCGGGGTCGGGCCGCGCCGCTCAGGCCTGGTCCCGGTCCGGCACGCAGCGGCCGTCCTCGGTGCGGTAGCGCCACCTGGCACCGTCCGCCACGAGTTCCCGCACCGCGTCGACGAAACGCTCCACGTGCTCCTCCGGGGTGCCCGCGCCAAAGGAGACACGGACGGCGTTGAGCGAGGGGAGCTCGCCCGGGGCGGCGTCGGGCGCTGCGCACTCGCCCGGCTCCTGTTCGGTGCCGCCGAGCAGGGTGCGCACCAGGGGGTGCGCGCAGAAGAGGCCGTCGCGGACGCCGATCCCGTACTCCGCGGAGAGCGCCGCCGCGAAGTGGGAGCTGTTCCAGCCCTCGACGACGAAGGAGATGACGCCGACCCGGGCGGCGTCCTCGCCGAACAGCGAGAGCACCCTGACCCCGGGGACCTCGGCCAGTCCGGCCCGCACCCGGGCGACCAGCGCCTGCTCACGCTCGACCAGCCGGGCGAAACCGGCCTCCGCCAGCGCGCGGCAGGCCGAGGCGATGGCGTAGGCCCCGATGACGTTGGGCGAGCCGGCCTCGTGCCGGGCGGCCGTGGTGTGCCAGTCGACGTCCACCCCGCCGTCGGCGCGCCGGGCCACCCGCCGCGAGGCGCCGCCGCCGGCCAGGTAGGGCTCGGCCGCGCACAGCCAGTCGGCGCGGCCGGCCAGCACACCGGAGCCGAAGGGCGCGTACAGCTTGTGCCCGGAGAAGGCCACCCAGTCCACGTCGAGTTCGGCGATGTCCACCGGGTGATGCGCGGCCAGCTGCGCCGCGTCCAGCACGATCCGGGCACCGTGCGCGTGGGCCGCCGCGGCCAGCTCCCGCACCGGCCACAGCTCACCGGTCACATTGGACGCCCCCGTCACACAGACCAGCGCCGGTCCGCGCTGCTCCCGGGCGGCCAGGGCCTTCTCCAGCGTCGTCACGGCCTCCCCCGGCGTGCGGGGGGCGGCCAGGTAGCTCACGTCGGAGGCGCGCCACGGCAGCAGGGAGGCATGGTGCTCGGTCTCGAAGACGAAGACGCTCGTGCCGGCCGGCACGGCGGTGGCCAGCAGGTTCAGCGAGTCGGTGGTCGAACGAGTGAAGATCACCTGGTCGCCGGGGCGGCAGCCGAGGAAATCCGCGACCGTGGCCCGGCTCTGCTCGAACAAGTCGGTCGACAGCTGCGAGAGGTAGCCGGCCCCCCGGTGCACGCTGCCGTAGTACGGCGCATAGGCCGCCACGTCGTCCCAGACCCGCTGCAGCGCGGGCGCGCTGGCCGCGTAGTCCAGGGCCGCGTAGCCGACCTCGCCCCCGGTCACCAGCGGCACGAGGACGTCGCGCCCGAGGACGGGCAGCGGGGCATGGACGGACGAGGGCAGGGCGGCAGGGCGCAGCGACATGGCGAAGTCTCCTGGGAGCGAGCAGAAGTGACGAGACGTCAGTGAAGACGGAACAGCCCTCGGCACGACGGGCGAAGGCCCGGGGAGGGTGGGGATACGGCTGGGGCCCCGAAGGCCCTAGCGCATTCGCTTGCTCATGGAAGAACTCCTCTGACCGCGCTTGCCGCAGACCTCGCTGCCTGCGGCCTGGTCATCACCCGGGGCACCCCGCCACGGAAGGAGGGTTGCCGGACAGCGGGCCGGGGCCGTTTCGCTGTCACTCGTGACCTGCCCAGCATCATGCCACACGCACGGGGCGCCGCAAGCCGCGATCCGCATCGCGGACGCCCCGCCCCCGCGGGCGGACAGCACGCAGGGCCGGGCCAACGGCCCCGGCCCTGCACGGTGGTTCGGTGACTACGCCTGCGTGGCCGCGGCCCACCGCTCCAGCGTCCGCGCCGCCGCGCCGGAGTCGACCGACTCGGCCGCACGGGCGATGCCGGCCGCGATCCGCTCGGTCAGCGAACCGCCCGCGCCCTCCAGCGCCACCAGCGCGGCGGCCGAGTTGAGCAGCACGGCGTCGCGGACCGGGCCGGTCTCGCCGGCCAGCAGCCGCCGGGCGACATCGGCGTTGTACGCCGCGTCCGCGCCCCGCAGCGCCTCGATCGGCACCAGTTCGATGCCGACGTCGCGCGGGTCGAAGGACTCCTGCTCGACCTTCCCGTCCCGCACCACCCACACCTGGGAGGTGGCCGTGACGGTGAGCTCGTCCAGTCCGTCGTCGCCCCGGAACACCAGCGCGGAGGAGCCCCGGCGGGCCAGCACGCCGGCGATCAGCCCGGCCATCCGGGTGTCGAAGCACCCCACGGCCGAGGCCCCCACGCGTGCCGGGTTGGTCAGCGGGCCGAGGATGTTGAACGAGGTGGGGATGCCCAGGTCGCGGCGGGCCGGGGCGGCGAACCGCATCGCGGGGTGGAACTTCGCCGCGAAGCAGAAGGTGATCCCGGTCTCCTCGGCGACCTTCGCCACCCGGTCGGCGGGCAGGTCGAGGTTGATGCCGAGCTTCTCCAGGACGTCGGAGGCGCCGCTGGCGCTGCTGGCGGCGCGGTTTCCGTGCTTGACGACCTTGGCGCCCGTGCCGGCGATGACGATGGCGGACATCGTGGAGATGTTCACCGTCCTGGCGCGGTCGCCGCCGGTGCCGACGATGTCCACGGCGGGGCCGGGGATGTGCAGCGGCTCGGCGTGCGCGTACATCGACTCGACGAGGCCGGTGACCTCCTCGACGGTCTCCCCTTTGGCCCGCAGTGCCACCATGAAGCCGGCGACCTGGGCGTCGGAGGCCTCACCGCTCATGATCCGGTCCATCGCCCACGCCGTGTCGGCGGCGGTCAGGTCCTTGCCGTTCAGCAGCGCACCCAGGACGTCGGGCCAGGAGCCGCCCGCCATTGATGCGCCTCCGGCGGGGTTCACAACGCTCATGGTCCACACTCCATGGGGTCTGACGTGCGACGGGAAACCTTCGCCCCAGCCTATCGGCGCCGGGGAACGGGAAAGGGTCCCGTCCATCGAATGGACGGGACCCTGCCCGGTGGCACAGCTTCAGTGATCAGTGGTGACCGTGGCCGCTCGTGATCTCCTCGTACTCCTCGACGGTGGGCTTGTCGATCTGCGTCCCCTCGCCGTAGTAACCGCGAGACAGCCTCGCGCGCAGCTTCGCCGTACGGCCGGCCTTCTTCTCCACGCCGTTCTCGTCGACCTCGGGACCGATCTCCAGCGGCTTGGGCTGCTCGTGCTGGGTGAGCTTGAACAGCGCGCCCTGCTCCAGCGGCTCGTGGATCTCGATGAACTCACCGTGCGGGAGCCGCTTGATGATGCCGGTCTCGCGACCGTGCAGCACCTTGTCGCGGTCGCGCCGCTGCAGGCCCAGGCAGATCCGCTTGGTGACGAAGAAGACCAGCACCGGCAGCACGAAGAACGAGATCCGGACCACCCAGGTGATCGCGTTGATCGACAGGTGGAAGCGGGTCGCGAACAGGTCGTTGCCGCCACCGACGAGCAGGATCAGGTAGAGGCTGATCCAGGCGGCGCCGATGCCCGTGCGCACGGGACGGTTGCGCGGCCGGTCGAGCAGGTGGTGCTCGCGCTTGTCACCGGTGACCCAGGATTCCAGGAACGGGTAGACCCCCATGAAGCCCAGCACCAGCGGGAAGACCACCAGCGGGATGAACACGCCCAGTACGAGGGTGTGGCCCAGGAAGTTGATCTCCCAGCCCGGCATGATGCGGATCAGGCCCTCGGAGAAGCCCATGTACCAGTCGGGCTGGGCGTCGGTCGACACCTGGTCCGGACGGTAGGGCCCGTATGCCCACACGGGGTTCACGGAGACCAGCGCGGACATGGCCGAGATGACACCGAAGACCACGAAGAAGAAGCCGCCCGCCTTGGCGGTGTAGACCGGGAAGAACGGCATGCCGACGACGTTCTTCTCCGACTTGCCGGGGCCGGGCCACTGCGTGTGCTTGTGGTAGACGATCAGGATCAGGTGGGCCACCAGCAGGCCCGCCATGATGCCCGGGATCAGCAGCACGTGGATCGTGTAGAACCGCGGCACGATGTCGGTGCCGGGGAACTCACCGCCGAAGAGGAAGAACGACAGGTACGTGCCGACGATCGGCACGGACAGCACGGCGCCTTCCATGAAGCGGATACCGGTGCCCGACAGCAGGTCGTCCGGCAGCGAGTAGCCCATGAAGCCGTCGAACATGCCGAGGAACAGCAGCAGGAAGCCGAAGACCCAGTTGATCTCGCGCGGCTTGCGGAACGCACCGGTGAAGAAGACGCGCATCATGTGCACGAGCATCGCGGCCACGAAGACGATGGCCGCCCAGTGGTGGATCTGCCGGACGAGCAGACCGCCGCGCACGTCGAAGCTGATGTGCAGGGTCGAGGCGTACGCCTCGGACATCTTGATGCCCTGCAGCGGCGCGTAGGAGCCGTCGTAGACGACCTCGTTCATCGCCGGGTGGAAGAACAGCGTCAGGTAGACACCGGTCAGGATGATGATGATGAAGCTGTAGAGGGAGATCTCGCCCAGCATGAAGGACCAGTGGTCCGGGAAGATCTTCCGCAGGTTGGCCTTGCTCAGGCTGTAGATGCCCAGCCGGCCGTCGGCCCAGTCGGCGACGCGTTCGCCGGCCGGAGCCTTTCCGCGCGGCTTCCCGCTCGCGCTCGTGTTGGTGCTCATCCACGCTCCCAAAAGGCCGGGCCCACGGGCTCATCGAAGTCGCCCAGCGCCTCGAGATAACCCTCGCCGTTCACACTGATGTGCAGCTGCGGCAGGGCGTGACCGGCGGGGCCGAAGATCACCCGGGCACCGTCGGACAGGTCGAACGTCGACTGGTGGCAGGGGCAGAGCACGTGGTGCGTCTGCTGCTCGTAGAGGCTGATCGGGCAGCCGACGTGAGTGCAGATCTTGGAGAACGCCAGGATGCCCTGGTGCGCCCACTCGCGGGACTTCTTGTCCTTGATGTCGTCCGGCTGGATACGGACGATCATCAGGGCCGCCTTGGCGAGCTGCTCCTGGTAGTCGTGCTGCTCCTCCTCCAGGCCCTCGGGCACCGCGAAGGTCAGCGAGCCGACGGCGACGTCCTCGGGACGCAGCGGCTTGTTGGTGTTCTGGTTGATCAGCAGCCTGCCCTTGGACCACAGCGTGTGGCGGAGCTTGTCCTCCGGCAGCGGGCCGAGGTCGCGCAGCAGGAACAGCCCGGAGAGCGGCACCAGGGTCAGCGCGCCGAGCATGGTGTTGCGGATCAGCTTGCGGCGGCCGATCTGGCTCTCTTCGGAACCGGTGGCGAAGTCGGACAGGACCTGGGACCTGACCTCGGGGCTCGCCGCGATCGGGTGGCGGTCGTCGGCGACCTCGACGTCCGACATCAGCGTGCGGGCCCAGTGGACCGCGCCGGCGCCGATGGCGAAGAGCGAGACGCCGAGGGTCATGCCCAGCGCGAAGTTCAGCGCGCTGATGTGACCCAGCGGCCAGATGTAGACGATCTTGTCGATCGGGAGGACCACGAAGCTGGCGATGAAGCCCAGCGTGGCGAGCATCGACACGGTGAACAGGAACGCCACCGTGCGCTCGGAGGACTTCGCGGCCTTCTCGTCGATGTCCTGGCGACGCGGCTGGTGCGCCGGGAGACCCGGGTCCGCGAACGGGTTCTCCGCGGTCGCGACCTGGCCGCCGCCCTCGTGTGCCGGCCTGTCCGGCAGGTTCTCTTCTGACATGTCCTGACTCATGACTTCTTCGCCTTGGTGGTGTGGGCCGCGAGCCAAATGGCGCAGGCGATCAGGGCCCCGAGGCCGAAGATCCAGCCGAAGAGACCCTCGGTGACCGGGCCGAGGCTGCCCAGCGACATACCGCCGGGGCTCGGCGCACCCTCGCCGTTGACGGCGTCGAGGTACGCGATGATCTCCCGCTTGTTCTCCTCCGGCATCGTCGTGTCGGGGAAGGACGGCATGTTCTGCGGGCCGGTCAGCATGGCCTCGTACAGGTGCTTGTTGCTCACGCCTTCCAGCGTGGGCGCGTACTTGCCGTGCGTCAGCGCGCCGCCCTTGCCCTGGTAGTTGTGGCACTGGGCGCAGTTGGTGCGGAACAGCTCCCCGCCACGCGCCTTGTCGGCACCGGCCGGGTCGTACTGCTCCTCGGTGGGCGTGACCGGGCCGGGGCCCAGCGAGGCGATGTACGCCGCGAGCTGGTCGATCTGCTTCTGGTCGTAGATGACCTTCTTGCGCGGCACCTGGGCGCCGGGCTGCTGGGCCGGCATGCGGCCGGTGCCGACCTGGAAGTCCACGGCCGCGGAGCCGACGCCGACGAGGCTGGGGCCGTCACTGCCGCCCTGCCCCGACGTGCCGTGGCAGCTGGAGCAGCCGACGGTGTACAGCCTCTTGCCCTCTTCGATGGCGAGGGACTGCGAGCTGTCGTCGGCCTGCGCCTTGGGCGCCGGCGCGAGCGCGGCGTACAGCCCCCCGATGGCCGTGAGCGCGACAAGTAGGACGACGAGCGCCGCCAGCGGGTGGCGCCGTCGTGCGGAGAGCTTTTTCACGGATTACCCCGGTGTCAGGATCTCTTGCGTCGATGGTTCTGGATGTCGTGACCGTGCGCGCAACGGGCGCGGGGGTCCGACTACTTGATCAGGTAGATCGTGGCGAAGAGGCCGATCCAGACGACATCGACGAAGTGCCAGTAGTAGGACACGACGATGGCCGCGGTGGCCTGCTCGTGGGTGAACCGCCGTGCCGCGTAGGTCCGTCCGAGGACCAGCAGGAAGGCGATGAGACCACCCGTCACGTGCAGACCGTGGAATCCGGTGGTCAGGTAGAACACCGAACCGTACGGGTCGGAGGAGAGCGAGAGGCCGTCCTCCTTCACCAGGTTGGTGTACTCGAAGATCTGACCGCCGATGAAGATCGCGCCCATGATGAACGTCACGATGAACCACGCGCGCAGCTTCTTCACATCGCCGCGCTCGGCGGCGAAGACACCCATCTGGCAGGTGAAGGAGGAGAGCACGAGGATCGTGGTGTTCGTCGCCGAGAACGGGATGTCCAGGACGTCGGCGTGCGCCTTCCAGTACTCGGCACCCGTCACCGAGCGAAGGGTGAAGTACATCGCGAAGAGGGCCGCGAAGAACATCAGCTCGGAACTCAGCCAGATGATGGTTCCGACGCTGGTGAGGTTCGGCCGGTTGACCGACGGGTGCGCGTGCCCGGTTTCTACTGCTGTTGCTGTCGCCACGACCGACATTATGTCGGTCGCTTATCTCGCGCTCACTCCGGGGGGTGCCATTCGGTGTGTCAAGGCCCTTGAGGTAGGGAAAGGCGTCGCCCGAAGGAGCTAACCCTCCTCGAAGGACCCTGCTCGGGAGTAAGGTTCGGCCACAGGCAGGCGACTCCACGAAGGCGAGGAGGCACGGATGCAGACGACCGCGACGGTGCTGGTCTACAGCGACGACAGGAACACCCGGGAACAGGTCCGTCTGGCCGTCGGCCGCCGCCCTGCGAGCGACCTGCCGCCGGTCGAGTACCTGGAGTGCGCGACCCTCCCGGCGGTCCTCAGCGCGCTGGAGAACGGCGGCATCGACGCGTGCGTGTTCGACGGCGAGGCCGTCCCGGCCGGCGGCATGGGGGTGTGCCGTCAGGTGAAGGACGAGATCTTCCGCTGCCCGCCGGTGCTGGTACTCATCGGGCGTCCCCAGGACGCCTGGCTGGCCAGCTGGAGCCGGGCCGACGCGGCGGTGAGCCACCCGGTCGACCCGGTCGCGCTGAACGAGGCCCTGGCGGAGCTGCTGAGGCAGCGGCTGGCCGTCGACGCGTAGCGTCACATCTCGGGCCGCAGACGGGCTCCAGGGGCGTCGGTACGGTCGGCCACGGCCGGGTCGGCGCCCTTGCGCGTTCCCGTCGCGCTGCCCTTGCGCCACTCGCTCCAGGACAGGTTCCAGTCGCCGAAGCCGTTCCCGAAGGCGGGCATGTCGTCGCCCAGGCTGTTGACGACCGAGACGAGGTCTCCGACGCGCACGTTGTCGAAGAACCAGTGGGCGTTCTCGGTGCTCATGCCGACGCAGCCGTGGCTGACGTTGGCGATCCCCTGCGAGCCCACCGACCAGGGCGCCGCGTGCACGTACTCACCGCTCCAGGTGACCCGGGTGGCCCACTGGACGGGCAGGTCGTAGGAGTCGGAGCTGCCCGAGGCGATACCGACGGTCTCGCTGCGCATCCGTACGTTGGCCTCCTGTCCGAGCACCACCTTGATGCCGTTGCGGGTGGAGAACCCCGGCTTGCCGGTGGTCACCGGGATGGTGCGGACGAGCTTGCCGTTGCGCTTGAAGGTCATGGTGTGCCTCGCGGCGTCGGTGACGGCCTCGATGCGGTCGCCGGTGCGCAGCGTCAGGGGCTTGACGTCACCCCCGTAGAGCGAGCCCTTGATGTGCACGTTGTTCAGGGTGCTGCGCACGTCGATGCGGGCGTGCGCGGGCCAGTAGGTACGGGGACGGTAGTGCAGGGTCTTGTCGTCGACCCAGTACCAGGCGCCCTCGTCGGCCGCGGGTGAGGCGTTGACGTGCAGGTTGCGCTCGACGACGCTCCGGCCGAGGGTGTCCTTGACCGGGGCGCTCAGCTCGGCGGTGATGGGCTGGCCGACGCCGTAGGTGCCGCTCTCCGGGCCGAAGGTGACCTTCAGGTGGCGCTTGGTACCCGTGGTGTCGACGGCGAGCGTCCTGCGTCCCTGGTGGCCCTTCGCGTCCTCGGTGGTCACTTTGACGACGTAGTGCGCCGCGGCGGAGAGCTTCGAGGTGCTGCGCCAGCGCTTGCCGTCCGCGGACAGGCGGCCGCTCACGTAGCGTCCGGAACCGTCGGTGGCCGTCACGTCGGTGATGCGGTTGCCCTCACCCTTGACGGTGATTTCCAGCGGCTTCTTGGGGTCGGCCTTCTTCGACCCGGCGGCTCCCCCGGTCCACACGACCTGGCCGGCGGCATCGTAGGGGGCGGTGGCGAGGGGATCGCCGCCGCCCGAACAGGAGGCCAGCGGCGCGGAGAGTGTCACTGCGGCGATCGCGGTCGCCATGCGGCGCGGAGAAAAGTGACCCATGGTCACCACGCTAAGCAGAGATGATCTACGCCGCTCGTCGAGCGCGTACGAACGGGCGATGGCCCGGACCCCCGCTCGGGGTCCGGACCATCGTGGTGCGGTGCGTGGGCGCCGGGGCGCTCACTGGGTGCGGTTCTCGCCCCGGTAGTACTCGAAGACCCAGCCCCACAGGCCGACGAGGATGAACGGCGACGCGAAGTAGATCAGCCACCAGCCGAAGATGATGCCCAGGAAGGCCAGGGCGCCACCGAAGGCCAGCAGCAGCGGCTGCCAGCTGTGCGGGCTGAAGAAGCCCAGCTCGCCGGAGTCGTCCGCGACGTCCGCGTCCTCGCGGTCCTGGGCGCCGGTGTCGGCGCGCCGGGCGGTGAAGGCCAGGTAGAACCCGACCATCACGGAGAGGCCGAAGGAGAGGAACAGCGCCGTGGTGCCGACCGGCTCCTTGGACCACAGGCCGTAGACCACGGCCATGCCCAGAAAGAAGACGGACAGCCACAGGAACAGCTTGCCCTGGAACTTCACTTGCCGCTCTCCTTCTCATCGCCGCCGGAGACGGCCGGAGCCGCGCCGACGTTCTCCAGCTGGTCCAGAGCGGCGATCTCCGGGTGGTGGAGGTCGAACGCCGGGGATTCGGACCGGATGCGCGGCAGCGTGAGGAAGTTGTGCCGCGGCGGCGGGCAGGAGGTCGCCCACTCCAGCGAGCGGCCGTAGCCCCACGGGTCGTCGACCTCTACGGGCTTGCCGTACCTGGCGGTCTTCCACACGTTGTAGATGAACGGCAGCATCGACAGACCCAGCAGGAAGGAGCTGATGGTCGAGATGGTGTTCAGCGTGGTGAAGCCGTCCGCGTTCAGGTAGTCCGCGTAGCGGCGGGGCATGCCCTCGGCACCCAGCCAGTGCTGGACGAGGAAGGTGCCGTGGAAGCCGAAGAACAGCGTCCAGAAGGTGATCTTGCCCAGACGCTCGTCGAGCATCTTGCCGGTGAACTTCGGCCACCAGAAGTGGAAGCCGGAGAACATCGCGAAGACGACCGTTCCGAAGACGACGTAGTGGAAGTGCGCCACGACGAAGTAGGAGTCGGAGACGTGGAAGTCCAGCGGCGGCGAGGCCAGGATGACACCGGTCAGACCACCGAAGGTGAAGGTGATCAGGAAGCCGATCGCCCAGAGCATCGGTGTCTCGAAGCTCAGTGAGCCCTTCCACATGGTGCCGATCCAGTTGAAGAACTTCACACCGGTCGGTACCGCGATCAGGAAGGTCATGAAGGAGAAGAACGGCAGCAGCACACCACCGGTGACGTACATGTGGTGGGCCCACACCGTCGCCGAGAGGCCGGCGATGGAGATCGTCGCCGCGATGAGGCTGACGTAGCCGAACATCGGCTTCCGGGAGAAGACCGGAATGACCTCACTGATGATGCCGAAGAACGGTAGCGCGATGATGTACACCTCTGGGTGCCCGAAGAACCAGAAGAGGTGTTGCCAGAGCAATGCGCCGCCGTTGGCGGCGTCGAACACATGCGCACCGAACTTCCGGTCGGCCTCCAGGGCCAGCAGCGCCGCGGCCAGCACGGGGAAGGCGAAGAGCACCAGCACACCGGTGAGCAGCACGTTCCAGGTGAAGATCGGCATCCGGAACATCGTCATGCCGGGAGCGCGCATGCAGATGATCGTGGTGATGAAGTTGACCGAGCCGAGGATCGTGCCGAAGCCGGAGAACGCCAGACCCATGATCCACAGGTCGCTGCCGATGCCCGGCGAGCGGACCGCGTCGGTCAGCGGGGCGTAGGCGAACCAGCCGAAGTCGGCGGCGCCGTTCGGGGTCAGGAAGCCTGCGACCGCGATCAGTGAGCCGAACAGGTAGAGCCAGTAGGCGAACATGTTCAGCCGCGGGAACGCGACGTCCGGGGCGCCGATCTGCAGCGGCATGATCCAGTTCGCGAAGCCGGCGAAGAGCGGGGTCGCGAACATCAGCAGCATCACGGTGCCGTGCATCGTGAAGAGCTGGTTGAACTGCTCGTTGGACACCACCTGAGTGCCCGGGCGGGCGAGCTCGGCGCGCATGACGAGCGCCATCACACCGCCGATGAGGAAGAAGAAGAACGACGTCGCCAGATAGAGCGTGCCGATCGTCTTGTGGTCGGTGGTGGTCAGCCACTTGACGATGACATTGCCGGGCTGCTTGGTGCGGACCGGCAGCTCGTCCGCGTACATGTCGCCGTGCGCGGCGGCCGCACCGTGGGGTTCGTTGAGAATGCTCACTGGGTCTTGGTCTCCGCGTTCTTGGCGTTGCCGGTGGTGGCAATGCCTGCCGGGACGTAACCGGTCTGCCCCTTCTTCGCCAGGTCCTTCAGGTGCTGCTTGTAGGCCTCCGGGGAGACGACCTTGACGTTGAAGAGCATCCGGGAGTGGTCCACACCGCACAGCTCGGCGCACTTGCCCACGAAGGTGCCCTCCTTGTTGGGAGTCACCTGGAAGACGTTGGTGTGGCCGGGGATGACGTCCATCTTCATCAGGAAGGGGACCACCCAGAAGGAGTGGATGACGTCACGCGAGGTGAGGACGAACCGGACCGACTCGCCCTTGGGGAGCCACAGGGTCGGGCCCGGGTTGCCGGTGTCCTGGTCCTTGGAGGCGGGCGTGCCGAAGTCGTAGACGCCGTCGGCGCCCGCGGGCGCGTCCAGCTTCTTCGCCGGGATGGAGGAGAGCTCCGCGGGGACCTTGCCGGCGGCGGGGGTCGACGGGTTGCCGTCCACGTCCTCGACGTAGTTGAAGGCCCAGCTCCACTGGAAGCCGACCACGTTGACGACGTGGTCGGGGCGCGCCGAGGTCTCCAGCAGCTTGGACTCGTCCCGGGCGGTGAAGTAGAAGAGCACCGAGATGATGACCAGCGGGACCGTGGTGAAGAGCGCCTCGATCGGCATGTTGTAGCGGACCTGGGGCGGGATCTCCACCTTGGTGCGGCTGCGCCGGTGGAAGATGATGCTCCAGATGATCAGACCCCACACGAGCACGCCGACCGCGAGCGCGGCAGCCCAGGAGCCCTGCCAGAGCGACAGGATGATCGGGGCCTCTTTGGTGACGGGGCTGGGCATGCCGAGGCGGGGGAAGTCCTCGTATGTGCAACCGGTGGCGGTCGCAAGGACCAGGCCCGCGGCCAGCGCCTGCGGCAGAATCCGCCGCATCGGGCGCCGCGACGAGCGGTCGGAGCCGTAGGGACTCACGTAGCGCCTTCCCGAGAGTCTCGCCCGCGCGCGTCCGGAGTCCCGGCCTGTGCTGGTCGGTCGCCCTGGCGCGGGCAGTGGTGTGGATGTTTATGCGGACCAAACCCTACTGGACTCGATTTTGGGGCGCGCGGGGAGGGGGGCCAACGCGCCGGGGCGGCCCCCGAAGGGGTGTCGGGCACCGCCGCGCACCTGCGGAGGGCCCCGTTTCGGGCGCTTTTGACTGGTCCCCAGACGCTCGGGGCGGGGCCGGGGCGTAGCGTGCACCACGTGCCCTACTTCGACGCCGCGTCCGCCGCACCACTGCATCCCGTCGCCCGGCAGGCCCTCCTCGCCGCGCTCGACGAGGGGTGGGCCGATCCCTCCCGGCTCTACCGCGAGGGGCGCCGCGCACGGCTGCTGCTCGACGCCGCCCGGGAGGCCGCCGCCGACGCCGTCGGGTGCCGTCCGGACGAACTCGTTTTCACTCCTTCGGGTACACGTGCCGTGCACGCGGGGGTGGCCGGGGCGCTCGCCGGCCGGCGCCGGGTCGGCCGGCACGTGGTCGTCTCCGCCGTCGAACACTCCTGCGTGCTGCACGCGGTGGACGACGCCGATGTCACGGAGGTGGGCACGGACCGCACGGGTCTGGTCGACGCCGGCGCCTTCGGTGCCGCGCTGCGCGAGGACACCGCGCTGGCCTGCCTGCAGTCCGCCAACCACGAGGTCGGCACCGTGCAGCCGGTCGACGAGGCCGCGGAGCTGTGCCGGGCGGCGGGGGTGCCGCTGCTCGTCGACGCCGCCCAGTCGCTGGGCTGGGGCGCGGTGGCGGGCGGCTGGTCGCTGCTGACCGCGAGCGCCCACAAGTGGGGCGGGCCGTCCGGGGTGGGCCTGCTGGCGGTCCGCAAGGGCACCCGCTTCGCCGTCCAGGGGCCCGCGGACGAACGGGAGTCGGGGCGCGCGCCCGGTTTCGAGAACCTGCCCGCGATCGTCGCCGCGGCGGCCTCCCTGCGGGCGGTGCGCGCCGAGGCGTCCGCGGAGGCGGCGCGGCTGTCCGCCCTGGTCGACCGCATCCGCACCGCGGTGCCCGAACTCGTCCCGGACGTCGAGGTGGTGGGCCACCCCGAGCTGCGGCTGCCGAACGTGGTGACCTTCTCCTGCCTCTACGTGGACGGCGAGGCACTGCTGCACGAACTGGACCGGGAGGGCTTCTCCGTCTCCTCCGGGTCGTCGTGCACGTCCAGCACGCTGACGCCCAGCCATGTCCTGAAGGCGATGGGTGTGCTGTCCGAGGGGAACGTGCGGGTCTCGCTGCCGGCGGGGGCGGAGGCGGGCGACGTGGACCGCTTCCTCGAGGTGCTGCCGGGGGTGGTGCGGACGGTGCGGGAGCGGCTCGGCGCGCCGGCGTCCGGCCCCGCGGCGGGGGCGGTACGGACGGCGGAGGCGGGGGCGGAGGGCGAGCCCGACCTCGTCGTGGACTCCCTCGGCAAGCGGTGCCCGATCCCGGTCATCGAGCTGGCGAAGGTCATCGGGGACGTGCCGCTGGGCGGCGTCGTGTCGGTGCTCTCCGACGACGAGGCCGCCCGGCTCGACATCCCCGCGTGGTGCGACATGCGCGAGCAGGAGTACCTCGGCGCGCACGCGGCGCCCCGGGGCGTCGCCTACTGGGTGCGTCGCGTCTCCTGACGAACCCGGCGGTCGTGGGGGGGGGGGGGGGG